>NZ_CP040812.1:3109773-3420750 GCF_006159205.1 Antarcticibacterium flavum | reverse complement strand
ACATCAACAGGCGCGTAAATTATTACCTTCATTGGTTGATTTTCGGTTTGTGAAATAATAAATCTACCAAACCACTTAAGCGTCCCAGGCTTTCAAATAAAGCAGCACTTCTATTTTTTGTGGTTAAAACATTCCCAAAACGGATACCACCTAAAAGAATTGCTGTCGCATACCATTTTAATTTGTTGGTAAGACAAGGTTGAGGATGTTTCAAGCGCCACACATACCAACCATTCCTGATCACCATTTTGCCATATTTCAAATGATCAGGCCTTCCGGATTCAGCATGATTATGAATTACCCTTGCAGAAGTATTGACATACAACTGGCCTAAACGGGAGGCACGTATGCAAAAATCCATATCTTCATACAAACCATATCCTTCAAAATAGTTAGAGAAACTAAGACTCTTAAATAATTTTTTTCGATACGAAGCGACTCCACCCATAAAAAATTCTACCGGATAAGTTTTCCCAGATGGAGGCAGGAAACCTATTGATAATCCATTTGAGTATTCCGGCATAAAACCTGGAGGTTTATCGCTTAAAAGACCAAGTTTTTTTCGAAGTAAATTTCTGCTTCCCAGGTTCCTGGTGTAGCCATCCTTTGTGAATTCATTAAATGTTGACAACTTCACCGCTTTTCTCCAGTCGACCTCGTTAATTATATACCCCCCTACTCCTATTGCATCAGGTTTTTCGGAATAGGTAGCTATTAGATTCTCAAAATAATCAGGTTCAAGAATAATATCGTCGTCAAGGAATGTGATTACTTCTATATCTTCATTGGTCTCTCTTATTCCAAAATTTCGCTGCCGGGTAAGTCCCTGATCTTCCTTGCCTACCTTATAATATTTGAGTCCCCTATACTTATCTCCTTTCAATAAATCCTTAGTATGGACATCAGGTGAAGAATCCACTACTATTATTTCATTTGGAACTAAATTCTGCAAGAAAACAGATTCCAGTAGTTTAGTTATAACCTGAGGCCTTTTATAGGTGCAAATAATCAAGCTAAAATTCATTACTTAATTCAGTCTTAAGTGATTTCGATTCCTTGTCGGCCATTAATTTTTCAGCCCATTCTTCACTGATTTTCCACCGCTGGCTCATCATTTTAAAATATTTTATAGGGTTTATTATTTCTTGTTTCCAATAATATCGCAAGAACAATTCAGTCTTATATCCTCTTATTTGAGGTAGTGAATAATATTTTTTTGCAAGTACCATCAATGTTGGCGAAGGTTTAGGCTTATCCTTTTCCCAGGGAGTGGCGACAACAGTGCGAAAACCACCGCGAGGTGCTTTCAGATGCAGGATTTCTAAATGGGGATGATATATAATGTCACAACCAATATTTCTCAATTGCATACCATAATCCTGGTCTTCGCCAAAGCCATATTCAAAAACATCATCAAAATTGAGCTTTGTGCAAAAAGACTTATTCACTATACAGGTACCTGCACCAAAACTTCCCCACTGCTTGATTTTATGGAAAACTCTCTCCTCATCCTTTTGCTTACAATTAATATTAAGGCAATCTGTTTCCAAACGGTTTAATTCTAAAATACTCTGTTTTAGAAGTTCCGAGGACAATCTTATATCATCATCTGCAAAGAAAACCCAATCTGCAGTTACTTCTTTAAGGGCCAAATTCCTGGCATTGCAGGCTCCTGTTTGATGGGTGAAAAGATGAACGATCTCAAAAGGCCAAGTTTTAGTTTTAAGCTCAGGTAGTTCAGTTTGGGAATCCAGTTCTGGATTCTGTTCTACAACAATTACTTTCTGAGGGACCTGGGTTTGTTTTTTAAAGTCCTCTAACACTTGCAAAAGGTAACTTTTACGTCCCAGGGTAGGAATTATAACATCAATGTTATCATGGTTTAACCCTAATTTTCTTGAATTCATGGAAATACCTGAAAGATCCACATTCTTCTTAAAATATTTTCTTTGAAAAAGCACATACAAAAAAGCCTGCAGCGGAAATGACTTTTCATATCTCATAAAACACAAAAAGAGCAACCAGAGTCTTATCATCTTGTAATGTGCATATACAAAAGCAAACAATTCTTTTTTTGATGCTGTATTAAAAATTGGTTCAAGTAAGGCAATTTCCTTATCTTTTATTAAATGGGGACTACTATAACAGAACAAACCATTTTGTTGGCCCAATTTGGCAATTGAGGTCAATAGCAGCCCGAAATCTTTTATGTGTGCAAAAAATTTTTGAAACTCGAGTAATACTCTCCCTTTAATCCCCCCAATATCTGTGCTCATCCTCCAGGTGGGATACGGCACTTCTCTGTTAAAATTTACAAAAGGAAGTTGATCGATATATCCAATGGTGTCAGGTATATAAGCTGACTTGATCGCATAGGAAGCCATAATAAGATCGTGGTGGAAGACGTCTTTCCACGCAATTGATTTTATATCGTTCTCAAAATCTTCTTCACACCAGGCGATGATCTCATTGGGATATTTTTCTGCCATTTCCCAGAAACCGGAGCAAAGATCAACTTCTGACATTTGAATCGTCTTATCCTCATATCTGATGCTGAGAAGCTTTTCAGCCTTATGATGGATTATGAGAATCATTGAATTATTCGGTGTTGAGGTTTAAACAAATGTAAATAAATTCAATTCCAACCACCTAACTTCACCATCTTTAAAATACTTGAAAAAGTATTTTTTAAATATTTAAAAAAGGATCAGGTTTGGAAATAATTTATTTCACCCGTAATATCACTCAGTCCTTAAAAAAGTATCAAAGTCTTTCTAGTAAGAGCGGTCTTCTGCATTTTCTCTCGAGAACCGATCTTATAACGCTTTCATTAACATTTCAAAGAAGATCCACTGCCAAATTAGATAATGCAATGCCAAAATTCCAGCCCTAATTCAGCTAATGTAATCATCAATATTAATTTTTTGGTTTTTTTACTTTTAAATCCTCTACACCAAAATGCCTTCCGGGAAATTGATATTTAAGCATTGTCAGGATCTTTTCTTTCAACCACCAGGCATTTTGACTGCGGGAGGGATTAATAAAAATGATCTTCAAACCTCCCTGCCACTCTTCTTCAGGAAAGGGACTATAGCTTTTGTTTTTCCTGAGACTTATGGAATGTACTATTTTGTGGCGGGGAAATAAATCCTGTAATTCTTTTTGCTGATTCAACCGATCACCTTCCAGAACAATCATACCTCTCTTGGACAACATTTTCTTTAGGGATTTTAGGTTTACGTCATTTCCATCAACGATTGCAAGATCGAAATTTTTATTAGCCGGCACAGTTCTCAAATCGGGATGTATCCTGAGCCGTTCATAATTACTCCCTATATTTGTGCTAAGAGATTTTAAACAAAAAGGGTTGATTTCAGTTCCTGTATAATTTAGGTTCTCATTCACTCGTATAAGTGTTCCGGCTATACTCCCAATTCCCAGCCCCACTTCCAACACATTTTTTATGTCAAACTTCCTGATGACGTGCTGTAACTTTAAAATTGCATATTCACTGGCAATATGCTGATTGCCTTCTGCCGAACAGAATCTTTCATATACCTGTAACATTTTAATTTTATGCTCCATTCTATCTTATAGAAGTAATTTCTCCTATCGGAAAATCATGTACCCAATTTGTCATCTGCACTTGGATTTTTTTACAATCACCTCAGAATCTGTATAAAAAATTTATGAATATGAGTTATTTCGGCTTTTGTTATCATTGAGTGCAAAATTGACTGCATTTTTATAAGACTCTGCGATTTCTTTGTGAGAATATTTTTTAAGGTAAACATTCCTGTTATTCGCTGCAATTTCAGATATTTCCTCAGAATTTAATTCCTTTATTCGTTTAAACTGTTTTACAAATGATGCCTTGCTGTCTGCTTCAAACCAAAAGTCATTTCCTGTACCGCGAAGCCTTTCTTCCATAGCTCCAACTCTGGTACTTAATAGCAGGCGTCCTGAAGCCATTGCCTCGACTCCCACAAGTGGCCCTGCCTCTGAGTAAGATGCCAGGATTAAACAATCAATTTCTCTAAAAATTTCCGGGATTTCTGTTGAAGCGATTGATCCTAATATCCTAACGTTCGGAATTCCCGCACAAATGTTTTCAAGCTTCAAGCGTAACTCTCCCTCTCCAATCAAAAACAAGGTATCGCTAAGGTCGCTACTTTCTTTAAAATAGAGTATCAGATTTTCCAGGTTTTTTTCCGGGCTTAATCTTCCAATCACCCCAAAATTGGTTACCCTTTTGCTAGCCAGAGGTATCTTAAGGAGTTCATTTTCCAAAAAAGATGTCTGGTCGATAATGTGATATTTAGGCTCATTTATTTTTTCATGTAAACTCCGGGCATTGTGATAAGAATGATGTATGAAATGCGTGACTTTCTGAAGATATGACGGAAATTTCTGTTTTAAAATTTTCCCTGTAGTTCTAAATATTAAAGGCTTTCCAAGCTTCTCTGAAAGTTCAATTATCTCTTTCGTGCGCAAAGTTTGAAGATGGGCGATTACGAAGATCAGATCATTCTTTTCAATGGTTTCTTTTAAAATATTCTTCTCACGGGATTTAATGAGTCTTAAATTAAATTTATTATTCACGTAAAAATATAATGGCTCTTTTCTCCTGTTCCTTAAATAACTTAGAATCGTAGCCGGTCTCAATAACTTGTACTTTTTAAACAACCTTTGCTTCAAAGATTTCATTCTAATCCCATCACTAATCTCATAAAACTGAGATTTAGGGGACATATTTCCGGTAGATAGCACACTTACATCAAAATCATCTTTTAATACAGATACAATAAAACCCGCTTCAAGCTCCCTACCTCCATGATCCTCAATAGGGCCTATTATTAAAACTTTTGTTTTCATCCCGGATACCGAAGTTTAAACAATGTCTTTAATAAATGCTTTTTCAAAATATAGACTTTATGTGAAGGGGTTTTTCTTTTTTTCTTTTCTGAAGGAGAAATATCTTGACTTTGGATATTTAACTTTTGACCTGATGGGATGTTATGCATCCAGTCTTCCACCTGGTTTCCCATGTGATACGCAAAATTTTGATAGGTACTCAACCTCATCAATCCGGCTTTATCTATGGGCTCATCTATATATTTGTTCTCAGAATCCCCGCCTACAAGAGTCAGGGATGGAATTTTGGGTACAGTAGAAAAAAGAACTTCTCTCTTAATTGTGATTACCTGATGTCCACTGCCGACTATTGCCCGGACGCCATTCCTGGAAACAATGGGCCACTTAACCTGATCATTTTTTTCATTGTTCCAGTTAATGCTTGAGAGATATTTGTTCTGGTCGTCAAAATTCTCAGGAACCGGCAGGTAAGAAAATTTTATCCGGCCAAATAGAATTTGCTTAAAAACTGAGCTTGTGCCATAGAACAATCCATGCCTGAATGAAATGGGAGAGACGGAACCGGCTTTTTTAAACGCATTAAAAATTTCGTAGATTGCCGAATCCCAGTTTGGTTTATAAAGAATATCTGCATCACTTAAAGTGATCAATTCTTCCCGTGCCCCTCTTGCAGCACCCACTAATGCATCAATTTTCCCGATATTTTGCCTGTGATGAATTATACAATCTATTTCTTCTGAAGAATAGCTTTCTATCAGGTCTTCGACCTCACTACAAGAACCATTATTGACCAAAGTAATAGAATAGTGCCCATTATTAGCAAGAATAAGTGATTTTATGCAAAGCTCAAATACCTCCAGAGAATTCTGGTAATAACCGGTGAGCGCCGGAATGAATACCACAACCACTACTCTGTGATTGGTTTTCAAAGCAATCTTCTTCTGCGTTTTTTGAGGATTGGAACCGGTTCTCATTGGGGGCTTTTTTTCTGCTTCAGGGAATATAACAATTGTTTTCTCCATTGCCCCGTGCCAATTATTTCATAATTATATTTTCTAAAAATACTTTCCAGTTCAGTTTGGGAATAATCACTTAACCAGCCTCTTTCCAATCGGTTCGCATCAGACAAATCCCTGCAGGAATAGGACAACACTACATTTTTCACAAAAGGCTTTAATTGATTAAAAACTTTATCTATATCATAAACATATTCAAGAACCCCACTAAAAACTGCGGTATCATACAGCGAAAGATCGATCAAAACAGGCTGGTTAAGGTCACATACTATTACATCGTCCGATCTTTTATAAATATCTGATGGAGTATAAGAACAGCCGGATGGAAGACTATTTTTTAAGGCCATATTACCGGCTCCAAACTCTATAATTCTGGATCCGGGTTCAATATAACCTGCCAGAATCGTTGTGCGCTCATCCCAATCGGGAAACAATTCTGTAGTTCTTTCCCAGCGCCTGTAATCTGTGGATTTATTTATTCGAAGTTTCCTGGTTTCTCCTGCCTGGACTCGGGCCCTATGACTCCGGATCAAATCCCTAACAAAATTGCGGGTAACATTCAGGACAGTATCTATAATTTTGATTTTCAATCTACATCTGAATTTTAAAAATGATACGTTTCAAATCGTCCTGGATTCGAAAGGAATAATTATAGTCCCGATAGTTAAAAAGAATCTCTTGAAGTATCCTGTCGTTTACCTCTTTGAGAGAACAGTAAGGCTGACTTTGTTTTCCCAGAAGGTTTTTGGTTTTATGCTTAAAAGTAGAAAAATATGGATCTTCATAAAATTCGGCATGGATAATTTCTCCGGCGTAAGTAGGAATTTCTTCTCTCAGGAAGTGTTCTACCTGCGCCAGAATATTGGGAATTGAGAAAGTGAAGTTTGGTTTCTCAAGCTGCTGTGCCTTTTCGGAATTGTTGATCTTCCCCATTCCTTCCTGTCTTAAAGGCTTGGTCACCCTTCTGTCCCTGTTCCTATGAAAATGTTGTTGATTGATCCGCATTATATTCTTTAATCTGGGATTAGTGGTAAGAAGCTCATTCTCTGATCCTGAAAAACTTCTGTGCCAGTTATGATAAAAGAAAAGATCTTCATTTTTATCTCTCTTATATCCTGCATTCTCAAGGCGTGCGAAAAGGTCTTCATCTTCAGCTCCGTAAAAATGGAAGAACTCGTCAAAGCCATTAATCTGGATAAAAGCATGTTTAGGAGCGAGTATCATTCCATTAACATCTCCAATGCGGGAGGGTTTGAGATCTTTAAAATTATATTCAGATTTAAGTTTTTGTGATTCTTCTTTATCAAGATATCCCATTTTGAAGAGTTGGAAAACATCTGGCCTTTTAAGACTATCCAGGAGAGCTGTCGCCTCGGGATGAAAAATCAAATCTACATCTGCTATAAATATGAAGTCCCCTTTGCTCTGAAGGATACCGTAATTAAGTGCCTTACTTTTATTCCAAAGTAAATTTTCAACAGGAAGATAAATATATTTTACAAAACTATAACTCTTCAAAAGTTTCTCAAGATCAATGGCTGTTTCTCTATTACTCCCGTAATCAACAAAGATCACTTCAAAATTTTGAGAACTTTGCAGCTTTAGTGACTCCATACTGAACCTGATCCTCTGTATTTCGCGATTTCGGTAAGCGTAGATTATACTTATACTGCTTTTCATGGGTTTAGGAGTTCTGCTTCAATTGAAGCATATTTTCGTAAAACATTCCTGGTAACAGTGTCTCTATCCAATTGAGGTTTTATTCTTTCAAAATTATATTGCACCGCTTTTTCCAGCAAATCCAGATCCTTTAAAGCCTCCAAAATTAGTTCCCGAATTTCCTTAACATTCTGTGGATCCTGAATTAGTAAACCATTTACTCCCGGTGTGATCCATTCCTCTGTTACTCCCCCGGGATTGGACTGAATTGGGAAGGCACCCATTATCATGGCTTCGAGCATGGTGTTAGGTGTCCCATCAGAAATACTGTTTCCAATGTAAATAAGGGATTTCCCCATTAATTTCATCAGCTCTGCACGACCTATATTATTTTGAATACTATAGTTTTCCTTTTCACCGAGATTATGTTTATTTATATAATCCATTGCAACTTCATCTGCACCAAAAACTATAACCTGAAAACCCGCCAGCTCTTTTTCAATTCCTTCCAAAGCCTGCAGTACTTTAACGCATTCCCCAAAAAGCTTCTGATATCCTTTGATCAAAATAATTTTTCGATCTCTTAGAGGGATTATATCCTCCTCAAGATCAAAATTATAACCACCACCACCGGGAAAAACTCCTAGAAACTTTCCTTTAAAACCGTATTCTCTAGCAATTTCATAATCACGATGGCAATCAGCAAACATGTAGTTAATTCGGGGTAAAACTGCTTTTATATCTTTTAAATAATCAGGTTCATTTTGAAAATAGAAAAGATCATTTCCCCATGCCGAATATATCCATTTTATATTTGGATATTTTCTCATCACTTCTAAAATAGGTGCGCAGGCAGAAAAAAGCACAAAACTTTGAACCACATCAGGTTTAATTTCCCGTATTTTCTTATCAACAATATCTGCAAGCTCCCTTTCATTTAGATTCTCCATCATCTTGTACAGAAAAGGAACACTTCTTTTTAGTGTCTGTCTTCCCGGAAAATTAAATCGTCTCTTCCAGCCCACCGTTTGATGAACCCAGTCAATATTTTGCACTGAAGAACCGTTATCAAAAACATCTATCCAATAGACCTCATGACCCGAATTTTTCAACTGATTGGTCCAGTTAAAAAAATGATTGGCAAACATGGAAACCATCAGGATCTTCATTACTTGATCTTTAATGTATCAATTACCAATTTCAAATGGCCTTCAGAAAGATATTGTTCCAAATCGGGCCTGTTTAGCTCAAGATTTCCTGCATTGAATTTCCAGTCCTTGTAAAGATCGGATATCATCTCACTAATTTTCTCAGTTTCATCTATTTCAGCCCAATAAGGGTAAGCCTCTCCCAGCAATCTTCTTGTTTCACTCAGTTGAGGGCCAAGGAGCAGAATTGGTTTATTTGCTTTAACACAATGGGGAAATTTACCGGGTAAAAAAGGGCTAATTTCAGACTTGGCTTCCAGTATAATATTTACAGAGGCTTGCTCCTGCATTCCCAGTACTATTTTGGAATCTAATGATGACTGGACCACAAAATTCGCTTTAGAAATAAGCTTTTCATACTTCTGTAGTTGTTTTTGGTGTTCATTCGTATTTCCAATAAAAATTAGCTTCGCATCAATGGAAGCTTCAGGATGGAGTTCTAAAAAGCTTTTAAAAGCTTGGATCAGAAATTCAGGTTTTCTTGGGCCTAATAAGGTACCGGCATGCAGAAGGTTGAATCCTTTGACATTGAAAAATTCAGGCAAAGCATCCGGGGTTGAAGGGGCAGAATCTATTTGATGTGGTATCACCACTCCTTTTTGAAGAAAGCCTGGAAAATAACTTCCCATCCACTCCATAAGCAGTTTACTGGGAAAAGCATTAAAAGCTGCTTTTTCTGAAATATCATTCATGAATTCCCATTTTTTGGAATATCCGGGTTCCACCCAGGCAAAGGGTCTTGGATAGAGATGCATGGGATAAGGATCATGGATATAGGCCATCCATATCTTATGCCATTCCGGCATTTTCAAAAGAGCGTGATGAGGCCTGAAACTTCCACCTTTACTTAAGGTCAGTACCAGATCCGGCTTAAAATTTGTATCTTTTTTTAGAGCTGAAATTATACTTTTCCTGTCATTGAATAAAGTAAAAGAGAACCCAAATAAGTGTTCCAGTGGCTTGTTTAGTTGAATTTTAAAGAGATAACGAATATATCTTTCAATTCGACTGAGAAAAAAAAGACTACTCCGCCTCTTTTCGGGGATGGCATAACAGGGTACTCCATTAATTTTAAGGTCATTTCGGGTATAGTGGTAAACCTTCAGGTCAAAACCGGCTTTATGCAAATTTTTTATCATAGCCACATTTGCCTTGGAACCACTACTGTCCTCAACATTGATCGATTCTACAACTACTAGTATTTTCTTCAAGTTAAAAATGTTCTTTTTATCAACCTAAATTGTCTTTTCTAACCACAAACTACTTCCGGTAGCCTTTGCCATAAGGGGCATAGAAACTAAAGCTTCAGGGTTTACTTTACTCAGGTAGTCATTAAACATTATAATTTTAAATCCCTCGTTGTACATTAGAAATGCCTGAATATAATAAACTTCGTTCCAACCGAAACCATCGAGAACCCAATCTTTAGGGTATTCAAAAGGAAAATGGATATCGTGAATGTGAATTAAAACTCCTTTCTTTAAAATGGGAAGTATTTTATTCAGAATAAATTGGACATCACTACCCGTTTTGATAATATGGGAACTATCCACAAATAAAATATCCCCCGGTTCGAAAGTTTTAAAAATGTGCAGGGGAATTCCCTGAATTTCTTCTGCAATTAATTGAACTTTTTCTTCCTTCTTATTCATTAGTTGGAGCAGTCGTGTCTCCGGATATGGCTCAACAAAAATCAATTCTATTTCACCGCCGAAAAAACATTCATTCGTGTCTAACATCAAGGCCGAAGAAAAACCTGATCCAATTTCTATAATTTTTTTAGGTTCATAATGCCTTATCATAAAATATAAGATAAGGCCGTCACCATAGGAAAAATAGGGATTATTCAAAAAGTAACGAAACTCCTTATTCTTGTTTTCGGGAAAAGGAAGATCAATATAGAATTTACTTAATTCACTTAGAAGTTCTAACTGTTCCTTTCTTCTTAAGTCAATCCCCGGTATAATTTGTGGTAAATCTGAAGGCCAGATTTGATCTTGCCTTTTTCGAATATCATCTAAAGAGACTACGCTGGAGTAAAAATGGCCGGCAGGAAATCTGGAATTTAAACTTAAACGGTGCAAAGTTTTCACATAAGGAAGTCTGTTCAATCCGGACTTGAGAATGTTCTTAATTTTCTTTTTCAACATAAGCACGCGGATTTTTATACCTTTTGGAATGATCTTAAGAGTACATCAGTAATTCTAGCAGCAGCATTACCGCCGCCATAAGGATTTGGCCCGGATGGATCCGGAATAGAACCATTAAGAATTTGCTCACTTTCCTCAATTATACGTGATGCTGAAGTTCCCACTAAAATACTAAACCCTTTTTCCAAACCTTCAATTCGTTCCGTTACCTCCCGCGTCACAATGACGATCTTATTAAAGGAGGGAGCTTCTTCCTGAACTCCGCCGGAATCGGAAATTATGAATTTCGACTTTTCCATTAACCACATGAGTGCTGGAAAATTGAGAGGTTTTAGCAACACAATATTTGCCCTGGAATCAATATTTTCAAAAATTATTTTTTGGACTTTTGGATTTGGGTGAACAGGAAAGAGGATTTGAACATCTTTTCTGTTTCCTAAATAATTTAAGCTTTTGCACAACTCTAATAATCCATGTTGAAAATTTTCTCTTCGATGTGCGGTCACCAGGATTAAATTTAAACCAGGATCAACCCTTTTTTCAAGATCATTAATTTCAGAATTCCTATATCCAGATTTCAAGATGCTTTTTGCATATTCCAAAGCATCTATAGATGTATTACCTGTCACATAAACATCCTCTTTAGTCACACCTTCTTTTAACAGGTTTTGTTGCGCATGAGCAGTGGGAGCAAAATGAAAATTTGCTATTCTGCTTAAGAGCTGCCGGTTCCCCTCTTCAGGATAGGGTGAAGTTAAATTGTATGTTCTTAAGCCGGCTTCAATATGCGCTACCTTAACGCCTGCATTAAATGCTGCCATCGCCACACAAAAAGCTGTCGTGGTATCTCCCTGGACTATCACCAGGTCCGGCTTTTCCATATTCAGAACAGGTGCGAATTCTTTAAAGATTTGTGCACTAAGAGAATTAAGGTTTTGATCAGGTACCATAAGGTTCAGGTCAAAATCAGGCTGAATCGAAAAGAAATCCAGTACCTGGTCTAGCATTTCGCGGTGCTGAGCAGTAACGCAAACTTTAAAGTTAATTTTCCTCCTAATCAATTCCCTAATAACGGGGGCCATTTTTATAGCTTCAGGTCGTGTTCCAAAGGTTAACAGTACTTTCAATTTCTCAGAATTTTTCCTTTAATATAAAAAATTGGTCGCAGCCAGGAATAATATTTCAGACCCATAAGGTATTGCATCTTTTCAAACTTTCCTGCACCTGTCGCGAAAAGAGTTTCTTCGATGATTTCTTTGTTGCGCAGGTTAAATCCTAACCTTAGGAAAAAGTTTTTCAAGCCGGGAGTAAATAAATTCTTTTTCTTCAGCACGCTAATGATTTCTATAGCGGCCTGAACGTACGAACTTACTCTTGCCTGATCATTTTCCCAAAATTCGGCTGTGTTTGAATTAGAATGTTTCCTATTGAAATATAAAACCTGCTCTATAGAAACCCCTTCATAACCTTCAGAAAGAATTCGGGTATAGCACTCCCATTCCTCGGCATACATCAACTCTTCATTGAACCTTAGGTTTTGAAAGCATCTTCGACTCCATAACACGGTACAGGATGCAAAAGGAATTTTTCCGGTGATCATTTTTTCAAGATCATTTATGCGGAATAGTTCTTCCTTGAATTTATCGATCTTGTTCAGGTTATTTTCTGTCCAATTTCCCGTGAAAGGTTTTTTATCAAATCTGCAAAAAGATGTCTCATACTTTTCAAGAACATTTACACTCACCTGGAGATTTTCAGGATGTAGAATGTCATCATCATCAACGAACATGATATATCTCCCCTTTGCTAGATCCAATCCATTATTCCTTGAGCCGGGAAGACCCTGTGAATATTTCTTTGCTCTTTTAAAATAATGAAACCTTTTATCTCCTTTAATATTTTTCTCGACGACTACGGCGGTATTATCCGTGCTCCCATCATCAATTATCAGGCATTCCCAGTCTTCGAAACTTTGCCTTCTTAGCGAATTCAAAGTTTCCTCAATTAAATGGCGGCGATTAAAAGTAGCCATGATGACTGAGACCTGAGGAATCTGGAGCTCTTCCTTCACTGTAGTTTTCTTTTTAAGTATTTCAAAGGTGCAAGAATTTTATTTCCTAAACTAAATTCTGCTCCCCTTGACATCTTAAGCTTTTCATTTTCTTCCTTCTTAATTTTCGCAAATAGCTCAGTTATAAGAATATCAAAATGTTGAACATACAAATCCCTATGTTTTAGTACAATTTGTTGGTATTTGTCATGCTTCATATCCTTAATTCTAGCTGTCGTGGAATTTTCCCTGACCTGGTAATGAAAGAGAACTTCGTTCAAGACCGCAGCACGGCCTCCTTCCTTAAGAATATTCAGGTACAATTCCCAGTCTTCGAAACCCAAAACAGGAAGAGTTTCCTCGTAACCTGCACACCTCATCCAGTCCTCCCTTCTAAACATCGAACTTCCCAGTGCTGAGTTTGAGGTGAGAAAATTGATATAATCTCCACCGGCCGGAGTATATATATCAATTGATCCTTTCTTATTAAATCTCTCTGCCTTACAGGTGACGATCTTCACCTCAGGATCTTTATCCATTAATTCTATCGCTTTTTCACAAAAAGTAGGCTCAAAGAAATCATCGGAATCCAGATTTAAAATATATTCTCCGGTACCTTTTTTAATACCCCGGTTGCGCGCAATGCTTTGTCCAAGATTTTTCTGAAGGATAACATGATCCACCCGGCCACTCAATTCTTCAATCATACCGGCCACGGGCAGATTTGAGCCATCATCCACAACAATAATTTCTTTATTACAATATGTCTGTGCCCTTGCAGATTCGACAGCTGTAACCACATCCGGATCATTAAAGCAGGCAATAACTATGGACAATTTCGCTTTCAAACCTGGTTCTTTTTTCTAAGGTGTTCTAAGCTAACAGATTCAGCCTGAATAAATATTATTTCCGGGGTTTTTGTTTCAATAGAATTTACAACTCCTTCAGGAGTCAAATGTTCCTTGTAATATTTGAGAACTTCTTCTCGCATTTCCTTTATTTGAATTAGATTATAATGAAAAAGTTCTTTAATTAACTCGTCTAATTCTTCAAGTGTATCGTATGTGAAACAATTATGATGATCCTCCAGCTTTGGCCGCATAAGTTCAGAATAACTTTTATGGATGACAGGGATGCAGCCTGCTGCCATTGCTTCTATAATATTATGACTTATTGGTATAACAACCCCGGGTAAAGCGAGATAAAAATAGAATTCGGGTAAGGTTGCTTTCAATTTTAATCCTTTTATTTGGAAGTCTTTAGAAGTATCTATCAAAATGACTCTGGAATCTTCCCTGCCCGATAAAAATTCGTTTAATTCTTCTACAGATCTTAAGCCCTTATAATATTCCTTCCCTGTCAGATATTTAGCTGTTTCAAATCTACTCGGCAGGTTAAAGTACTTTTCTTTTGAAATTTCCTGATAGTACCTGCTGTCACAATTCCCTATCATGAAAATACTCCTTTTTCTTTCCTCATTCTGAGCTAAACTATTCTCCCAACAATCCTTATGATAAAAATAGGGATATTCTCCACTATGTACGTGATAGTGGGAGGGCAAAAAATTGTTATTGAAGAAATCACTGAAGTAATCATTACTTAATTGCTCTGCCTCTAACCACAGTGTAGCTTTCTTTCTTGACGGTACTCCAAATTTAACAAAACCTTCTTCCAAAAGCCAGGAAGCGTATTGAAATTCTCCGGTCTTTTTGCTTAGAATATTTATTGTGTTTATATCCTTAGGAAGGTAGACTGTATAACCATTTATATTGAAGAATTTAAGAAAACTATATAAATAACGGTTCAAAGAAATATTTGAAATATCTGCATAAAGAATTTTTTCTGTATCCTTAATTTGACTTGCCTTTAACAATACTCTGCGGTAATTATAATTCTGCTCAAGTTTTCTTTGAAAACGTTTCCTTAATGAATAAAATAACATATTCCTATTTTTTTAAAATAAAGAAAATTTCATCCATTGTCTTTGCAATGTTTTGAGGTTTAAACTCTTCTAACTGTTCCTCTGGATATTGAAATCCATTTTCATGTAGAATTACAGCTTGGTTCAAAGCCGTAATTACTGATTTTATTGAAGAAGGATTAAATATTGGCATCTTGAATTTTTGAAGAGCCTCTTTAATATTCCCAGTTGCAGGACCGCAAACGACTTTCCTAAAGGTAAATGCCAAAAACACGTTCCCGGAATTTAGAATATCTATTCTCGGGACCAAAATGACATCTGCAGCCGAAATTCTAAGTGAAAATTCCTCAGAGCCAAGTTTTTCATATGTGAAAATATAAGTAGGAGGTTTATACTTTGCCTTAAATCTATTCACCAAATATTTTTTCACATCAACAAATTTCTTTAGAGCAATCCTACCTCTAAAATCTCTTTTAATCTCTGTCCTCATATTGGAACTTATCAAAACCTTATGAGGAACTTTAAGCGCTTTAAAAGTATTTAAAACAAGTCTTCTTTCCTTGAAGTTCCTTATAGCTCCGGGAACTGTAATAATAAAAGAATTGGGAGCAATTCCTAGTTTTTCACGGGCTACTTTTTTAGAAAAAACTTCATAAGATTTTTGATATAAAGGGTGACGTACTATCTCGTGCCGGGCATTGGGATAAATAACTTCATATTTTGCTTTGCTATACTCACCCAGGTGGATGAAAACATCGGTATATTTTTCTATTAACTCGAACAGCTGTGTGAAAAGCGGGGTAGAACCCTTAGTTCGTCGATCATCATGCTTAGTGTAGACTACTACCGAGTTTTTTTTCCAAAATCGTATATCCTTTTCAAGATCCAACAGTTGTTGTTCTGTTGGCTCCCACCAGTCAAAAAGAGCTTCTGGCCAATGAATATTTACTATATCATATTCAGAGGAATAATTTTTATAATGATCATAAACAAAAGAACATTCTGAATAGGTAATAATTTCTTTAAGATAAGGGTTTAAATCTTCTTTAAATGGAAGTAATACTTTCAAGTGCGTTTATGTGTATATAATATACCCGAAAATAACCCTTTTAACCGACTTATAAAAAATGGTTGCAAATAAGTTCCCTTAATTCTTCCAACTATTTCCTGAACCAAAATTTTTAAATAATGTTTTTGGACTTTTCTGTAGAAAGAAAAAAATTTTTTACTTAAGATCATCCTATTCCTCATCATATAATAATGAAATAAGGCAGTTTTTTGACTTGTTAAATTATAAGACTTGGCAGTAGAATTTACGGCCAATCTCCAGCCTTTCTCTTTTGCTCTTAAGCACCAGTCAGTTTCTTCGAAATAAAGAAAATAATCCTCACAAAATAAACCAATATCCTCAAGCGCCTCTTTTCTAAATAAAAGACAACTCCCGTCAATATAATCTATGTCATAATCTATTGATCCCTGAATTTCATCTACCAAATAATTATGATTTTTATGGTAGGTACGTAAGCTTTCATCCCTGACAATTTTCTCGCCATCTGAAAATATTAAATCCGGATCTTCCCTTTTTAATATTCTTGGCCCTACTGCTGCAAGTTTATCATCCTTCTCCATAAGGTTAAGAAGATGGTTTAACGTTTCTGCGTTAATTCTTATATCAGGATTTAAGACCCATATAAAATCTGCTTCCTCATCTAAGGCTTTTTGAATTGCAATGTTATTGCCGCCAGCATATCCTAAATTCTCAGGATTAAATAATAAGTTTTTTGAAGGAATATTTTTCTTTAGATTTTCAATGTCATTAATTCGTGAAGCATTATCTATAATTAAAATTTCTGAAATGTCTTGGCCGTACTGAGTGAGATTTTTAAAAAGCCCGATACATTCATCAGAAGAATTATAATTTAAAACAATGGCATAAACTTTTAACATCCTCAATAATTTAAAAATCCTTTAAGGCGGACTTAGTAGCCTCCAAATATTGAGTTCCATATTGTTGGCAAGGCTCCAGGTGGTTTCCTTCTGCCCATTCATTCATCGCATTAATAAATATAAAATTCTCTTCTTCAGAATAAGGCCCAAATTTTTCTGATAATTTTTGCAACCAATATTGGTACTTTTCAGGAGTACTCCCAATGGCTATTATTCCATTTTCGCCTCTACGTGGCGTGTTATCCCAGGAAGGTGTTACAGATCGAAATAATTTATATTCAGGCACCTCTCTATCAATACTTTCTTCCACAGCCTGTTTATAATCCCGGAAACTGTGACTCTTCTTCTTTTCTCTTTTTAAAATATTTAAAATTGAATTACTTTTCGACTCTTTTTTATATTTTAAAATGTGATGTGGGGAAAATTCTATTGCTGCATCAAATCCGGATTCCTGAGGCTTCTGAATTTTATAAAAGCTTTCCATTACACAGAGGTATAAATCTTTATAACCAAACTCTTCCTTAGCTATTTTTCTCCAAAGTTTAAGAGTCTCCTGAATGTTAGGGAACAAATCTGCCCTGTAAATAACAAATACGGGTTTCCCATCTACTCTAATATATCTTTTATCACTAAAAACATTATTGCATAGCCAACGAATATGGGCTGTATCATCCTTCGTATCATATTCCTGTTTGATCAACACTTCATTTTCAAGCCCGTCCCATCGTCTGGTCCAGTTCTCATTAGCCCAACACAACATAAATGGCATATTGGGTTTTTTAAGCCTAAGCATTTCATCTATTGGATAATCAAGTAATCTTTTACCATTAAACCAGTAATGATAATGGCAGAAACCATGAATCCCATGTTCTGCTGCGATCTTTGCCTGAGCATCTCTGGCTTGTTCGAGCCTTAGATCATAAAAACCTAAGTCGGCCGGTAAATGTGGTTGATAATGATCTTTGTATAAGGGCTTTGCCTTTGCGACATTTGTCCATTCTGTAAAACCTTTACCCCACCACTCATCATTTTCGGGAATAGGATGAAATTGCGGTAAGACTATAGCTATTGCTCGTAACCTTTTCAAAATTCTTTCTTTTATTTAATTACTTCCTTTAATGAACCTTTATTACGGAGCAATATTATATTATTTAATCTTATTCAAAATCCACAAATTGAATTTTTTCCAGCTAAATCTTTTCTTCTGTAACGATTGAATCCTACTTTCCATTTGTACGGGATAGAACTCCCGGACAATAGAATAAAAATCAGCTTTATCAATATAATTTCTATTCCCTTTTTCTGTAGTGGCTTTAGGGACATCTTTCGAAATCCCTATCTGTTGCCCCTGGTGAATCCTGTATTTTATAAGATTTTTATCAAAAAAATATAATCCCTTTTGAGCTGAAGCATGTAACCCAAGCCACGCATCATGCCAATATCCTAAGGGTACCTCAATAGGAAGTACATATTTTTTTAAACTTTTATGAAAACAGATTGTAGCACCCGTAATCTTATTGTCATTATTCAAAAGATCATTAAAGGCATTGTTATTATTTTTCCAGGATTGCCGTTTTGGTTTTTGAAATCCCCATTTATCCCACAACGTGGTGTTTAAAGAATTTGATTTTTCGTCAATCAACAGGCCATTCGTAAAAAGCAGTTTGCAATCCTCATGTTTATTAAAAAAAGAGCTCATTACCGAGACTTTATTTTTACTCCAAATATCATCCTGATCGCTCAAAAAAATGAGTTGTCCATTGGTTAAAGAAATTGCCTTTTCAAAATTTTTTATAGTCCCCAGCGACCTCTCATTAAAATGTAATTTTATAATATAAGGATATTTTTGCTGATAACTCGCTAAAAGCCCCTGCGTATTATCAGAGGAAGCATCATCGCATATAACAATTTCATCAACGGGCAGAGTTTGATCCAATATGCTATTCAATTGTTCCCGAAGAAACATTTCTCCGTTACAGGTACACAAAGCTACTGATAGGATCATGAATTTTTATGGTTTAAAAGGTCTAAAATAGGGTTTAAACTTTGAGTATACCAGAAAGAATTCAGATCAATTGACTTCTTTAAACTTGAAAATATTCTTAGAAAACAAAAAATTGACCGCTTGAGCAATAGAATGTTTGTCTACCCCCATTCCGAAAATATAATATAACCTGTTCTTCCAGCTAATATCTTCTTTTATTAATCTATTGTACCAAAAATTTCTAACTATCCCAATCTCACTATGAGTAGCGAAATCATAATTATAGGATTTTTGATGAAATTCAAGAGAAGTCTGAATCCATTTATTGTCAAAATTCCCTGTGGAAAAGTGGAGAATGGGAATTTTTGAGGTTACATAGTTGGTGAATTTATTAGAAACTCTCAAAGAAATATCAAGGTCGTAAAAATGAAAATCTTTCAATTCTTCATCAAATTTAAATTCCTTCCATCTATCTTTTCTCATTGCAAGAAAAACTCCATCTAACGTTTTAACTTTGAATAGACTACCTTTCTCATCCTGTGAAAGCTTTTCATTTAAAGAATGTTTTACATAAACATGTCTGCATTTTTTTAATCCCAAATCATGACCAGTAGGTAATTTAAATTTTTTACAACCGCCAGCAATACCAACTATTCCTAAATCTTTATCTTTTAAAATTTCAATTAATACAATCCCCCAATTTTCAGAAAGGAATTGAATGTCTTCATGGATGAAAAGCAACTTTTCATATTTAGCCCTGGTAGCTCCAATATTATAAGCTTTACCAATGCTCATTAGGCGGGGGTTTGAAACCTTCACAATTTCAAAAGGAATATTCCCAATGCTTTTATAAATATAACTTTTCAATTCCTCGAAAAGGTTTTCGCGATAAGAAGAAACAATTATTGAAATCATCCTACTGTTTTTATTTCTCTCTTGTTTTATAGATATAAGCAAATTTGAAAATTTTATGCAAAGAATTTAAGCATATAATAGAGCCATTTCTTATTTCTATAGTAATTTAAATAGGAATTAACAGAATCTTCAATATTTAAATTATTTACCGCAAATTTTCTGAGTTTATCTCCATCACTTGCACAATATTTTGATAATTCCGCAGTAAAAACTTTTTTATCAAACTTTTTATTAAAATATCTACCTGAACAATTTTTTTTTATACTAAGTTCTACCTTATCCGTAATATACCCATCCCCGCAGGAATCAAAATATCCTCTATCATCATAGATAATTACTGGCCTACCACACGCCATCCCCTCGTACGCACTTCTTCCTAAACCAACAACCAGATCAGAAGTGTTAATTAAACTTTCCATATCCCAAGTTGGATTTTGATATTTATTTGCTGCAATAAATTTTAAGCCCATTTCATCACAACTATTTTTAATTAAATCATTTGCTGCTTCGGACTGACACATACTTAGTACGGTCTCTAATTTTTTACTAACTTTTTGGTTAGGTTTAAACCTATTGAGATTAATACCGTTTAAGATAATTTTACTTGTTATTCCTTTTTGCCTTAAATAATTATGAACCTCCAGCGAAATTGAAACATACGCGTTAGCACGTTTATGGGGTTGCTCCAATTCCGGGAAAATGCCATGACAAGTTTGGATTAAAAAACCTTTCCCATAAAATTTCTCAACAATTGAGGTATGATTTGCAAGAATTAGATCATACCTGTCATGAGTTGAAAATTTCACATCAAGATTTTTTTCTATTTTCTCAGAAACTAAGCCTCGAATGTTGGTATAATATTCTACTTGGAAATTCCTTCTTCTTATCAATTCTTCAATAATTGAATATGTAAAAGTTTCTGAGCCTCCTAAAGTGTGTAAGTGATTGGTGGCCACTAAGATTCTCATTGGGGATTTTTTAATTAGACTAAATTTTAAAATTCTTGCATTTGAATTTTACAATCCAACAAAAAAGGTGGATATGATTGGGTGGGATGTTCTATTTGCAAGGATAAAATATTATTTATTCTGAGCATAGGGTTTTTTAATTCAGATGAACTATATATAATAAGGTTCACAGTATAAATTCCTTTAGATAATTGCAAATTTGGATGGATAAATAACAGCTTGAACTTTCCCGTATCTAAAGCCCTTACTTTTTGATCATAATTAAAAATTGCCACCTCCCTTTGTTCCTTATCATAAAAACTAACAGTAATAAACGGCAAATGATAAAGAGTTAAATTCTCCAGTTCTAACTCCAAATGAAGTTGAGTATTCCAGTTTACTAAAAACTTTTCTTCTTCTTTTTTAGCATTAATAATTCGTGAATTTAAAAATCGTATTGAATTATCTGTAAATATTATACTTTCCGGATTATTTGAAAACTTATTATAATATGATGCAATGCCCTTAGCCACATCCTTTCCTTGATAATATGATTCTCCCTTATTCAAAAGTAAAATTTGATTACATAACCGGGAAATCATTGGCATGTTATGTGAAACAAAAATTAGCGCTGTATTAGGTAATAATCGATCAATAGATTTAAAACACTTTAATACAAAGCCCATATCTCCAACAGCCAGAACTTCATCTATGAGAAGAACATCTGGCTCAATCTGAACTGCAATTGCGAAACCTAAACGCACCGTCATCCCACTACTATAGTTTTGTACAGGCATATCTATAAATTCCCGTAATTCTGCAAAATCTATTATCTCTTCAATTTTATCGTTTATTTCCCTTCGGGTAAAGCCGAGAATTGCTCCATTATTAAAAATATTTTCCCTGCCGCTTAAAATAGGGTTAAATCCGGCTCCCAATTCAATAAGCGCCCCCACCCTACCTTTTATAGTTACTTTACCAGTATCTGGTTTTATAAGCCCGTTGAGTATTTTTAAAAGAGTAGATTTTCCTGCGCCATTATGGCCAATTAAACCCAGGCATTCCCCGCGACGAAGTTCAAAACTTATATCCTTGACTGCCCAGAATTCCTTATCCCGTAAGCTGTTATTTTTGTTCCCTCCAATATTGGAATACAAATCTTTAACACCATACCAAAGACTGGTTTTAAGATCCTTGCAAAACTTTTTTGAAAGGCCTTCAACTTTCACCAATAACTCATTCTCTTTCATAATATATATCAGTTGGATCTTTCTACAATAATAGGGATTGAAATTCTATAAAATACCAGCCCTGTAAAAAACAAAGGAATACAAAAAGCTATTACGGCTAAATAATATATTAAAAAATTAGGATAAGAACCTGTTAGAAGATCTCTGGTTGTGACAATTAAAGGGGTCAATGGGTTAATTTGCATCACTTCTCGCATTATACCTTCCTTTGGAATTGCATAAACCACAGGAGTGATATACATTATAAAATTGAGCCCCATAGATATAATCTTTCCTACATCATTATAAAGCATCCCGATAGGAGTAATAAACAAACCTATTGTGGTTCCAAATAAAAGAAGACCGAAAATGGCAAAAGGCAGCAACAGCAGACTCCAGTGAAATCCAATTCCAAACAGAAATATAAATGCCATTAGCAATAAAATTTTTATCGAAGAATTAAACAGCAGTTTATATAATCCTGAAAGAATTAATGCTTCTTTGGGAAAATTAATTTTATTCATTATGCCCCGAGCTCCATTTGTATTTTGCGCTGGCGAATTAATTGCCGCAATTATAATGGACCACACCAAAGTGCCGGAAAAAACAAATAAAGGATAAGGTATTCCTGTTTCGGTGACCTGTATGGTGCCTGACAGGGTCAAAAAGATCCATACCGCAGAGGTTACAAGGGGAGTAATGAAAGCCCAAATTATCCCAAGATAAGATTGCCGGTATTGCGCTTTAATATCCCGCTCTGCTAACTGTCTTGCCAAAAATCTTGAAGAATATATATCACTAATACTCTCTTTAAGATGCTTACCAAAACTTAATTTATTTTCTCTTTGATAAATTCTAGTTTCTAATTCCAATCAATTAAATTTTGTACCATGTTTGTGCAAAAATGCTAATTTTCTTAAACCTGCCTCCTTCCCTCTCTATCAATGGGTAGACATTTTTGATCTATTTTTTGTTCATTTTAAAAGTTGCTTAAAAAAGGCCTTGATCATCTTTTTATATTTGTAGGTGAAGAATCTTTTTCTGTTCTCTTCCTTTTTATAAGCTTCTTTAAAACTCTCACCAGATAAAACTACCTCCCCTCTCATTTCATTAACAGGTTGCTCTTGTTTTCCTTTTTTAATGACCAGAATGCTGTCATAATAGTGTATTGAATGTGTACTTCTGGTAAATTCATCAACTTTCAAATTCTCTTCTCTTGAATGCCATGCATTTAATCTATCTATGAGATTTTTACTGTATTCAATAAAACTTCCCTGCTTTTTAAAACCTCCCCCATAATTCTTCCAATAGGAGGTGTGAAGATCTTCACAAAGATAAACACCATCCTCTTTAATATGTCCATATAATTCTTCAAAGGAAACTATTTGTTGATTCATATAGTGCCCACCATCATCTATCAAAATATCAATTTTTGGTATCTGTTTCTTTATTGTTTTTAAAAAATTCCGGTCTTCCTGAGAACCGATAAAGATTTTTGTTTTTTCTGTTTCAAATTGCTTACACTCAGGATTGATGTCAATTCCAAATATTTGAGCATTTTCTCCAAAATAACTGCGCCACATATTCAAAGACCCACCCTGAAATACTCCTATTTCTAAAATTATAACAGGTTTATTCTTATATTTTTTAAACCAGAATTCATAAATATCAAAATAATGTATCCATTTATTAATACTGTTATCCTCATTTTCCTGAAAAAAGGTTCTTAGCTCTGACATTTCATTTTTTAGGATTCATTAATTTTCTCTTTAATATATACAAGTATAATTTCACAACTCTAATTGGACTTGTCAAAATTAATTTACTACTTATAGGCAATAATTGCGCAAATCTTTTTTCACGTAAAAGACAACCCAGGTACGAAAACCGGTGTATTTTTAAACTTTTTGATATAACGCGATCATGAGCAGCAAAATGTATATCTTTTTTTAAATATTTCAGAATTTCCATGTTTTCTTTGGCAACCTTACATGGCACCGTCTTCATTTTTTCAGAAACTCCAATTTCCCTTCTGTATACGGCTGTTACATCACTTAAATATTTGATTTTTTCTCCTTTCCTGGTGGTCCATAAATATAGTGGCCAGTCTCCATATGGACATTGATCGATCCAGACCGGGAAGTCATCCGGGGCCAATTTATTTTTAAAGAGAGCCGTGGCCGAGCAAATATAGTTTTGAAAAATCAGATTTTCAAAACCGGTGATGGCTCTTTGATCTTCGTAACCTTTAATGACAAACCGTCCATCGGTAAATAGAAATTTAAAAGAGGTAAAAACTAGGCTGTAGTCAAAATTTTTCTCTAAAAAATCTACTTGATTTTGCAACTTAAAAGGATCCGTCCAATAATCATCCCCATCACAAATCGCTACGTATTTTCCATCACACTCTTTATAGGTCCTGATAAAATTGTTTATTAAACCAAGGTTCTTGTTTGACGGGAGCAATTTTATTTTTTCAAGATTCACCGCTGCATATTCCTCGCAAATTGCCCTTGTCCTATCAGTACTGAAATCCTCTCCTATAACTAATTCATACTTAAAATTGGTTTCCTGCATCAGCACTCCATCAATGGCCTGCGCAATGAAATCTTCCTGATTATAGGTGAGCATAAAAACACTTACGCAATTGTCAGTCATAACAGAGATCAATAATCAAAATCATTGGAAACAAAAAACACACTGGCCAGATCTTTTCTTATAAGATTTTTAGCCACTATTTTATACTCCTTTTTGTAAAGAAAAAGACTTATTTCATGTTTCATTACATCATGAATATCAGAACAGTTCATTTCTACAACGATTACCTTTGGTCTGTACTTTGACCAATTGTTTGATTCCAGAACCACCTGGTCAAATCCCTCAACATCTATACTAAAAAGATCAATTTCCGTAAATTCTTCGGAGTATTCATCCAGAACACTCTCAAGAGTTCTTGTCTCAATTTTCTTTTTTTTCTCTACGGCTTGTAACATATTATGCTCCTGAAGGTTTGCTGCTGAAAAAGTATTCATTGTAGAATCCTCATGTAGAACATAAAATGTTGAATATCCATTTTTATCACTTATACCCAATTCCAGATTTATATCCCTTGGCCTTTTCTTTTTAAATTCCTTCATACTTCCAGGATTAGCATCAATATTAATTCCTCTCCACCCTTTGAGATAGAACAGGTAAGTATTTGAGTGTATGAAGGGATGATAGGCACCAACATCTACAAAGAACCCTGTTGTTCCTTTTTTTATTTTCTTGTAAAAGATCCCATACAGAATGGCATCTTCTCCTCCCTGAGAAAAAAGATGTGAGTATGGTTGAAGGCGAAATAAAAATTTCTTGATTCTTTTTTTAATCGATTTCCCTAAGTTTCCGGAAGTAAAGGTCATGGTCTTATATATATTTTAAACCCCGGGAACTTCGTGAAATTCACAAAGGTTTATCAACGATTGAGGGTTCTTTTGCAAATCTACATAGCTCATTGCATTAATTTTTGAAAACAGCCCCCTATCCAGATCTTTATCAATCTTATTCTGATTATTGTTTAAACGCACTATACCCAAGCCCATGTCAGCATTTACAACATTTATATTAAGAGCTTCCCCGTATCTCTTTTTTAAATACGCAATTGTTTTCCAAACGTCACCACACCAGGTCCCGCTCCAATCGGGAATATTCATTCCTGCTGCCTCCTTCAAAGATGTGGCAGGCGTAGCAGCAGCCTCTGAAGGCGGAAAACAATCATGTAACACAATTGCACCTTTGGGATCTAACCAGTAAAGCGAATTTAAAACATCGTTAAGACTGGCTTCAAAAGTGTGTAATCCATCGATAAAGATCAAGTGCATATTTCCTTTTTTCTTCAAATAGGATTTTTTTTGATCAAAGAATTGATCACTGGTCATCATGAAATATCGATTTCTCAAATTATCGGGATTTTGATACAAGTGTTTCAAAAAAAAAGAAGGAGAAATTCTGAAAGCCGGATCAACTGCAGTTTTAAATTTACATCTTAAAGGCAGAAGCGTCTTTCCCTTGTGAGACCCTATTTCAAGGAAATTCTCATATTTATTCTGATCCACCAGATCCTGTAATAGCTTAAGTCTGTTCATTTATAAAATCGAAAAATCTGCAATATGATTAGCTTATTTTGGGGCTGTTCCAAATATAAAATAATTCAGCCATTAAAAGGCACTTAAGGAGAATCCTTAACGCGCTTCTTCAGCAGTAAAGCCATATTTCGCTTCATTAGGCGGGTAGTTAATTTTACATGGGCTCAGTAAATTTAAAATTAGTTAATTATATTGGCGCTTTTGTCCACTATAATCTAAAAGTCAGTGAAATTAGCCGCGCATATTACTTTTTTCCATTCTCCTGAGAGGTTGCCCTATCTTCTAAAGGTTATAGAAGAACTATTGAAAATTGACGAAAATATTGATATTTATATTTACACTAATAAACGCTTTACAATTTCTTCCAAGGAGAATATGCATTATAAAATTTTCAACTACAGAAAATTTAAGTTTGCAAGATTTTTAAAAAACAGCCTGGTAGACAAACTGGGAATCAAATGGTTAGTACATCCTTTCTATCTCGCATGGGAAAACAGAAGATTTATTGAAGAGTTGGTTGACGAATATGATGTCCAGCTCTATTTAGAGGATGATATTGAATTTAAAAAGGAAAATTTTGATTATTGGTTAAAATATAAAGAATTAGCCCTAAAGAATGACTTCAATCTCGGTTTTCTTAGAATTGAAAAAGACAAAAATAACAGAAGCTTATTGACCGACGTTAACTGGCCACTTAAAGATCTAATTGAACTTGAAGAACAAAAATTTCTAATAAACGACTTAAATCCCTATTGCGGTTTTTGGATATATGACAGGAAAGAACTAAAAGACTTTACTAAAAGCCCCGAGTGGCAATTTAATTTTACTGGATATGGGGTTAGAGCAAAAGCTGCCGTAGGGTGGCATGGAGTAAATATGAATAGATACAAGAGCACTATTATCCCATTAGTCCAATCAAATGGAACCCTATCCACTCATCCAGGTTCATCTGTTCATCATTTGCCCAATAATTATATTGGTAAAGGTCGATACTGCACTCTTGAATTTCCTTTGAAACTCCCTGCTGTGTAGAGAAAAAATAAAAATCTTTAGATCGTATCAATAACTTCTTTTTGACTTTTACCCGCTTTAAATTATACCTTGTGGAAGAAAAACTATATGTTTAAACAATTTCCATCCTTATAAAAAACTGATGTCGACCAGGAGTAATAATTAAGGGGACCAATGCCCCAAAAATCAATTCTCTTAAATCCCTGGGAAAGTAAGAAATTATAGCCTTCCTCATATTCGCTTCTATCACTGTTATCCCAAATTATAACTCCGTCTTCCTTTAAAGCTCCTAAAGTATTAAGACTACACTGAACTCTTTGTAACCCATCAATTACTACAATATGGAATGCATTGTTATAATTCAGAATTTCATTCTGATATTCTCCGGAACCCAAATTTTTAAAAATATAATCTACATTGGATGAATTACTCACCCTGGATTTGATTTTGTTAAACCATTCTACATTGTGTTCAACGGAAACAACTTGCTTAACCCTTTTCGAATACCATATAGTCGAATTTCCACTACCATATTCAAATACTACCAAATCTTTATTCAGCCTTTGCTTTAAAAAATGAATAAACGGATAGGTATACCATGGCAATTCGTCTCCATTACTATCTAAGGCGCTATTCTTCTTCAAGCTTAAATGCCATCCTTCACTTTGAAGATTTTTCGAAATTTTTAAAAGGCCAATTAAATTTTTGACCCCTAAACGAATCAGGATTTTTTTAATCAAAACACAGATTTAAAGATTGTAAAGCTATCAAAAAATAAAGCATTTAAACAACCTTATCTATTTGCTCCTTTTTATTTTATGATCTATCTTTTTTGATTTTTATCTTTGAATCGAACTGCAACAAAAAATGCCTACTAAAAAAGTTTTAATTCTTCTCCCTGATGGTTTGGGCCTTCGCAATTTTGCATTCACCTCCTTTGTGGAAATGGGCGAACAAAGAGGCTGGGATGTGGTATTCTGGAACCACACTGCATTTGATTTAACCGCCCTTGGCTTAAAAGAAATAAAACTGAGCGGAAAAGCCAGGGCAAAAACAGATCTGCTTAAAAGAGCTAAGATTGAAGTCGAGCTTGACCATTTCACCACAAAGTTTGGAGATACCGTTTATCAGGATTACAAATTCCCTGCATACAATAAAGGGCTAAAAGCTAAATTAAAAAATCAAATAGTCAATTCCTTAGTGCGAAGTCACCAGGGGGAAAAAGGTTTGCAACAGCTGAGAAAAGCTTTACAGGCTTCAGAAAGAAGGGGAAGTTTTTACCGCAACTGTAAACAGGTCCTGGAAGAGGAAAAACCTGATTTCGTATTCTGCACAAATCAAAGGCCCGTGAATGCGATTGCTCCCTTGACAGCGGCTCAGGATCTTGGAATACCAACCGCAAGCTTTATCTTTTCCTGGGACAACCTTCCAAAAGCAACTATGGTGGTACAGCCTGATCATTATTTTGTGTGGAGTGAATATATGAAGAAGGAGCTCCTGTCCTATTATCCTCAAATTGGGAATGAGCAGATCCATATAACCGGAAGCCCCCAATTCGAACCTCATTTTGACCTCAGCCTGAGACAAAGTAGAGAAGAATTCTTTTACGTAAATGGCCTGGATTCTGCCAGGAAGTATATCTGTTTCAGCGGTGATGATGTTACCACCTCTCCCTATGATCACCAATATTTAGACTATCTTGCCGGAGTTGTAAAGCTGTTAAACAACAAGGGCTATAACTTGGGAATTATCTTTAGACGTTGCCCGGTGGATTTTACAGATCGTTATCAACAAGTACTTGGTCAATACAAAGATCTGATAGTTCCTGTAGCTCCAAAATGGGAAAAGACCGGAAAAAACTGGAGTACTGTATTTCCTACAAAAGAAGACCTTAGCATACAGATAAACACCATCCTGCATTCTGAAATGGTAGTCAATTTAGGTTCATCTATGGTTTTCGATTTTGCTATTTTTAAAAAACCATGTCTCTATGTAAATTATGAACCGAAAAATAAAGACAGGGTTGATTGGTCTGTTAAAAAGATCTATAATTTCGTTCATTTTCGCTCAATGCCAACCGGTGAAGAAGTATTTTGGTTAGATTCAAAAAGAGAGATGGCTCTGAAAATTGAAATGGCGTTAACAAATCCTGCACCAACTGTAGAAAAGGCAATGAGATGGTTTGAAAAAATTAATCAACCTCCCGCCGGTGAAAGTTCAGGAAGAATATGGGATGCTATAAACGGTATTACTAAAAATGAATAATCAGTAGATGATGCACCTAGCCTTCCTAACACCGGAATATCCACATCCGTTTTCCACTCCATCAGGGGGATTGGGTACGAGTATTAGAAATCTGGCTGAGAAATTGTCGAAAAAAGGCGAAAGGATAACCATCTTCGTCTATGGTCAAATGCATTACAAAATTTTTGAAGAAAGAGGGATAAACTTTCACTATATTAAACAACGCAATTATCCTTTCCTGGGGTGGTGGTTTCACCGTAAATTTCTTGAGAAATATATCAACAGGGTGATCAAAGAGCAGAAAATTGATGTTCTGGAAGGACCTGACTGGACAGGCATTACCGCTTTTATGGATATAAAATGCCCTGTGATTATTCGCCTTCACGGGAGTGATAGTTATTTTTGCAGGCTGGAAAACAGGCCACAGAAAAAAAAGAATTTCTGGTTTGAGAAATTTGCACTAGCGGGAGCAGATGAACTCCTGTCTGTTAGTCAATTTACTGCCCAAAAAACAGCTGAGATCTTTAATATAAAAAGGGAAATTAAAGTCATTCCTAATTCCATTGATGTAAACATTTTTAAACCCACAGGGGAAAATGTGATTCCGGGGAGGATTTTGTACTTCGGGAGTATAATCAGAAAAAAGGGGGTGCTTGAACTTGTCGAAATATTTAGTTATATCAGTAAAAAAAATCCTGAAGCGAGGCTTCTAATGGCGGGAAGAGATGTGATAGACGTAGAAACACAGAAATCAACACGTGAATTGTTTCTTGAAAAATTACCAAAGGAATTAGTGGTAAATGTGCAATGGTTGGGAACATTGGCACCTATGCAAGTACGGGAAGAAATTTCAAGAGCTACTGTGATCGTTCTTCCAAGTTTTGCTGAAGCATTACCTATGGCATGGCTTGAAGCCATGGCTATGGAGAAAGCAATGGTAACTTCAAACGTAGGTTGGGCAGAGGAGATCATGATTGACGGGAAGACCGGATTTACCGTTCATCCGACGAACCATGAGCTTTATGCAAAAAAAGTTCTTAAATTATTAAATGATCCCGAACTCGCCTCCGGGATGGGGAAGGCTGCAAGAAACCAGGTGATATTGCAATTTTCTTCAGAGGTGGTGGTTGAGAAAAACCTCCGTTTTTACCGTTCCATCATAGGCAAATAATCATAAAGGCTTTCTGTAGATTATTAATTGACTGCGGGTAAAGGCTTTATTTAAAGAGGAGGGTAGAAAGGTTTCTGCATTTAGTGCCCACCTCTTAAATTTATTTTGTTTGTTACCCCATTTTAAGATCCGGCTAAACCTTTCCAGAGTTCCTATGGGGTGGATTTCTACCTCCTGAAAGAATTTCTTTCCCGCATTTTCGAAATGACTACTACTAAAAGTCCGGTCCGGGTGAGGATCGTTCAACTTCCATTCCCTAAATTTTCGTTTATTTAATTTTGAAGGCCGGTTCCCGACAGGAATGTGCCAGCGAATTGCATCAATAAACCTGGAATTTACAGCTGGCTCAAAAAAACGCGCTTCTCCCTCAATTTTTAGCAGCCGTCCTGTTTCCCTGAGAAATTTTTCCTCCAGTGGAAGTTCAAGATGATGAAGAAAAGCTTTCCCGATGACAAAATCAAATTGATCGGCTTCCAGGTTATTTTCAATAAAATCACCTGCAATAAATTTTATAGGATGTTTAAATTCAAAATTTTGATTTAATAGTTCTATTATTTCTCCGCTGGAATCGGCAATATCGTTTGCATAGACTTCTGCGCCCAAAGCTGCCATCACTGCAGCATTCGTACAATCGCCACATCCCATTTCCAAAATCTTCTTCCCCGGTAATTTGTCTTTAAAATTGTTCTTGTAGATGGCAAACCAACTCGGTTCTGTTGTAGAAGCGGATTTGAGAAATGCATCCACATTGTTGATCCAATGCAGTATATTTTTAACCTGCCCCGAATTATAAAGACGATCATAATGATCTTTGTTCTTCTGCTGATTGTCTGAATTCATTAAAACGGTTTTACTTCCAAAAGCCCGGCTTTTAAATTTTTAAGTTTTGTATCAGATACCAATACAGGATGATTTTTAAATATTCCGGAAATACCCTCTTCAGAAATTCTCTCCTTTACAAAAATAGGACTGTAAGTTTCTATGCCTACCGATTCCAGATAATCGGCATATTTGATATCATTTCCGAATATTTTATCAGACATCTTTACCCATACCGCAGGAATTTTATAGGTATGCGCTACTATTAATCCGTGAAGTGAGGTGGAGAGTATTTTTTTACATTCCAAAATTTCTCGTGTGGTGGCTTCGACATCCATTGTTAATAGATCAATCACTTTGACTCCTTCCCATCCGGAAAATATTTTTTGTGCATTCTCATAATCATGATAATGTGGCACAATCCCTAATTTAAACTTCTTCTCTACTTCGGGACTATAATAATCTGGTAAAAGAATGGCGGGATCTCCGTATACTTCGGGACATTCATAGCCAAGGCTCTGAAGATATTGCCGGGTTCTTGGGCCGCGTACTGCTGTAAATTTAGCTTCAGCTATTGGCTGTTGGTGATCTATTATCCCACTCCCCCACACTATGCTGTTCTTATCTGCATGATGAATAATACTACCTATGGCCACGTAATTCTTTTTGTCCCGCCTGTACCATGGCTGTTTTTTGGGTTGAACAAATTTAACTTCCCTCCCACTAATACGTTCCACCAGATATTTAGAAAGAAGATCCCCATAATTCTCCTTCTCCCTGAAAATAAATTTCACTTCGCTCCAGTAAAATAAGGGAATCTTTTTAGGTGTTGAGGAAGGGGAGTTTTTAATCTTATTCAATGGACAGAAATTAGGTTCTTTAGTGGGTTATTCGAAAGGAACATTATTTCTCAAATATATTGAAAATTATCAGTTATCAGTTGTGGGTTGATTGTTGTCGGTTGAAAAAAAGTTGTAGGTTGAAAAAAGTTGTAGGTTGTAGGTTTTGGTTTTCGGTGGGTTGGGTGGTTGGTGGTCTAAATGAGGGAGAGGGACTGGGAGGTTGTCGGTTGTCGGTTGTCGGTTGTCGGTTGGAAAAAGTTGTAGGTTGTAGGTTGTAGGTTCTGGTTTTCGGTGGGCTGGGTGGTTGGTGGTCTAAATGGGTGAGAGGGATTGGGAGGTTATCAGTTGTCGGTTGTCGGTTGTCGGTTGAAAAAAAGTTGTAAGTTTTAGGTTGTAGGTTGTAGGTTCCGGCTTTCGGTGGGTTGGGTGGTTTGGGGTTTAAATGGGTGAGAGGGATTGGGAGGTTGTAAGTTGTCGGTTGTCGGTTGTCGGTTAAAAAAAGTGGTAAGTTATAGGTTTCCAAAAGTTGAATGAGCAGTGGTTAAAATCAATGATGGGAAGTTGAGGTTATCGGTTGTCAGTTGTCGTTTGCAGCTGTGTTTTTAAAAACTTATATAATTTAAACCTTTATTCCCCCGCCAAATCAATTATTTCCTCATATAATCGATCGCTAAATCTAAAGTCGGTTAATTTCATTTTATCAATTACCGGTTTGACAGATTTTATTAATCCTGTTTGCTTTGCCTTTAAGATCACTCCAAACGTTCCTGAATATTTGAGATTTAGCCGGTCTGCAATTTTTCTCCCCTTTAATTCGTCAAGAATTAAAACTGAATCCTGTATCTCTATAGAAAGTGCAATTGCACTTGCCTCTCCTTTGTCCAGGTCTAATTCCAGGATTTTTTGATAATGGCTGTTTTCCGGTTTTACAATTAGTATCCATTCAGGAATTGGTTGACCATATTCTGTATGGATTGACGGAGTCACATATACCCTATTACTAATACCTCTTAACAATTCAAGTTCTTTTATTTTGCTAAGAATTATTAAACAGCTGGTATCCAGGATAAGGTTAGATTTGTGCTGCATCCCTGCTTATATCAGAAGGAGAATAATTGACCAGGGAAACATTGTAATCTTTAAGTATTTCAGAAAAAGCTATTTTAGACAATCCTGCAAGATCCGCTGCCTGCCCAAGAGAAAGCTTCCCAACTTCATATAATTTAGCCGCCAAAAATCTCTTAGCGTCTTGTTCATCAAGATCTATATTCTCTGGGATTTCTAATGTCATCTTTTTCATAATCTAAATTTAAGCTTTTTTTTCTACAGTTATGAAACCTAACATCAAAATATCCTTAAATTGTTTGTCGGTTGAAAACAGTGGAGAGTGGAAAGTGGAGAGAGGATAGTCTGGGCGTGAGAAAAGGTTGTAGGTTGTAGGTTGTAGGTTGTAGGTTACGGCTTTGTCGGTTGAAAAAGTTGTCGGTTGAAAAAGTTGTAGGTTCTAAGTTGTAGGTTGTAGGTTTCGGTTTGGGATAGGGAGTTGAGAAAGGATAGTCTGGACGGGTTAAAGTTGGGAGTTGTCGGTTGTTCTTTGGCTTTCAGAAGGTTGAATGGTTTGTTACTTTTTAAATCATAGAAAGCCTTCAAATGTGGTACAGAATTCGCTATATTTTAGGATACGCTATTGGCTTTTCATTTTTTTCTACATATATTTAGTTGAATGAAGGCTTTTGTTTACTTATTGCTTGTTACATTAAGATAAACTACATTTGCACTTATTTAAAATGGAAGAAAAAAAACAAATTACTATACACAATATAAAAAGCAGTCAGTATCGCCAAATACATTCTGATGGTGCCAGTGCTGCTATAACTCCTTCGGGACTTATTAATATAAATTTCTATAGTCATAGAAACGTTATACCTAAGGGAACTATTTTTGAACTAGAAAGTGATGGTCGTCTAGGTAAATTAGTTGGTATTACTGATAATTCAAAAAGTGGAATAGTTAGAGAGTACGATTTTGGAGTTCATATGGATATCAATACCTGTAAAAGTATAAGAGATTTAATGAATGATAAAATTAAAGAATTTGAAAAGTTAACTAAATAAAACATTATGTATAATATCAATACAAATTTAGCTTATTCAGAAGACAGAAGAGGTTTATATCTTGCTGTTGGATTTGCTAGTCTGTCTTTAATTAGTTATTCTGAAACAAACAGTCCAATTACGGATACAATTGAACCAGAAGTCACAATTCAAATTGATCAAACAAGTGAAGAGCAAACTTCATCAGAATTAACCCGACATGCCATGAACCTGGCCCAGGCTAGCTTAGAAGAAGATTGGAATGACGAAAGTGATGAACATTGGGGTTCTTTTCTTTAAATGAATTATGATCAAGGAGATATCGTTTTAGTTCCTTTTCCCTTTACAATGGGAACTAGTGCAAAACCCCGTCCAGCAATAGTAGTCTCTAATTCTATTGTTAATAAAACTCAGGATGTCATTTTAGCTCAAATTACATCTAAGCCTAGAAAAGATTTGTTCTCCTATGTTCTAGATTCGGATAAATTAAGTGATTCGTTAAATCTCGCAAGTCAAGTAAGATGTCATAAAATATTTATTATAGAGAAATCTACAATTTATAAGAAGATTTCTAAATTGAATGATGAAGGCATTACTGAATTGAAGAGCAAAATTTTTAGTTTATTTTAATTCCAACTCACGTCCCGTAGATAAACAAGGCGAGCTGGCGGGGGTGATTGTGCGTAGGACAATCCGCTAAGCAACCGAACGCGGACTATGGTTTTTAGACAGGTTGTAGTATTGTTTTTAGGATAGAGTGTAATAAACCATTTTAACCTGAATCTTTGTTGGATATTTGATTCAACAATTATTTTAATCCAACCCCACTTCTTTTCTAATTTTTTCCCAGCGGTCAGATTTTGATTTGTTGGTCAATGCCTCTATATCCTTTTCCGTTGCTTCCGATTTTGAAGTGAGTTCTTCATATCTTAGATAGTCTAAAATAGATTGAATTTTTGAAGCTTTTGTGCCCGCAGAAAAGCGAACCAGGATTTCATTATCTTTTCGTTCTACTATCATTTCTCAAGTTTTCTCAAATTTAAATATAAATTTCGGGTTTTGAATTGCCGCTTCTAAATTTTGATGGCATTTGGCGAAAAGCTGGAAGTTCATAGGGTGGAGGTTTCAATCTTCAGAAGAATGGGTGGTTTGTGGACCATATGAGGAAGAGGAACTGGGAGGTTGCCAGTTGTCGGTTTAAAAAGTTGTAGGTTCTAGGTTGTAAGTTGTAGGTTCCGGTTTTCGGTGGGTTGGATGGTTTGTGGTTTAAATGGGTGAGAGGAACTGGGAGGTTGTCAGTTGTGGGTTGTCTGTTGTCGGTTAAAAAAAGTTCTAGGTTGTAGGTTGTAGGTTACGGCTTTCGGTGGGTTGGATGGTTTATGGTTTAAATGTGGAAGAGGGATTGGGAGGTTGTCAGTTGTGGGTTGTCTGTTGTCGGTTGAAAAAATTGTGAGGAGATAATTTAGTTAAAATTGCTACTTTAGCTCAGATAGTGGAGAGTGGAAAGTGGAGAGAGGAAAGTCTGGGACGCGTTAAAAGTTATGAGTTCGGAGTTAGGAGTTATGGGAGAAAACTCCGTGGAACTCCTTAAAAAACTCCAGCGACTCCGTGGTTAAATAACAATTATCCTCGGGAAAACGAAAATCGTCCAACTCAGCAAGATCAATCAAACTCCAAACACCAAACACCAAACGGTGAACGGTAAACAGAAAACGGTAAACGGTAAACAGTAAACAGAAAACAGAAAACAATGATCATAGCTGAAATAGCCCAGGCCCACGATGGTAGCCTGGGAATTGCCCGACCCCCCGGCCCCCTGAAGGGGGAGATGTACTCTTTACTCACTAAATCTTTAAGGGAATGTTTATAATTGCCGAGATTGCACAAGCACATGAGGGAAGCCTTGGCATCGCTCATTCTTATATCGATGCATTAGCTAAGACCGGAGTGGATGCCGTGAAATTCCAGGTGCATATCGCGGAGGCGGAGAGTAGCGAGTTTGAGCCGTTTCGGGTGACGTTCTCTACCCAGGATAAAACCCGATTTGACTACTGGAAGCGAATGGAATTCAGCTTTGAGCAGTGGCAGGAGTTGAAGGCGCATTGTGAGGAAGTTGGGGTGGAGTTTATGGCTTCGCCATTCAGCAATGCAGCTGTGGATCTTTTGGAGAAGCTGGAGGTGAAACGCTACAAAATAGGATCGGGGGAAGTCGGCAACTTTCTGATGCTGGAAAAGATCGCGGCGACCGGGAAACCTGTGATCCTGTCTTCGGGGATGAGTTCATTTGAGGAGTTGGATTGCACAGTGGAATTTCTTCAGAAGAAAAATGTCGAATATTCTATTCTGCAATGCACGACCGCCTACCCTACCCGTCCGGAAAATTACGGACTCAATATCATTCAGGAATTAAAGAAAAGATATAAAGTCCCGGTGGGATATTCAGATCATTCCGCAAAAATCGAAACCTGCATAGCCGCTACTGCTTTGGGAGCAGAGATCCTGGAGTTCCATGCCATCTTCAGCAGGGAAATGTTCGGCCCCGATGCTTCTTCCTCTCTTGAAATAGCCGAGATCACACAGCTGGTTTCCGCAGTGAAAAACATCCAGATTGCACTGCAGCATCCAATTGATAAAAATGATAATTCCGCTTACGGCGAACTTAAAAGCATTTTTGAGAAATCTTTGGCGGTGAATAAAGCGCTGCAGGCAGGGCACGTGCTTAGGTTTGAGGATCTGGAGTCTAAGAAGCCAAAAGGATTCGGAATTAGCGCTACCCACTTTCAGAAAGTAATTGGGAAAAAGCTGAAGAAAGGTTTGAAGAAATGGGATTTTCTCAATGAGGAGGATGTTGAGTAGAGATTCTTCTTAAAAGTATTACCGTCACTTCGAGTGTTTTTTGCCGCAGCGATAGCGGAGGAAAAAAATGTATCGAGAAGTGCTATGGAGTTCCAACTTCCAAAGGATCTCGATACATTTTTCCTGGTCGCTACCGCTCCCTGGAAAAACACTCGATCTGACGACGGTGGTAGAATTGCAATAGAATCCTCCTTGACAGCACTACCGTCACTTCGAGATTTGAGATAAAAAAAATTTTATCTAGCGAAGAATATTGACGTAGGGGATTGTATTTTTATAAGGGAATTTAAACCACAATTTGGCCGATATACACATAGTGTTTTTTACCTGTGTTCGAGTATGGTTTTCGGAAAATAATGGTAGCGATTTTGGTGCTCAACTTCGTATTGATGCCCGCATGGTAGTCTTACTGCTTTAGAATTCTCCGATGTGGTTTTTAAACTTTTTCTATTATGAAGAAAATTCACAACCATGCTGCGGGCATTGATATTGGAGCCCGCAAAATTTTTGTAGGTCTTGAAGGGAGAGAAGTAAAAAGCTTCGAGACTTTTACTGAGGATTTGGAAATGGCAGCGGATTATTTGATCGATAATAATATCGAAACTGTTGCTTTGGAAGCCACTGGAGTTTATTGGGTTATTCTCTTTGATATTCTACAGGCCAGAGGAATCGATGTCTGGTTGGTAGATGGGAGAAGTACTAAACAAGTTCCCGGCAGAAAAACAGATGTAAAGGATTGCCAGTGGATACAACAGTTACATAGCCATGGTCTTCTTAGCAGATGTTTTGTAGCAGAAGATCTTGTCCAGGAACTTCGGGAATATCAACGCCTTCGGGAAGATCACATTCGCAGTGCGGCAATGCATATAAATCATATGCAAAAAGCCCTCACCATGATGAACATCCGCTTAAAAGAAGTTTTAAGTCAAGTACATGGAGCCAGTGGATTGAGGGTAATCAGAGCTATTCTCAAAGGAGAAAGAAACCCGAAAGTCCTGGTGGAGTTATGCGAAAAAAGCATTTTAAAAACAAAAAGGGAACTGGTAATAAAATCTCTAAAAGGGCACTACACTCAGGCAGGTCTATTCGCACTGGAGCAGGCAGTTGCTTGCTATGATTTTTATCAGGTACAAATAGTGCGGTGTGATGAAAAATTGGATGAAGTTCTTAAGAAGATGAGCGGAGAGAATGGTGATGCATCCCTAAAACCCGGCAAGAAAAAAACAAGGAAGCCTATAAGGCATCACAAACCCAAGATTAAAAACCTCGACCGCTATCTACTAAGTGTATTTAACCATAGGGATGCCACTGTTCTGCCTGGAATAACAGATTATACCTGGATGCAACTCCTTGCCGAGGTAGGTACAGATATGAAGAAATGGGCAACAGAAAAACATTTTACTTCCTGGCTTGGCCTTGCTCCAAAACAGCACCACTCCGGCAAAATGAGGAAAAACCATAAATCAAAAGGTCAGCCCAAAGCAGGATTAATCTTCAAACAAGTGGCCACAAGCCTTCTCAACAGCAAAAAAATTGCACTAGGTGCCTTCGGCAGAAAACTAAGAGCCAGAAAGGGACCGAGCCACGCTATAAAAGCAATGGCCAGAAAACTGGCAGAACTTTACTGGAAGTTATTTGTTAGAGGTTTAGATTATATAGAAAAAGGAATAAAAGATTATGAAGAGAAAATTAACCTCAACAAAGAAAGAAGTGTAAGAAAAATGGCGAAAGAGCTTGGGATGGTAATTAGCTATAATACAGCTAGTTAAAAAATACGTCAATGGTAGTGTTTTTTGCCGCAGCGATAGCGGAGGTAAAAAATGTATCGAGAAGTTCCAGGGAGTTCCAACTTCTAAGGGATCTCGATACATTTTTCCCGATCGCTCCCGCTCCCTGGAAAAACACTCGATCTGACGACGGTGGATGAATTAAAAATCTTCTTGAGAGCACTATCGTCACTTCGAGACTTGAGATAAAAAAATTTATCTAGCGTGAGGTGATGACGTATGAATATCACAATGAATATAATATTCTTCTTTGCAGAATTTCTCCCGGCCTACGAAAGTTTATCTTAAAATTTGAAATGAGGGGGCGTACGAATTTTAGGCTGTTTGAGCGAAACGTAGTATTCTCGTCAAAATACACATTCCCGCGAGTTCCTAAAATTTAGCCACCGAATGATAAATTTAGATAAGGTTTCGTAAGCCTAGACTTTTTTGCTTCTTTTTTGGGCGATGCAAAAAAGAAGGAGCGGTCTTATGAAAGGGGGATAAACTCGACACCGTTTCTTCCATAATAGAAAGGAAAATATACTCCAATGAAATACGTCAATGGTAGTGTTTTTTTGCCGCAGCGATAGCGGAGAAAAAAAATGTATCGAGAAGTGCTATGGAGTTCCAACTTCTAAGGGGTCTCCATTCTCTTTAGTAAGCTACGAATGCACGAAAATTTTTATTTGTTTTCTGCTCCTCCGGCCATCGTCATCCTGAACTTGTTTCAGGATCTAATGGGCTTGGGTGGGGCTCACCTCACCTTCCCAGAACCCCGAATCCCGGACCCAGCTCTGTATCTTTAGACTATTGCGAATTATAAAACTGAACTTCTAAGATTCTTTCAAAATTCATATCTTAGTATAAATCTGTCGCTATGAAAACTATCGAGATAAAAAAGAAATTGATAAATGAAATTAACTCGTCCACCAATAAGGATTTGCTGGAAGAATTATATAATTATTTAAATCAGGAGAATGCTGTTCAGGAAACTTACAAATTAAATACAGAGCAAAATTCTGCTATCCGGGAAGCGCGGGAACAAATTAAAAACGGAGATTATTTGACCAATGAGCAGGCTAATCTGGAGATAGATGAATGGCTAAAAAAATAATTTGGTCTCGAAGAGCCCAGAATGACAGAAAAGAAATTTTAAGCTATTGGCTAAAAAGAAATAAAACGAACACGTACAGTAAAAAGCTAAATGGTTTATTTATAGAAGCAGTAAAAATAATTTCTGACTATCCTGACATTGGAAAGATAACAGACGAAGGAAGGGCTAGAATTAAAATTGTTGGTGATTATATTATCATTTATGAAATTGAAAAGGAAACGATTTTACTTTTGACAATTTGGGACAGCAGGCAAAATCCTGAAAAACTTAAAGGAATTTTAAAGGAATAGGTTATTCTCTTGAATGTGAAACAGTAACCTGATCAGCTTCCCAACGCTTTTCTTACTTCCTCCTGAGAAATTACCCTTCCCTCTTTAATATCATTTAAACCCTTTTCAATTCCATCTTTCTGAACATCAGACAACTCATCCCACCAGTCTGCTCCTGCCCCCTGGGATTCTTTAACCACCTGTAAGAATTCAATGGTATCCTGATCTTCAAGTTTTGAAAGCCAGGCAATCAAGTCTAATTTTATAGCTTCCAATTTCATAGTGTAAATTTGTTTTCAGTTGTACTTGACGATCTTATTATTGATTGATAATCCATCTGTACCCATTAAGCCGCATAATCAAGACATGCCAAAAAATCTTCCCGCTCCAAATCTGGATAATCTTCCAATAAATCTTCTATAGTCATTCCGGATGCCAATAATTCCAGCATATTCTCCACAGGATATCTCAAACCCCTAATGGTTGGTTTTCCGTGGCAAATATCGGGGTTAATAGTAATTCTGTTTGTTTCTTCCTTCATGATATTATCTTTCAATCAAATTTAATCAATTTTTGATTATAACGAATTTCGTCCATCTGTTTTCCATGATCCCTAATCCCCTGACGGGACTTTTAATTTTACTATTCAGAAGGATTTGAATTTAGCCTTATTTCTGGAAAAGCACTTTTTCAGAATAAGACAGTAGCCCCCTTCAGGGGGTTGGGGGTTTCCGGAGCAGAATCTTCCTTGACCGAACTCTCGGATCTCTTATAGCAATTTCTTCTCTATTTTGCCAGGTCCTTCACTCAACACTTTAAAATTGATGGTTGAATTTACTGCTAAAAATTTGTTGCCTCATTTTTAGTTCCCATTTTTGAGTGTCTAACCGGGAAACCGTAACAGAAAACGGTAAACGTAAAACAGAAAACAGAAAATTTACCAACAGATTTCCTACTTTAGCGATATCAGCCTCCAAGTACGTAAGAGGCTCAAGCAAATAACTGATAACCCACAACTGATAACTGACAACTGAAATGCCCAAACGTAAAATCTGCGTTGTTGTAACTGCACGCCCCTCCTACAGCCGGATAAAATCTGCCTTAACAGCCATACAAAATCACCCTGACCTGGAACTACAGCTGGTCATTGCAGGATCTGCTTTACTGGATCGCTACGGAAATGCGGTGGATTTCATTGAAAAGGACGGATTTTCTATCGCGGCTAAGGTGTTTATGGTGCTCGAGGGAGAGAATCCCACTACTATGGCCAAAACAACCGGCCTGGGGGTGATGGAGCTTACGAATGTGTTTTACAATCTGAAACCCGATGCAGTGATCACCATTGCCGACAGGTTTGAGACCATCGCCACCTCCATTGCCGCGGCTTATCAGAACATTCCGCTGGTGCATATTCAAGGTGGGGAAGTGACGGGGAGCATTGATGAAAAAGTTCGCCACGCCAACACCAAGCTGGCCGACCTGCACCTGGTATGCAGCGATGATGCCCGGGAGCGGGTGATCAAACTTGGAGAAGAACCGGAAAGCGTGATTAATACCGGCTGCCCCTCGATAGACCTGGCAAAAGAGATCGCCGATTATCCCTATATGGATTTCGATCCGCTGGAGAAATATGGCGGCGTTGGTGCTGAGCTAGACTGGAAAAATGGCTACATCGTCGTGATGCAGCACCCGGTTACAACTGAATATAAAGAGTCAAAAAAACACATCACTGAAACCCTCAAGGCAGTGAAAGCCCTTGATTACCCCACCTTTTGGTTCTGGCCAAACGTGGATGCAGGATCTGACGGGACTTCAAACGGAATAAGGACCTTTAGAGAACTTGAAAAACCCACGAACATCCATTTCTTTAAGAATATGGATCCGCTGGATTTTCTAAAATTGCTTAACAGCTCAAAAGCCCTCATAGGAAATTCCAGTGCAGGCCTGCGTGAATGCGCCTATTTAGGCGTGCCCGTCGTCAACATAGGAAACCGCCAGCACAGAAGAAGCCGCGCCGGGAATGTGATGGATGTGAACTACGAACAGGCAGCTATTGAAGAAGCTATTTCTAATGCCATTGAACAGGAGAAATATGAGTCTTCCACTTTGTATGGAAATGGAGATGCGGGGGTTAGGATTGCGGAGATTTTGGCGAAGGTGGAGTTGAGGTATAGTAAGACGATCTCGTATTAGTCCCGACCCCTAAATCCCCTGAAGGGGACTTTTAAATTGAACTTAAAAGTATAGGTGGTTTTAGAATAGAAAATCTTAGCATTTTTAAGGGGGTTGAGTGTCAAAAGAGGAGTAATTGAGGTATAATGGAAGAAAACTTACACGACATGTTTTATGGGGCCTCGTGGATCATCCATAAGCAAGCCAGGGATTTGCGCAAAAGAGAAACGAAAGCAGAAAAAATAGTTTGGGATCTCCTTTCTAATAAAAAATTAGGAGTCAAATTCAGACGACAGCATCCTATAAATCAATTCATTACAGACTTCTATTGCCACGAAATAAAACTGGTAATTGAAATTGATGGTGAAATTCATCTTCAAAAGGAAGCACTGGAATATGATGAAATGAGAACAACCATATTTAATTATTATGGCATCACTGTAGTAAGATTTACAAACAAAGAAATTTTCACAAATGCCACTAATGCTCGATCGAAAATAGAACAAAAGATAAAAGATCTTGAAAGCAAACCATAATCTCCTCACCCCCAAATCCCTAGAAGGGAACTTTTTAATTAAACTCCTCTGTAGAAGTGGTCTTAGAAAGAATATTTATAGCCCCCTTCAGGGGGTTGGGGGTAATAACCAAGAGAATCGTTATTTTAAAACCACCATCTATGAATGAGGATTTGAGGCTGTCTGGTATTTACTATATTTGAACTAAACACCTAAACCACCAATGAAAATACTAGGTTTAATCCCCGCTCGCGGCGGCAGCAAAGGAATCCCAGGCAAGAATATTAAGTTGCTGGGTGGAAAACCATTGCTGGCATATACTGTGGAGGCAGCTAAGGCCTCTACCTTGCTGGATCGGGTGATCCTGAGCAGTGATGATGCGAAGATCATTGACGTGGCAAAAGATCTCGGGTTGGAGGTGCCATTTGTACGTCCGGCAGAACTGGCGGGAGATGCCACCTCCAGCCTGGAGGTGATCCGGCATGCGCTGGAGGAACTAAGATCTCAGGGAGAGGAATATGATGCGGTTTGTTTGCTGCAGCCTACTACTCCATTCAGACAAGAAGGATTAATAGATGACGTGATAAGGAAATTCACAGAAGGAAATTTCGACTCCCTCATCTCTGTGCGGGAAGTACCTGCGGAATTTAATCCGCACTGGATCTTCGAGGAGAAGGAAGGAAAACTGCAAATAGCTACAGGCGAACAAAAGATCATCACCCGCAGGCAAGAACTGCCGAAAGCCTACCACAGGGATGGTGCTGTTTATATTACCAAAACCTCTGTGCTCCTGGAGCAGAATTCGCTGTACGGTGGCAATATTGGATTTATTGATACTACCGGGAGTCCATATGTGAATATTGATACGAGGGAGGATTGGGAGGAAGCTGAAAGGCACCTCTCCCGATTGCTCCTAAAATCCGTAAGTCTTATAATAAAAAAGCTGCAAAACCTTATTTAATGGGGCTTTGCAGCTACGTAATATTCACTTAAATTAGTGTTGCACAATACTACAGCCGTGAAGATAATAAAATCCAATCCGATCTCCGCTTTCGGAGGAGCAAATTTTGTTTTTGACTATTTGAACAAGATGAACATCGATCAAATTTGTAATGACAGGCTTCCTCCAATGGTCAATCAAAGTAAATATTCCTGGAAAGACATTTTCTATTCTTTGAAATCAGTCTACCTCTGTGGAGGAGATTATATCGAAGATTTACAAGCACATTTGAAACCCCATTTCACTAATAATCCTTTTGTAAAACTAGCAAGTCCTGACACTGTTTTAAGAAGACTATCTCAACTTTCCGAGCAAACTCAATCTTGTAAAACCAAGCGAGGTGTTGTAACTCATCAATATTGTACAAACTCAAAATTAGAAAGTCTGAATATAGATATTCTTAAAAAGCTTGGAGTTTTTAAGTCTGACAAGCTTACTATTGATTACGACAACACGATTATTTTCAATGAAAAGGAAGATAGTAAGATGACGTATAAAAGGAATTATGGATATCAGCCCGGAGTATGTACCATAAATGAAGAGAACATCCTATATATTGAAAACCGGAACGGAAACTCGGATGCAAAATCTTTTCAGCTAGACACCCTTAAAAGAGTATTTGATTTATTGGATTCCCAAAAGATCAAAAAAGTCCATAATTTCAGAGCCGATGCGGCATCATACCAATATGATGTCATTTCCTTCTTACAAAGTAAGGTTGATAATTTTTACATAGGATGCAGGAACAGCTATGTTGAAAAATATTTTTCCCAAGTTGGCCAGTGGGAAGAAATGAAGTGTGAAGATGGGACCATGGAAGTAGGATCTATTGAGATAACCCCCTTTAAACGACAGTCCCCATCAAATAAGGCACAAACATATAGACTCGTTGTAAAAAGAAAACCAAAAAAAGATAGGCAGATAGACTTGATTACTCAAGATATTTATGATTATAGAGCCATAATAACAAATGATTTTGATCTGGATACCAAAGGTGTTGCAGCGTTTTACAACCAAAGAGGAAATATGGAGCGCCAGTTTGATATACTTAAAAATGATTTTGGTTGGAACAATATGCCTTTCTCATCCTTGAACAAAAATCTTGTCTTCTTATACTTTACGGCAATATGCCGGAATCTCTACAATAAGATAATCCAGCATTTTTCTAAAACGAACAGGTATCTAAAACCCACTTACAGGATGAAAAAATTCATTTTCAGATTTATCATATTACCTGCTAAATGGATCAAACAAAGCCGCCAACTCAAATTAAGGATTTATTCATACAACCATTATCAAACATAGTAACAACAACAGAAAGAGTAGAAAGGAAATCTAATATCTGCAAAAATAATCCTACACCAGGGATGAGCTATTATTGTCTTAATTCAAAAAAATTAGCTTTTCAAACCTCAAATAGTAAACATCTCAATAATAAAAAATAAAATGTGCCTGGATAATTCCTCGGAAACAAAATAATGGAAAACATTTTTATTATGAACCTATAAAAAAGATCAATTTTAAAGAGAGATGCGGATTTTAGGTGCTATCGGGGCCGAAAGGGGAGTGGGAAAAGTTATGAGTTAGGAGTTAATCCTACGAAAACTTATTGTAAAATTTGAAATGAGAGTGGCGTTAAAAATTTTAGGCTGTTTGAGCGAGCTGGATTAATCTCGCCAGAATATATTTGCCCGCGAGTTCCTAAAATTTAGCCACCGAATGAAAAATTTAGATAAGCTTTCGTAAGCCTAGACTTTTTTGTTTCTTTTTCTTGCAACCGACGACCAAAGGGAGAGGATTGCAAGAAAAAGAAAAGGCGGTCTTATGAAAGGAGAGTACACTCGACACCGATATATTAATAACATCAAACGTTTATGCTATGAATCAAAAGTAGTGTTTGTACTGCAGCACCAGCGGAAGGGAAATTGTATTTTGTTATTAACTCCCTAGAATTCTCGATACGGTTTTGGTTCTATTATTAATGTTTGAAAAATCTTTCTAAGAATTGGAATTTGCGGCTTCAGGCCGACTATTTGGTAGAATTCAGAAATTTATCAATATCAGTTATTGGTTTTAAATCTTTATTGTTTAAAGCTTCATCCAAAGCTTCTACTGTATCATCATTTGGCTGCTTTTCAACCACCTTGGATAGAATCAATTCCACATAATTATTCAGGCTTCTTTTATTCCTTTTAGCCTGTTTTTTTAATTCTTCCAGGAGTTCCTTGTCTAATTTAAAAGTGACTGTAACTTTCATAGCAAAAAATTTTACATTAAATATAGGTGTTAATGTTTTGATGTACAGGTAATATTTTACAAGTTAAAAGGAGCTGACTAAAAAGCAAAAACTATTACCATTTTGGTAATTTAGTATTATATTTACGACAAAAGCATCAATTTGAGAGTTATTGCGAAGCGAACCTTAAGAGAGTACTGGGAGCAAAACCCGGATTGTGAACAGCAACTATCTGCATGGTATCGTGAAACATCTAAAGCTAGCTGGAAAAGTCCAAATGAAATAAAAGAAAAATATGCGACCTCCAGTATTCTCAAAAACAACAGAGCAGTATTTAATATTTGCGGAAATAAATACCGCCTAATTGTCGAAATTAACTACAAAAGAAAATGGGTTTTTATATTATTCATAGGTACGCACAGTGAATATGATAGAATCGATGCAAATAATATTTGATATGGAAATTAAAGCAATAAAATCTGAACAGGATTATGATAAAGCATTGGCGAGATTAAGATCCATATTTCACGCAGATATGGATACTCCTGAGGGCGATGAAGCAGAAGTGCTTTCCATTTTAATTGAAAAATATGAAGATGAGCATCATCCAATAGGAATGCCTGACCCCATTGAGGCTATTAAATTCCGAATGGAACAGATGGGAATGAACCAAAAGGACCTGGCAGAACTTGTAGGTTATACCAGCAGGGTAAGTGAAATTTTAAATAGAAAACGTAAACTTACATTGAATATGATCAGAAAATTAAGTTCTGCTTTGCAAATTCCTACTGAGGTTTTGGTGCAGGAATACTGAAACTAAAACCCAGGGAAAATACGCAAATGGAAGCAGAGAGGAGCTGTCGTTTTGTTAGTTGCGAACCTGTAAAATCTACTATTATAAATTTACTTTCTACATAATACAATTACACTATACAAAAATAAATGTGCGGAATAGCAGGGATCATAGGTGAAAATGCCACTGAAGCAGAGCTTCAAATAATGCTGAAGAAACAGGCTCACCGGGGACCGGATCATACGGGTTCTTATTTTGACAAAGGCTTTGCCGCTATAGGACATAATCGTTTATCAATTATCGATCTTTCTGCCGCTGCCAATGAGCCTTTTCAAGATAATTCCGGGAGGTATTATCTTACTTTTAATGGCGAGATCTACAATTACAAGGAGCTGAAGGAGGAGTTAAAGGATTTCTACGACTTCCGCACCGCATCTGATACCGAAGTGCTGCTGGCTTCTTTTCTGAAATGGGGAAAGGAATGCCTGCATAAATTCCGCGGAATGTTCGCTTTCGGGATCTGGGATTCAGAAAAGAAAGAACTTTTCGCTGCCCGGGACAGGTTTGGGGTAAAACCTTTTTACTACACCAGGGAGGAGAAATCCTTTTACTTCAGCAGTGAGATCAAGGCTTTGCAGCATTTAAGAGGAAGGGATCAGCCTAATGAGAAGGTGTGGGCCAACTATTTTAGCTATGGTTCCTACGGAATGCCGGATGAGACATTTTTTCAGCAGATAAATCAGTTACCCGGCGGGCATTTGCTGCATTTTTCTGCAGGGGAATTACAGATAGAGAAATGGTATGATTTTGAAGCTGAAGTCGGCAGAATTCCTGCCGACTATTCCTTCGAGGAGGCAAAGGAGGTCTATTTCGATTTGCTGAAAGAGAGCATTTCCCTGCGTTTCCGGGCAGATGTTCCTGTAGGCTTCAATATTAGTGGCGGGGTTGACAGTTCCCTGCTCCTGGCGCTTGTGAATCAGTTTGAGGACAAAAAGAATATCAATGCATACACCTTCTACACCGGAGATGAGCGGTACGACGAACTGCCCTGGGTAGAACAAATGATCGCTAATACCGGAAATCCGCTGACCAAAGTAAAATTTTCCGCAGAAGAAGCGAAAAGTAAAGCTTCGGTTTTAAGCAAATCCCAGGATGAACCATTTGGCGGGATCCCTACCCTCGCCTACTCAAAGATCTTTGAACAGGCACAAAAGGATGGAATTAAAGTATTGCTGGATGGGCAGGGAATGGATGAACAGTGGGCAGGCTATGATTATTACTTTCAGCAGCAATCAATAGAGCAGAATATACAGGGAGTGGGAAATAATTCTCCTTTTCGAAGAAACGCTTTATCCCCCTCTTTCGCTGCCCAGGCGGAAAAACCTGAATATCCGCAACCTTTCGACAATCCTCTTAAGAACATGCAGTACCGGGACCTTTTTTACACCAAGATCCCGAGGGCCCTTCGTTTTAATGACCGTATCTCTATGGCCTATGGCGTGGAACTTCGGGAACCTTTCCTGGACCATAAACTGGTGGAATTCGCCTTCGCAATGCCGGCCGATTTCAAGATCAATAATGGAATAGGAAAATATATGCTTCGAGAGCTTCTGAAACCGCTGGTCCCAGCCGAGATCTCCTACGCCCCCAAACGCCGCCTGCAAACTCCACAACGGGAATGGCTGGCCAATGAACTTTCCGGGTTTACAGAGGAGCAATTACATAACCTGAAAAATTCTCCTGTAGCTAACTGGTTTGATTTCGAGGAAATTGAGAAGGAGTGGGAAAGGTATAAGGAGGGGGACAATGAGTCCAGTTTTCATATTTGGCAGTGGGTGAATGCTTCGCTAGTCGTTAGTCATTAGAGCCTTCGGCGTTTGTTGTTTGGTATTTGGTGGTTGATGTTATTTCCGTTTTCGGTTTGCTGTTTTTAAATAAAAGTTGTAGGTGGAATTTGGTGCTTGGAATTTGGAATTTGGTGCCTGGAATTTGTCTGTGGTTTGTTGTTTGGTGTATTTTAATTAAAAAGAACAGATTTTTTACTCCGTGGAACTCCGTGCCGTACTCCGTTTCCTCTGTGGTTAAATCAGGATAACCGTTTGCGTTTCCCGTTTGGAATTTGGAATTTGGCGCCTGGAATTTGTTCAGTGTGTGCTTACCGTTTTTCTTTTTTTGAAATTGGGAATTTAGTGCTTGGAATTTGTTTTTGGTTTTGGAATTTGGAATTTGGTGCTTGGAATTTAACCTTTAGAATTGAAAGCAAAAGTATAAAGCAATGAGAAATAAAGTCGACAAGATTTGGTACGCCAGCTACGGATCAAATTTACTGAAGAAACGTTTTTCCTGCTACATCGCCGGAGGCACTCCGGCAGGAGCACAAAGGGAATATGCCGGTTGTACCGACAAATCTTTGCCCGAAGCGAATAAACCAATTACCATCAATGCTGAACTCTACTTCGCCCGGAAATCAAAAACCTGGCATGGCGGCGGAGTAGCCTTTATAAAACCGAAGTTCAATTCTGATGCGAAAACCCTGGGAAAAATGCACCTCATTACCTCTGACCAATTCGCAGAAGTAGTGAAGCAGGAAATAAGGCTGGAAGAAGACCTGGTGATCGATCTCGAGACTCTCGAAAAAAGAGGTTCCCTCCTACTGAACGAGAGTTCCTGGTATAACCAGCTTTTATTCCTGGGACGGGAAGACGGTTATCCTATTTTCACTTTCACCAACAAAGATTATCTCAAAGAGGAACTGAATCCTCCACACGAAACATACCTCAACACCATCTCTGCGGGGCTTAAAGAGACATATGGGATGAAGGATGTTGAGATTGAAAATTATTGGAAGAGTAAGAACGGGATTAAAAAAGATGCTGAAGGATAGGTTTTAGAGTTAGTTGCTAATGGACAGGTTTCAGGGTATGGGTTGCAAATTCTGGAAAGCCGGTGAGAAAGACCTACCAGGTTGGATTTTCATGGCCGGTCTGATCTTTCTTAAAAAGAAAATTAACACAAAATAGAAACCTGGCAGGTCTGGCGCGGGAGGTGAGGAAAAAGACCCCTGTGCTGCTAGAATCAAGAGTCAAGACCGCTGCGCTGCAAGACTTTTTAAATTGGAACGCTTAAGCTGATCGGGTAAGGGTCAACCGCATTCGCCTCTGTGGTAGTAGAAAAATTCTAACTCCGCACGAGACCCTTCCGTCACATTAGAAAGTGTCACCCCCCAATCCCTATCGCGGGCTTGACAAGGGAAGTGGCCTTTGATTGGGTGTCGCAGAAAAATTTAATCAACGAAGCGTTTCTTCCCCGCAAGAGATCCTTAGTCACCTGAAAAGGGCTCCGCAGGATGACAAAAAGTGGGAAAAAGGTGGAAGAGGTGTAATAATAATAGACACAGTATACAATACTCCTAGCGTCCTCCCCCTTTAGGGGATACAAGGGGTGCAGGAAAAATGGTCAATATCACCCAACTCCTCTAACGACTAAAGACTAACGACTAAAACCCTCACCAAGCGTCCTCCTCCTTTAGGGGATACAAGGGGTGCAGGAAAAATGGTCAATCTCACCCCACTTCTCTAACGACTAACGACTAAATACTATTTCTTGGCCTCTGTCCTCTGTCCACTAAAAACTCCTAATGGGTCTCGATACATTTTTACTTCCGCTAACGCTTCAGTAAAAACACTCGACCTGACGTAGGTACAAAAAAGAATTTCTGGAAAAATGGTCAATCTCACCCAACTCCTCTAACGACTAACGACTAATGACTAACGACTGTCCTCAAGCTGCCGTATTATCCAATGGCTTTATGTTGTCAAATTCCTTTTCCTTGGAATTTCTTTCTTCTTCAAGATCATAATCATCCTGCAATCCTAACCAGAATTTAGCCGATGTTCCAAAATATTTGGCCAATCGGAGAGCAGTATCTGCTGTTATTCTTCTTTTCCTTTTAATTATTTCACTAATTCGGGTCTGAGGAATAAATGTTTCTTTCGAAAGTCTATAAGCGCTAATCCCCAGTGGATCCAGAAATTCTTCTTTTAATATTTCGCCTGGATGTATGTTATTTAATTTGGTCATAATCTTTTCTTTCAGTGATAATCTACAATTTGAACTTCAAAAGCATTATCATTATTCCATTTAAATATTATTCTCCATTGTTTATTTATCCTGATGCTATGAAAACCTTCCAAATTCCCACTAAGTTTTTCCAGGTGGTTCGCAGGAGGAATCCTTAGATCATTAATATTTTGAGCATTATTTATCATTCGTAATTTTCTCCGGGCTACATTTTGAATATTAGCAGGAAGCTTCCGTGACTGAATTCCAAACCAAATTTTATTAACTTCTTTATCTGCAAACGATCTTATCACAAATGATCATTAATTAAAATACTAACGTCAAAGGTAAGTAAAATTTGTTTTAGGAAAAAGGTGAATTTTGAGGAGTCATTTATGTTGTAAAGAATAATTTCAGGTGTGGGTTATTGATCCCCGGTAGTTTTTTTGCTCAGAGACCGCTGCGCCTGCCAGACGGGTCATACGAGTACAAGACTTTAAAAATTGGAAACGCTTGCGCTGATTGCTTAAGTCTCTACCGCATTAGCCCCTGTGGTAGTAGAATAATTTTAACTCCGCACGGGACCCTTCCGTCACATCGAAGATGTGCCACCTTCCCTTGAAAAAAGGGAAGGAGCCGTTAACTTGGGTGCCGCAGAAGATTATATTTACTTACACGCTTCTTCTCCGCAAGAGATCCTTAGTCGCCCGAAAAGGGCTCCGCAGGATGACAAAATTGGGGGAAGGATAAAGTGCCTTAAGGAGGGACAATATACATTCTACAGTATACGGTATACAACCTTCAATCCATTGCCTATAATTTTTAACGACTAAAGACTAAAAGACTAAAGATTACGACCAGCGTCTTCCCCCTTTAGGGGATACAAGGGGTCGTGCAAAAATGGCCAATCTCATCCCACTCCTCTAACGACTAAAGACTAACGACTAACGACTATTTCCTGCCCTCTGTCCTCTGCCCTCTGTCCACTAAAAACTCCTAATGGGTCTCGATACATTTTTACTTCCGCTATCGCTTCAGTAAAAACACTCGACCTGACGTAGGTACAAAAGAGAAATTCTGGAAAAATGAACAATCTCTCCCCACTCCTCTAACGACTAAAAACTAACGACTAACGACTAACGCAGCTTCCCCACCGGCAACTTCCCCTGCTCTATCATCCCAAGCGTATGCTTATACCCCACCTCAATGATCTCCTCGATCTTGCTGAAATCAAAAAGGGAATAATTTTGCATCTCCGGCGGATCTATAAGGTAATCGCAGAGTTCCATTTCGGGTTTGGAGTTTTGGTTGATGCCAAGGTTCACTACCCTCTCCAGAATGGCCTTGGTGCCGGAGAAACTTTCTCTTTTACCTGAATAGTTTACGTGGGAGCCAATTAAAACACTGCACCTGGAACTTATCACCGAGGCGGGGAGATTGCAAATCAATCCGCCGTCAACGTAGCTTATGCCATCGATGACCCTGGGTGCAAAAGCCCCGGGTGCCGATGCGCTGGCGATGAGATAGTCGTATAATGGTCCGCTGGTCCTTGCCTCCTTATCACCCGTATTGAGGTTGCTCACCATCAAATAAAATGGCTTTTGCAGGGAGGCGAAATCATCTTCCGGGATATATCTTTTGATCACCCCGCCCAGTTTCTCCATCTTCAGCAGGCCGGTGCGCTGCCATGAGAATCCGGTGACCTTTGATACGGGCTCCTTGATAAGGATCTCCTTTATCTCCTCGGGCGAATATCCCGCAGCATACAACACCCCCACCAAGGCTCCCATACTCGTCCCCGAAATAACCTCCGGCTCCACCCCGTGCTCCACCAGTGCCTGCAACACCCCTATATGGGCATACCCCCGGGCACTACCGCCGCTAAGGGCGATGCCTACCTTAAATGGTGGTTTGGACTTAAATAAGTTAGATATGAAGCTTGGTGGTGGGATAGTCGTTAGTCTTTAGTCGTTAGTCGTTAGAAACGTTTTATTGATCCAATGGCTAGCAGAAGTTTACTTGAAAAATTCCCCAGTCATTCTTTCTAAAAACGAAGAGAGCAATTCTATTTTCAATTTCCTCCTTATTTAACTTTTTTATTTAAATATCGTTGGAGGCTACCGGTCATTTTTGATAGTTCGGTTAGTTTAGCTCGATTTATATTATCCTGTTCTACATCAATAAAATTTTGCCTTCTCGCAATCGTAGAACAAACTACACATTCTTTAATTGAATCCATGGCGATTTGCAAGAATCTGTTGAATTGTGCATCTGTATCCCCGGCACCTTCAGCTATATTTAGTGAAATTGAAACAGAAGCCCTCTTGAATTGGGAAGTCAAATTATACAACTCAGATTTTGGAAATTGTCGTGAAACCTCATAAGCCAGATCTACAAAATCCAATGATTTCTGGTAAACCTGAAGATTCTCAAAATTAAAAACAGGATCCTGCATAGAATTTACTTTTAAAAATTAAAATTGTAATTCTCACCTAAAATAGGAAATCATCATAATAATTCTGAGATATTAGAAGGAGAAAAATGAAATCCTGATGAAAATAGGAATGCCAATGACAATCAGCTGCAACAATCTTCCTCCCCCTTTAGGGGATACAAGGGGTCCTGCAAAAATGGCCATTCTTACCCAACTCCTCTAACGACTACCTCAAGCTTCCTCCCCCTTTAGGGGATACAAGGGGTCGTGCAAAAATGGACAATCTCACCACTTTCTTTTAAGACTACCTAAAAACACTCCCGAGCGCCAGCGAGCCCTCAATTCACTAAAGACTAAAGACTAACTAAAACGAGCGCCAGCGATCCCTCATTCCACTAACGACTAAAGACTAAAGACTAACGACTAACCAAAACGAGCGCCAGCGAGCCCTCTTTCCACTAACGACTAAAGACTAACGACTAACGACTATTCAAAATTCCTCATCGCCTTCTTCCACCACTTCCTCAACTTATAGACCGGCGATGGATTATCGTTGTACCCCTTCGTATACCGGTTACCGTAGGAGTAGCCGTAGCCGTAACCGTAACCATAGCCGTAGCCATAGCCGTAACCATATTTGGCGCGGTGAACGAAGTAGTTGAGGACGAAACTGATGTTCTTGATCTCGCCTTTGCTATATTTCTCGTTGATGCTTTCCAGCATGCCGCGCTTGGTGTAATCCTGGCGGATTAGGTAGAGGGTGGCATCGGCGAATTTTACGAGGTTCATCGCATCTGCCACGATGCCTATTGGCGGGGTATCGAGGACTATATAGTCATATTTTTGTTTCAGCTCCTCCATCATCACCTCCATTTGATCTGTCATCAATAATTCTGAAGGATTTGGAGGGATAGGCCCTGCGGTGATCACGTCGAGGTGTGGGATCTTACTGGGCTGTATGATCTCCTCCATGGTATTGTTACCTATGAGATAGTTCACTACCCCCAGGTCATTGTTTAGCTGGAAATCGTCAAAGATCTTCGGTTTACGTAGATCGAGACCTACCAGCACGGTTTTCTTTTCACTCAGTGCGAAAACTGTGGCGAGGTTCATTGCGCAGAAGGTCTTTCCCTCTCCCGAAACCGAGGAGGTGATAAGTACGGTCTTGGAGCCGGTTACGCCCTGCTTGCGGTACATGAACTGCAAACTACTTCGCAGCCCCCGGAAACTTTCAGCAATAGCCGACTTCTGTTTATCAAACACCACCAGGTTACTGGGGGATTTGTTTTTACCTATTAATCCCAGAATCGGAATTGGTGACAGTCTGGAGATCTCATTGGCATTGTGCACATTCGTGTTAAGGAATACCAGCAGGAATACGAAGGTAAGCGGGATCACCCCTCCTACCATCAGGGCCATCACGTAATTAAGCTGGGTGTTGGGGCCAATTTGCCCCCCGCCGGTGTCCTTGGCGCTGTCAATGACCATCACGTCACTCACATTGGCAGCTTTAATAAGCCCCGCCTCACTGCGTTTCTCCAGGAAGAGGTTATAGGTCTTCTCGCTTATGCTGTACTGCCGCTGGATCTTAAGCAGGTCCTGCTCCTCCTGCGGGAGTTTTCTTATCTCAGCTTCGGCGTTGGCGATCTTTCGGTTAATGTCGTTGAGTTCTGACTGCTGAAGGCTTTTGGTGGATGCGATATTTTCCAGCAGGACAGTCTTAACCGAATTTATCTGCCGGTCGATATCGGCAAACACGGGGGAATTATCCTTCAGGGAGTACTGGTATTTGTTGCGTTCTTCAGCCAGGGCGAGGATTCGTCCCACCCCGCTTACGATGCTACCTTCAGCTATTCCTGCTACTGAAGGGGCGGGAACACTGGAGTAATCATTCCGCGTAACAAGGTAATCCTCCAGGGTATTGTAGTACTGGATCTGTCGCCTGATGTCCTCCTTCCGAAGGTCGAGGGTAGAAAGCTTTGAAGAGAGTTCACTACTTTCCGCAGAAATATCCAGGGTGGCATTCCTGTTTCTGAAAACATTCAGCTCATCTTCCACCAGCTTCAATTCCTGCGATTTCACCGCGAGGCTGCTGTCAATAAATCGGATGGTATTAGTAGCAAACAGGTTCTTACGCCTAAGCATATTGTGGCTTAAAACCGCCACCGTTCCGTTAAGATAATCTACCAGCTGCGCCTTGTTGTCGCCTGTGAGGCTGAGTCTTAATACTGAAGAATTCTGGTTCTCCGGACTAACATTCACCCCTTTCCAGCGGCCAACCACCCCATCGAAATTCTGAAAAGTAACGTAAAAGGGTTTTCCCGGCTGCAAGGCTTCATTGGTCCTGGCTATCATCCCGCTAAAGAATGGCAAGGTAATATTTTGACCCACCTTAAAATCCCGGCTAAACTCCTGCGGCTCCACGCTTACACTGCCTTTTTCCTTGGTGGTGTAATTTATCGTGTGTATGGTTGCGGGAACATTGGCCTTTAGATTGAAAGTCTCCTCATCCTTAAAAGTGATGGTCATGGGGAGGTTCATCGCCTGGGCAGAGCTGGTATCGGCAAACACCTTAAAAGGCGTGAACCCATAGGCATTCACCCGCTGGTATTCCCCTTCCTGCTGATAGTTGATGTAATACTGAAGCCGCTCCACCACCTCCTCATTATGGGAGCGGGAGCGAAGAATGGTAATGGCAGTGTTCACCTTATCTGATGTTCCACCCCAGTTAAAGGTCAAACTGGTGTTGGAGGTGAAGAAAGGGTTCTGGTCGTCCTTGATGGAAATGGAATTCCCCATTTGGTACACCGGCAGTTTCCTTATGTTATTGTAGTGCGCCACCGCAAGACTTATCCCCACCGAAATGAGAATGAGCTGCCAGTAACTTATCACCTTAAGTACAAATCCCTTAAAGTCAAAAGTGGAGCCTACGTCACTTATATGATCATCTTCATGTGCCATCTACAATCTTGTACTTATTAAAATAATTGATGTCAACGCTGTAAAGACTGTAAGTACAGTCCTAAATGTTTCAATACCTGTAGTTCCCAAACCAAGCGCTTTTTGCGGCAGGGCATTCACCAGGATAAGGTCATTGGGCTGTATGTAATAATACGGGCTTTTGGTCGCTTCTATACTGGTAAGGTCAATACTGTGAATTCTCTCTGCCCCACCGGGATATTGCCTTATGATCCTCACATCTCTCATATCTCCATATTCTGTGATCCCGCCCGCGTTTGCCACGGCTTCCATGATGGTCACCTGTTCCTTGTAGATCACCTGGCTGCCGGATCCAATCTCCCCAAGGGTAGTATATCTAATACCTGCCAGTTTCACCGTCACAAAAATATTTGCCTGTTCCTTAAAATACCTGTCCAGCAACTCCTGTTCTACTTTTTCCTGCACCTCTTCCACGGTATATCCCAGCACACTTATCTTTCCAAGTGTAGGCACACGTATGTTCCCTTGCTGGTCTACTGCAAAGCCATCGTAATACATACTTTCCTCCCCTGTAGCGCCTATAGTTCCTTCCCCAATGGGATTGAACATTCCCACCAGCTCCTGGTCCAGCGCCTTTACCCTAATGCTTAAAAGATCGTTCACCTGTATCCTGTAAGGCTTTTGCAGCCTTTGAATAGTCAGGACACTGTCTGCAGCAGTTTCTGTGGCCTGCAGGTAGGTGGTTTTTTTGGTGGAGATACAGGAAGTAAAGCTCAACAGCACTACCACCAGGTACAACAAAAAGTTTTTATTCATATGGGGGCCTCATCTTAAATGCACCACGAATCCCGCGGCACACAGCTCTGTTTTCCTCTTCCGGTTTTAACTGCTGAAGGACCTTTTTATTGCCCCGCAGCTCCGGTATCTTGGAAGTATTTCTTCTGAAGGTTCTCAGCGTAAATTCCCTCTTCTTAATGCTTTGTTAAGAAACAAATATAAGTGTTACGGGTTAATAATAAAATAATTCGTTGAAAAGTTAGGAGTTAGGAGTTATCGGTTATCGGTTGTAGGTTGTAGGTTGTAGGTTGAAAAAGTTGTCGGTTGTCGGTTGTCAGTTGAAAAAGTGGAAAGTGGAAAGTGAAAAGTGGATAGTCAATGCGTGTTATGCTGTAGGGGTTGGGCTCGCCCCCACCCGGAAGTTGTAGGTTGTCGGTTGTCGGTTGTCGGTTGTCGGTTGTCGGTTAAAAATGAGTTAGGGGATATGATGGATTTCAAATTCCAGGCATCAAATTCCAAGCAGCAAATTCCAAATTCCAAACTAAAAAAGGAAAACCTACTAACGACCATATAAAAACTCCGTGAAACTCTTTTTTTTGAACTCCTCTTAAACTCCGTGGTTAAATAAAAAATAACCTCGAAAAAATGAGAATTCATCTCGCAACTAAATCCAACAACAAACAACAAACAACAAACAACAAACAAATTCCAGGCACCAAATTCCAAATTCCAAACTGACCAACGGTAAACAGCAAACGGAAAACAGAAAACCCTCTAACAACTCGAACAACCTCCGTGAAACTCCTTTTTAACTCCCCCTAACTCCGTGGTTAAATAAGAAATTAGCCTCGAAAAAAGGAGAATCATTCAACTTCGTAAAATCCCAACACCAAACACCAAACAACAAACAACAAACAAATTCCAAGCACCAAATTCCAAATTCAAAAAACAAACGGTAAACCGCAAACGGTAAACAGCAAACAGCAAACACTTAACCCACTAAAGACTAACGACTAACGACTAACGACTCCCCCATCTTGATTCTTACTAAGAAATACCTACTTTTGCAAAAAAATATCCTGTGAATTATCTATCGGTAGAAAATATACGCAAATCATTCGGCGAGAACGAGCTGTTTTCCAATATCTCCTTCGGAATCAATGAAGGTCAGAAGGTGGGCTTCGTTGCCAAGAACGGCACCGGGAAGACCACTTTGCTCCATATCCTGGCGGGAACAGATGCGCCCGATGATGGCCGCGTGGTCTACCGCAAGGATATCACTACCGCATTTTTAGCACAGGAACCAGACCTGGATCCCAACCTAACGGTTGAGCAAACAATTTTCGCCGGGGACAACGAGATCCTGAAAGTGATCGAGCGTTATGAAAAGGCTTTGGAGAATCCGGAGGATGCAGATGCCTACCAGAAGGCTTTCGAGGAGATGGAGCGCCACCAGGCCTGGGATTTTGAGACACAGTATAAGCAGATCCTTTTTATGCTGAAGCTGGACCAGCTGGACAAGAGCGTGGGGGAACTAAGTGGCGGACAAAAGAAACGTCTTGCCCTGGCCAATATGTTGTTGCATAAACCCGATTTCATCATCATGGATGAGCCTACCAACCACCTGGACCTGGATATGATCGAGTGGCTGGAGGGATATTTCAAAAAAGAGAATTTCACCATTTTTATGGTTACTCACGACAGGTATTTCCTGGAGCGGGTTTGTAACGAGATCGTGGAACTGGAAGACGGGGTACTGTATACCTACAAAGGAAACTACTCCTACTACCTAGATAAGAAAGATGCGCGAATAGCGCAGGAGCAAACCAATACCGATAAGGCAAAACAGCTTTTCAAAAAGGAACTGGACTGGATGCGCCGGCAGCCAAAAGCCCGTACCACCAAATCAAAATCCCGGATTGACGACTTTCACGAGATCAAGGACCGCGCCTCCAAACGTCGCAATGACCATAAGGTGCAGCTGGAGATCAATATGGAACGCCTCGGAACCAAGATCGTGGAGCTGGTAAAGGTTTCCAAGAGTTTTGAGGAAAAACAACTTCTGAAGGGCTTCGAATACAACTTCCAGAAAGGAGAACGTATTGGGATCATAGGAAAGAACGGAACCGGAAAATCCACTTTCCTAAATATCCTCACCGGAAAAATACAACCCGATGCCGGAAAGGTCATCATCGGGGAAACTATAAAATTTGGTTATTACACCCAGGGCGGGATCGTTGCAAAACCAGGGCAGAAAGTGATCGATGTGATCCGTGACTATGGGGATTTCATTCCGTTGGCCAAGGGAAGGCAGATCTCTGCGCAACAACTGCTGGAAAAATTCTTATTCGACCGTAAAAAGCAATACGATTTCGTTGAGAAACTTAGTGGAGGTGAAAGAAAAAGGCTTTACCTGTGTACAGTCCTAATCCAGAATCCAAATTTCCTTATTCTGGATGAACCTACAAACGACCTGGATATCGTTACCCTAAACGTTCTCGAAGATTTCCTTCTGGATTTCCCCGGCTGCCTGGTTGTGGTTTCCCACGACAGGTATTTTATGGATAAGATCGTAGACCACCTCTTCGTCTTCAAAGGCAACGCCGAAGTAGAAGACTTCCCCGGCAACTATACCGATTACAGGGAATACGAGGCGAGTCAGCCTGCAGAAGAGCCTGCAAAGCCAAAGCAGGTGGCAGAGCCACAAAAACAAAAACAGAACGAAAACACATCGGGACTCACCTACAACGAGAAAAAAGAGTTCAATAAGCTGGAACGAGAGATCGCCAATCTGGAAAAGGAAAAAGAAAAGATCCAGCAAAAATTCCTGCAGGACCTAAGTGGGGATGAGATAGACAAGACTTCTTTGGAGTTGCAGAAGGTGATCGATCAGATTGAGGCTAAGGAAGAGCGATGGTTTGAGCTGGGGGCGAAGGAGGGGGCATAGTCGTTAGTCTTTAGTCGTTAGTCGTTAGAAAAAGTGGACAGAGGACAGAGGGCAGAAAATAGGCGTTATTCTTTAGTGGGTAGTGGCTTTTAAGTCTTGTCTTTTTTAGCTGGATGGTTTTGTTTCATTTGCGACAGTTGGATTACACGGATTTTAGCGGATTACGCGGAGATTAAGTCGTCTAGTCGTTAGTCGATGGTCGTTAGAAGAGTAAGATGAGATTGGCCAATTTTCCATAATTTCTTTTTTGTACCTACGTCAGGTCGAGTGTTTTTACTGAAGCGATAGCGGAAGAAAAAATGTATCGAGACCCATTAGGAATTGTTGGCCTCTATAAGTGGAGAGAGGACAGAAAATAGTCGTTAGTCGTTAATTTTTAGTGGTTGTCTCGGGTATCTTTAATAGCTGGGTGGTCTGGTTTCATTTGCGACTGTTGGATTACACAGATTTTAGCGGATTACGCGGAGATAGAACGGATACTTAATACAAGAATAAAAAGCGGCTCCTTCCCTTTTTTCAAGTCCCGATATGGATCGGGAGGTGGCACATCTTTGATGTGACGGAAGGGTCCCGTGCGGAGTTAGGATTATTTTATTACCACTGAAGCTAATGCGTTTGATACCTCAACAATACTTACGCTCAATCCACTTTAATCCACCTTAATTCTCCTTCCAATCTTGTCATCCTGCGGAGCGCTTTTTTTGCGCGACTAAGGATCTCGTGCGGGGTATGATTGTGCTCGCTTACTTTGAGCGTCTGCGAAAGTAGGAACCCTTTAGGAACTCCAAACATTCTTACTTAAACGCATAACTCCCAGATCCTTTGAGAGGTTTCTTAGTGAGTTTGATTTTCCTTCTAAAGAACCTGATCGAATTGAGATACTTTCAGCGGACTTTCACTTATATAAAATAGATCATATCTCTACAGATAATTTTTCCGGGGTACCTGGATCAAAAGCTCCTTCCCCTGGCAAGCCCTCGATAGTGATCGGGGGGTGGCACATTTTAATGTGACGGAAGGGTCCCGTGCGGAGTTAGAATTATTCTATCACCATCAAATCTAATGCGGTATAAAAATTCGGTACAGAAAAACTCCTGCTATTCATATGCCCAGCGAAAATTAAAACACAAACTGTTTATGGAAAATTTTGTATTTTGTACTGAATAATCTTTACAGAAAATGAACACTGATCCAACAATTGAAGAATTAGCTGAAAACCTGAAAAAGCTTTCCCCTTCTGAAAAATCACAATTGCGTTCTTTATTGGGTGAGAAGTGGTTTATTGACCTGTCTGAAGACGAAAGAACAATCATTCAGTCACTTTTAGAAAAGAGCAAAAAACAGCTTGAGCAAGGAAAAGGAATTCCAGCTGAAAATATTTTGGAGGAGTCCAGAAAAAAATACGGTCTGTGATAATTATCTGGTCCCCTTTAGCTGAAGAAACCTACTATGAAAATCTCGAATATCTGCACGAAAATTGGTCGATATCCGTAGTGAGGAAGTTTATAAAGGATGTGGATATAACACTGGATTTATTAAAAACAAACCCGGAAATATTTCATTGGTGGGATGCAGGAAAAAATATTAGAATAGGATATATAAATAAGCATATTTCCTTTTTCTACAGTCTGGAAGAAAAAACGATATTTATTCATTTGTTTTGGAACAATCACCGGGAACCCTCTGTATTAAAAAAATTCCTTTGAAAAATTTAAAATACCTTACCCCCTTTGGAAACATTCCTATATAAATTCAACGAACCAAAATCTTCTAAATGAGAGTGATAATCTTCTCTCCCACGCTCAAACCTCACAAGTTTTTGAAACCTGTGAGGTTTTCTTAGATAGACTAATTTTTCTACTTTAGAGAAAATGCTAAACAAGCTGATCCTTTAAATTGTAATTCCCCATAATATCACTCAGAGAAAATCTATTAAGGCAGATAACCAACAGCCACATCAGCCCATTATCCCAGCCCCGCATCACTCCTTCACTCCATCACCTGCGCCAGATTTAACACCACAGCAATCTTTTTTCCCTATTTTTACCCCATAGAAATTGAACTATTCAAGTGCACCAAATCCTGGCCTACATAAAATTCCTCTGGCATTCCAAAAACGAACACGGGGTGCATTCGCCTTTTGTATACAGATTACTCACAGAATGTCTTTACAAAAAGGAAAAAAAACCGGCACATCAAAAAGTCCTGGAATACCGACAGGTTTTGCTGCAGGATGACAGGGAAATAAAGGTGACCGACTTCGGTGCGGGGAGCAGGGTGTTTAAAAGCGATAAAAGAAAAATTTCAGCTATTGCCAAAAATGCCGGGATCTCGAAAAAGAGGGCGGTGCTGCTAAATAAGCTGATTTCCTACCTGGAAATAAAATCCGCCCTGGAACTGGGAACTTCCGTAGGAATCTCTTCCGCAGCCATCGCAACGGGAAATGATGTTAAACTCACCACCATCGAAGGCTGCCCGGAAACGGCAAAGGTGGCGGGGGAGTATTTTGAGAGGTTTGGGTTGGAGAATATTAGGCTGGAAGTTGGGAGTTTTGAGGAGATCTTGAGTGGAAAAGCCCCTCAGCCCCCAAAGGGGGAGCAGAAAAAATTCCAAATTCAAAATTCCAAATTCCAAGACCCCAGCCGGAGCGAAGCGAGCAACCCAGGACCAAACAAAAAACAACAAACATCTAACACGAGCGAAGCGAGCATTCCAACACTAAACACCAAACAACAAACACCAAACCACAAACGCGAGTCCAGCGAGCAAACACCAAACTCCAAACACGAAACAATAAACACGAGCGAAGCGAGTCACAACTTACAACCTACAACCTACAACCTACAACCTACAACTGACAACCGACAACCGACAACCGACAACCGACAACCCACAACTGACCTCATCTACTTCGACGGCAACCACTCCAAAGAAGCAACCTTAAAGTACTTTGAACAACTCCTGCCGCTGGCTCACAATGATTCGGTTTTTATATTTGATGATATTCACTGGTCGAAAGGAATGGAAGAGGCCTGGGCGGAGATAAAGGGGCATCCACGGGTGCGGGTGAGCATTGACAGCTTTTTCTGGGGGATTGTTTTCTTCAGAAAAGAACAGGAAAAAGAGCATTTTATCATTAGATTGTAACATCCACAGCAAAACAGCGTCCTATTCGTGACACCTATTTTGAAAAGCAGCATATGAGCAAGGTTATAGAATTACAGAATATCACCCGGGACTTCCCCCTGGGACATGAAATAATCAAAGTCCTTAAGGGTATTAATCTTGAAATAGAACGCGGCGAATATGTAGCGTTCATGGGCCCTTCGGGCTCGGGGAAGTCCACTCTCATGAACTTGCTCGGCTGCCTGGACACGCCAACCTCGGGCTCCTACATCCTTAACGGAAAGGATGTGAGCAAGATGACAGATGATGACCTGGCTGAAATTCGCAATACCGAGATTGGCTTTGTTTTCCAGACCTTCAACTTGTTACCAAGAACCACAGCTCTCGAGAATGTTGCCCTGCCAATGGTATACGCCGGGGCTTCCAAAGCTGCCCGTACAGAACGTGCAAAACAGGTACTTACAGATGTTGGCCTTGCCGACAGGATGGACCACAAGCCCAATCAGCTATCCGGAGGTCAACGGCAGCGGGTTGCGGTGGGAAGAGCGCTGGTTAACAATCCGTCTATCATTCTGGCCGATGAGCCCACGGGAAACCTGGACTCCAAAACATCTGTAGAGATAATGCACCTCTTCGATGATATTCACGCTGCTGGAAACACCGTGATCCTCGTAACTCACGAAGAAGATATCGCCCTCCACGCACACAGGATCATTCGGCTTAGAGATGGAGTTATTGAGAGTGATGAGAGACGGAAAGTGGAGATGGGGGTTAGGAACTAACCTTCATAATCCAGGTTTGGAATCAAGAAACAAGATTCTTCAGAAGAGAAAAAAGAATAGAGAGAAGAGAATAGAGACTTCTGTTTTCACGATTTATTTTAAATCACGTTTTTTTAACCACGGAGTTGGGGGGAGTGAATAAAAGAGTTGCACGGAGTTTTGCTGTCTACCACTAACACTCTATCCCAAGGCGAGCACCACTGAATCCTTTACTACCATTCCTCAATAAAGCGTCCTCCCCCTTTAGGGGATACAAGGGGTTTTGAAAAAAATGGACAGTTTCACTTCTGCTCCTTTAAAGTTTAATTACTAACGACTACCTCCGTCTTCTACCCGCTTTCTCCATCACCAAACGTAAGCCTAAATGATTTAAAAAAACCCAAACGGAAAACCGAAAACCGAAAACGCTAAAAACCGCAGGCCACTATACAAGTTAACACTTTTTTCCTCTGCCCTCTGCCCTCTCTCCTCTGTCCACTTTTTCTAACGACTAAAGACTAACGACTCACTGGCGTCCGGTAAAAATAGTATTTCTTGTTTTAATCTTAATAAACCTTGATTCTACCTCACTTCGATTTTTATTTTCAATCTATGGGGGTCCTATGTCAAAAAGGTTAGGTGCAAGCTGTATATTTTTAGGATAAATGTTAGGATCTGCTGATTTTAAAAGTAAGTCTGTAACTCTCACATAATTCATTAAATGAAGTCTAAATAGCCCGCAAATCACCGAATAAGATAATCTGCAACGTCGAGACCCTTTTCGAGCTATTTGGACCAGTAAATCCGCTATAAGTGCACACCAGATTTGAATTCGTATTGCATTCTCATTATCGCCAATAAAGCTGGTGATCTTAAGGTTTTGCTTGAGCCTTTTAAATAAAAGCTCAATTTGCCATCGCTGCTTGTATATTTCTGCAATTGTGCAAGCAGGCAGCTGCATATCATTGGTAATAAATTCAATTTCCCGTTGATCTTTGTGATCATAAAACTTTATAATGCGGCATTTTACTTTTTGTTTTTGCTGGCTATGCCCTAATTCTGCTCTACAGTCTTCCAATATGCCATATTGCTCATCCTCCTTAGTTAAGAGGTTATAATTCCCCCAAGTTACTTTGCATCTTTTGTGCAGTCGGCTTACAAAACTGACATCGTTTTTACTCCAATGAATAAATAAACCAAAATTTAAGTATGCCTTATCAAAAACTACAATGGTCTGTGCAGGAAGTTTTTTAAATCGGGGCATAAAATTTTTATCATTTTCCGCTGCTTTAGTAATCATTATTAAAGAAGGAACTTGTTCTTTTAGCCACATTCCAGTATGTATTTTAACTCCTCCCTTACGCCTCCCGTTAGCCATAGCATTACCACAGGCCTTCATTATATTCTTGAATAACGTAACAGTGGTAGAGTCAACCAAAAACAGCCTGGAGAGCCATTTTTCATTTTTAGGTATACTGCTGTCCGAGAAAAAACGATAGTGCTGCTTATATATGCTTATAAAGGTTTTTTCAAACAACTCAGAACACCGGCGCATATTAGCATCACTCACGGTGCTTCTGCATGGCATAGAACTCATTCCTAAATGTTTTAAACTTTGATTATGTGCTGCTAAACCAGAGCATAACTCACGTAATCCGCCAACATTCTCAATAACCGCAAACAACATACAGACCAGGTGATCCCAGGATGTAAATCGTTTGGTATAGCGATCTGTACCTAATTGGCCAACTAAACGGTTAAAATTGCTTCGGGGAATAAAAGATAACAGCTGTCCGAGAACCGGCATTCCAGAATTTCTTGTAATTTTGTCCATAATGTCCGCTTTAAGTGGAACCTTTAAAGGGAGTCTGCGGTCGAAAACGAGGACTCCCTTTTTCCATGGTATTAAGGTAGGATTTAATTTGGTTTACCGGACGCCAGTGACTAACGACTAACGACTATTTTTTCCCTATCTTGTAAAAAATTCAGTTCAAAATGACCAATTTTGATAGTGAGACCTGGATCTACATTGCGCTTATTGCGATAGCCCTGCTTTATTTCTTCTGGAATTCGTCGAAAGCCCGAAAAAACCGGAAGGAACGCAAAAACCGGAATTTTCGCAGGAGGTACATAGAGCGGAAGAGGGAAAAGGAAAAAGGGGTTTCAGATTTTTAGATTTCTCCACCAATGGGAGAAATTAAATGAACCGGCCGCGGGATCCTCCCGGCGGAATTGGCTGCTCCGGCTCAAAACCTTCCTGAAGCATTTAAAAATTACAACTTCATTATAGTATAATCCCAATAAAGCTTGTTATTTTTGTTCACCTATGAAGAATAACATCAACATAAAGAACCGAAAGGCGAAATTTGAATATGAGATCCTGGATAAGTATATCGCGGGGATCATGCTTGCAGGAACAGAGATTAAGGCGATACGGGAAGGAAAGGCTTCCATTGCTGAAAGTTTTTGTGAATTTCAAAACAACGAACTTTTCGTGATCAATATGCATGTTGAGGAGTACTCTCACGCCACCCATTTTAACCATAATCCTAAAAGTGAGCGCAAACTGTTGCTTAACAGACAAGAATTGAGAAAGCTGGAGAAGGAAGTGAAGAATAGCGGACTCACCATCATTCCGCTACGATTGTTCATCAATGACAGAGGGCTTGCTAAGATGCAAATCGCGCTTGCCAAGGGTAAAAAGCTTTATGACAAGCGGGAAACCATCAAGGACCGTGAGAGCAAAAGAAGGCTGGACCGTATCAAAAAAGATTATAATTAAAGCCTGCGTCTGGAAAGGCAGTAAAATCCTCCTCTCAATGACAGGTAAATTCCCATTATTCTACATTTTTTTGTTATTCTCTCCTGCCCTGTTCGCGCAAATTACAGGCACCGTGACAGATGAGGAAAATCTGCCGCTCCCCTATGTAAATATTTACACTGCCGATGGGACCAGGGGCACAACTACCAATGAGGAGGGGGATTACGAACTAAAGATAAGCACTCCCGGTACTTATGACCTGGTATTCCAGTTCCTGGGGTTTGAAACACTTCGGAAAAAGGTAGATGTTCAAAACTTTCCTTTCCGGCTGGACATTAGTTTAAAAGCAGAAACTACCAGCCTGGACGAGGTAACGGTTAATTCCGGAGAGAATCCTGCCAATAAGATCATGCGCAATGCCATTGCGGCGAGACAGGCGAACCTGGCAAGGATCAAGGAATACACTGCCGACTATTATTCCCGTGGCCTATGGCGAATGGAAAATGTGCCAGAGAGGATCCTGGGGCAGGAAATAGGCGACCTGGGAGGAAACCTGGATTCCACCCGAAGCGGGATCATCTATCTCAGCGAGACCATTTCAGAAATCGCATACCGCGCTCCGGACAGTTTTAAGGAGAAGATCATCGCCTCCAAAGTGAGCGGTAATGACAATGGTTTCAGCTTAAATTCTGCACAGGAATCAAATTTCAGTTTTTACAACAACACCATAGACCTCAACGCAAAGATCGTATCCCCGGTGGCCGACTATGCCTTCAATTATTACAATTACAAGCTCGAAGGTGCCTTTTATGATGACACCGGGAACCTCATCAATAAGATCGAAGTAACCCCAAAGCGGCCAAAAGACAAGGTTTTTTACGGATCTATTTATATTATCGAGGACAGCTGGGAGATCTATGGGGTGGAGTTAAACACCACCGGGGAAGCCATACAGTTTCCGCCAATAGAAGTACTCACTTTTAGACAAAATTTTAAATATTCTGAAGATTACGGCTTTTGGGTCAAGATCTCTCAAACAGTAGACTTTAGTTTTGATATGTTCGGCATTTCCGGCGACGGAAGGTTTACCGCGGTTTACAGCAATTACGATTTTAGTCCGCAACTAAAAAATACCTTCTCCCGTGAGGTATTGTCCTTTGCTGAAGCTGCCAACAAAAAAGATTCCCTCTACTGGCAAACCGTTCGCCCCGTGCCGCTAACTGCAGAGGAGATCACAGATTACGTACGCAAAGATAGCATTCAGGAAAAGCGAAATTCTAAAGTCTATCTGGATTCGGTGGATGCGGTGAGGAATAAGTTGGGATTGGGCGATTTGCTGTTTGGCTATAGTCACAGCAACTCCTATGAAAAGGAATATTTCAATATAAGCTCTCCCCTCTTCGGCACACATTTCAATACGGTGCAGGGCTGGAATTCTGAAGTGGATATAAGCTTCAGAAAAAACCAGGATGACAGCTTCGGAAAATACTGGAGGGCCTTCAGCAACATCAACTACGGTTTCAGCGATGAAAGGCTGCGGATAACAGGTGGTTTTCAGAAGAAATTCAATAATATTTCGAAGCCTATTCTCACGGCTTCCGGCGGAGTTGAAGCAGCGCAGATCAACAATACTATTCCTATTTCTGAAAGGCTGAACGACATTACTAGTCTGCTGTTTCAGCGAAATTATTTGAAACTCTACGAGCGCAGATTTGCTGAAGTTGCCTGGCAGCAGGAGCTTTTTAACGGGTTCAGGGTGTTCACAGATCTTAGCTACCAGCAGCGCTTGCCGCTTTTTAATACTACCAATCAGGCCTGGCGCAACCGGGAGAATGTGGAATACACCTCCAACAACCCATTGCAGCCGGATAATTATGGGTCGGCAGCCTTCGTTGACCACGATATCTTCAAATTTAATTTCACCGGACAGATCAATTTTGGGCAGAAATACATGAGTTACCCCGATGGGAAATTCAACATCCCTTCCAATAAATATCCCACGCTGTACCTGGCTTATGAAAAAGGATTTGGGGCGAGTGTGGATAACTACAATTTTGACCAGGTGCGGGCGGCATTGCGGCAGGATGTGAGCCTTGGCAACAAAGGGACCTTTAAATATAATTTGAAGGGAGGCACATTTTTAAGCGGAAATGACATAGCTTATTTAGACTATCAGCACTTCAACGGCAACCAAACCCGGGTGGGGAATGGCAGCTACATCAATGAATTCCACCTGCTCCCCTACTATGCCCTGAGCACCAACGGCAATTACTTTGAGGCACATGCCGAGCAGGATTTCAAGGGTTGGATCCTGGGCAAGATCCCCGGGATAAACAGGCTTAACTACAACCTCATCCTTGGCGCCCACTTTCTCGCCACAGAAACCAACAAACCCTACGCAGAGTATTCTGTAGGCATCGACAATCTGGGCTTCGGCAAATACCGCCTCCTGCGCCTGGATTATGTAGTTTCTGAATTTGAGGGGAACCGGGAAGGAGCGTTTATTTTTGGGTTGAAGTTTCTTGGGATCCTTGAGTAGTGGGTAGGAAGTGTCTGCAACGTTTAGGGCCAGATATGTACTGTTTGGGGTTGGTTTTGGGAGTTTTGGATAACGCGGATCTTAGCGGATTACGCGGAGAAATAGTCCTTGGTCGTTAGTCGTTAGTCGTTAGAAGTTTAAGGTGAGATTGGCCATTTTTCCACGACCCCTGTATCCCCTAAAGGGGAGGGCGCTGGGCAGATATTCCTTCCATTTTTGTCATCCTGCGGAGCGCTTTTTGGCGCGACTAAGGATCTCTGGCGGGGAAGAAGCGTACTTAGTTTTCTATAACGCCTGCGAGAGGGGAAGCGAATTTGCGATTTGAGTGAGGAGCGGGAATTGCTTTATGTGCTAACAGCTGTCCTTTCCCACTGCACCGGGAGTTGAGATCCTTCACTGCGCTCAGGATGACAAAAGTATTGTTGGTGACACACCCTCCATTCTTGTCATCCTGCGGAGCGCCTTTTCGCGCGACTAAGGATCCCGGGCGGTGGATGATTATACACGCTTTATTTTGAGCGTCTGCGGAAGTAGAAGACCAAACATTCTTACTTAGATGCAACCTCATAGGGATTTAAGGTGAGATTGGCCATTTTTCCAGGACCCCTGTATCCCCTAAAGGGGGAGGGCGATGGGCAAATATTCCCACCATTTTTGTCATCCTTCGGAGCGCTTTTTCGCGCGACTAAGGATCTCTGGCGGGGTAGAAGCGTTCCTAGTTTTCTATAAGGTCTGCGGAAGGAGAAGCGAATTTGCGGTTTGAGTGAGAAGCGGGAATTGCTTTATTTGCTAGTAGCTGTCTTTTCTCACTGCACCGGGAGTTGAGATCCTTCACTGCGCTCAGGATGACAAGGAAAGTATTATCCCATTTTTTGTCATCCTGCGGAGCGCTTTTCGCGCGACTCAGGATCCCGCGCGGGGTATGATTGTACTCGCTTACTTTGAGCATCTGCGAAAGTAGAAGCCCTTTAAGAACTCCAAACATTCTTACTTAGACGCTTTAAACCTTAGTAAGTTGCTCCTTGTAATCCGCTTAAATCCGTGTAATCAAACAGTGGCAGATACCGCTACACATCCCTACTATACTAGTGCAAAAGCCAACAATCCTCTCTAACGACTAACGACTAATTCTTATCCTCCAGCAACGGCACGAACCTAAAATCCCCATACTCGCGCTTTTCAAATTCCTTTTCAGATTTTCTTATGAACAGGGTCATTACCTGCGTGTCTTCACCAACGGGAATTACCAGCCTGCCGCCAACTTTAAGCTGACTAAGCAATGGGTTAGGAACAAAGGGTGCACCGGCGGTGACGATGATCTTGTCGTAAGGAGCATATTCGGGAAGGCCTTTGTAACCATCACCAAAGCTAAGATGTTTTGGCCTGTAACCAATTTTTGAAAGAAAGGCTTTTGTTTTCTTATAGAGTTCCTGCTGCCGCTCAATACTGTATACTTTGGCCCCAAGTTCACATAATACTGCAGTTTGATAGCCGCTGCCTGTTCCAATCTCAAGGACTTTATCGCCCTTTTTGATCTCCAGCAGTTCTGTTTGAAAGGCTACGGTATAGGGCTGCGAGATAGTTTGGTCTGCCGCGATGGGAAAAGCCTTATCCTGGTACGCGTGGTCCTCAAAACTGCTATCCATAAAAAGATGACGCGGGATGGTTTTTATGGCCTCCAGGACCTTTTTATCCCTTACGCCCTTTGCTTCCACCAGGGCTGCAAGTTGCTGTCTTTTTCCTTTATGTTTGAACGTATCCTTAAGCACCTTTGATTTTTCTTTGAGAACACAAAATTACTCAAAGAAATCCAAGGCTTCAAGGGAACTTTTAGTTTTTATTTAACGATTGACCTAAACCATTTAGAATTAAAATGATATTGGCTTTAGCTTAAGAAATGCTATTTTTGTTGAAAACGATACAGAATGCTCAAAGCCGGTGTAATTGGCGCAGGTCATCTTGGAAAAATTCATCTAAGGCTGCTCCAACAATCTTCGAAATACGACCTTATTGGATTTTATGATGGCAACGAAGAGGTTGCCTCTCAAATTGAAAAGGAATTTGGCTATAAACGCTTCCATACTTCAGAAGAATTGATCAAAGCAGTGGACATGGTAGATGTGGTAACCCCTACCGTTTCTCACTATGAAGTCGCAAAGAAGGTCCTTTCCGCAGGGAAACATTTATTTATAGAGAAACCGGTGACCTCCACTTTTTTGGAAGCCGAGGAACTCATAAGCCTGGCAAAAACCCATAAGGTTAAAGGCCAGGTTGGGCATGTGGAAAGGTTCAACCCGGCATTTATAGCTGTAAAGGATAAAATTGAGTTCCCCATGTTTATCGAAACCCACCGTTTGGCAGAGTTCAACCCCCGCGGGACAGATGTTCCTGTGGTGCTGGACCTTATGATCCACGACATCGATGTGATCCTGAGCGTGGTAGATTCCAAGGTAAAAAGCATCAATGCGAGCGGAGTTTCGGTCATAAGTGACACGCCAGATATTGCCAATGCCAGGATCGAGTTTGAGAACGGCTGTGTGGCCAATCTTACTGCCAGCAGGATCTCACTGAAAAATATGCGGAAATCAAGGTTCTTTCAGAAGGACGCGTATATTTCAGTTGATTTTCTTGAGAAAAAATGTGAAGTGGTGAAGATGAAGGATGCCCCTGAGGAGCCTGATGATTTCGCGATGATCCTTCAGAATGCTGAAGGGGTAAAGAAACAGATCTATTTTGACAATCCAAAGGTGGAAGAACACAATGCCATCCTCGATGAGCTGGAAACTTTTGCCTATGCTATCGAGAATAACACTTCGCCGGTGGTAACCCTGGAGCAGGGAGCTGAGGCACTTAGGGTTGCCAACAAGGTCATAGAGAGTTTTGGCAAATAATCATATTAATTTTAATATTCACACGCTGCCCGGCTGTCCCGGGCCATAAAAATTTAGTTTATAATGAAGAAAATAGCAGTTATAGGAGCCGGAACAATGGGAAACGGGATTGCCCACACCTTTGCACAGTTTGGCTATAAAGTGAACCTAATAGATATTTCCAAGGAAAGCCTTCAAAAAGGGCTGGACACCATTTCCAAAAACCTGGACAGGATGGTGGCAAAGGAAAAGATAAGTGAAGATGATAAAAAGGCTACTCTTGACAATATTACCACTCATATAGATATCCCATCTGGTGTAAAGAATGTGCAGCTGGTAGTTGAGGCCGCCACAGAAAATGTGAAGCTAAAACTCCAGATCTTCAAGCAGCTGGATTCCAACTGTTCTGAGGACACCATCCTGGCGACCAATACCTCTTCTATTTCCATTACGCAAATCGCTGCTGAAGTTTCCAACCCGGAGCGAGTGATTGGAATGCATTTCATGAACCCTGTGCCGGTGATGAAACTGGTAGAGATCATAAGAGGTTACAATACTTCAGATAAAGTGACAAAAACCATCATGGAACTTTCTGAAAAATTGAACAAAGTACCGGTTGAAGTAAACGATTATCCGGGATTTGTTGCCAACAGGATCCTTATGCCTATGATCAATGAAGCTATCGAGACCCTTTACAACGGGGTTGCAGGAGTATATGAGATCGACACAGTGATGAAACTGGGGATGGCGCATCCTATGGGACCACTACAGCTGGCAGATTTCATTGGCCTTGATGTTTGTCACTCCATACTGGAAGTGATGTACAACGGCTTTAAAAACCCAAAATACGCTCCCTCTCCCCTGCTTACCAATATGGTAATGGCCGGGAAGCTAGGTGTGAAATCGGGTGAAGGTTTCTATGATTATTCTGAAAGCAGGAAAGCGGAGAAGATTTCCTCGCAGTTCGGGAAGTAGAGTTAGGAGTTTGGTGTTTGGTGTTTAGTGTTTGGTGTTGGAATCTTGCGAAGTTGTAAGATTATTGATCTTTCGAGGCTAAATTTTATTTAACCACGGAGTTAGGAGGAGTTTAAATGGAGTTTTCGTTAGTCGTTAGTCGTTAGTCGTTAGAAAGGTTCAGTGTTTGCCGTTTACCGCTTTAAATATAACACATCCCGAATTTCCACTCTCCACTACATAGTATTGAGATATGAGATATGAGAAAACAGATCATTTAATAGTAAAATAAGGAATTGAGAAAAAAGGAAGAGACCAGAGAAAAGAGAATTATTAACACCTCCAGACTTTCCACTTTCCTCTCTCCTCTCTCCACTTTTCAACCTACAACCTACAACCTACAACCTACAACCTACAACTTACAACTTTTCTCAACTGACAACAGACAACCGACAACCGACAACAGACAACTGACAACCGATAACTGACAACCGACACCCCTTGACAAAGATCCTTCCATTCAAAGCAGTACGGCCCACCCGCGATAAAGCGGGGCTGGTGGCTTCAAGGCCTTATGAAGATTACTCTAACGGCGAGCTTACTGCCCAGCTGGAGTATAATCCGTTTTCATTTTTGCATATTATAAATCCGGGTTATAAATTTCAGCACAGCATAAAAGGAGACAAGAGGTTTCAGCTGGTGAAGAACCGTTACCTGGAGTTTAAGGAAGATAATATCTTCTTTAAAGATGAGGAGCCGGCTTACTACATTTATAAGATCATTACCCGCGCCAATACCTACATGGGCATAATAGCCGCTGCGAGCGTTGAGGATTATGAGAATAATTGCATAAGAAAACACGAGGATACGATCGAGTTAAGAGAGAATCTTTTTAAAGAATATCTCAAGGTGGTTGGTTTTAATACAGAGCCTGTTCTCCTCACCTATCCAGATTCCCCGGTGATTGGGGAGATCCTTGAAACCGCCACGGCAAACCGTCCTGAATATGAATTTTCAACATATAATAAAGAAACCCATTATTTGTGGAGGATCGATGACAAAGATACCATTGCCACAATACAGGGGGAATTTGAGCAAATGTCCTGTCTTTATATTGCCGATGGGCATCACCGCTGCGCCTCCTCCTATTTGCTCGCAAAGGAATCTAAAGATAATAATCCCGGGCATACAGGAACTGAACCTTATAATTCCTTCATGAGCTTTCTTATTCCCGAAAGCGAATTGAAGATCTACGAATTCAGCCGACTTATTACAGACCTTAACGGCTGGAGCAAGGAAGAATTTTTGGTGCAGCTTGATGAATGGTTCAGGATCGAGAACCGGGGGCAGGAAGTATATTATCCGTCAAAAAAGCACCATTTTAACATGTACCTTGAAGGAGAATTCTACTCGTTATATTTACGTAAGACCAACTATGAGTTTACAGATTCCCTGAGTACCCTGGATACTTATATACTTTATGATAAGATCCTGAAACCTGTCCTGGGAATTGAGGATCTGCGTAATGACAGCAGGATCGCTTACATCCATGGGAAAAATGATCTTGTAGAGATAAAGACCCAGGTGGACAGCGGGAAGTATAAAGTGGGATTTGGGATGTTGCCCATAACTATAGATGAAATAAAACAGGTGGCAGATGAGGGACTAACCATGCCCCCAAAAAGCACCTATATCGAACCAAAGTTGCGAAGCGGCCTCACGATATATGAATTTTAATACATAGATAATCTATTGAAAAGCACAAAATTGCCTGCTCATTTAAAGGCTTTTTTCTAAATTTACATGATGGACATTGCCTCAAATATTAAAAATTTCAAAGAAGAACTTGGCGAAGGGGTTACCCTGGTAGCTATTTCCAAAACAAAACCAAACGAAGATATCATCGCAGCCTACAATGCGGGTCAACGCATCTTTGGGGAGAATAAGATCCAGGAGATGACAGAGAAGCAGGAGGCTTTGCCGCAGGATATCGAGTGGCATATGGTGGGCCATGTACAGCGCAACAAGGTGAAATACATGGCGCCTTATGTAAGCCTGGTTCACGCTGTGGACAGTTTAAAGCTGCTGAAGGAGCTTAACAAGGAAGCCAAAAAGAATAACCGAAGCATCAATTGCCTGCTACAAATTAAAATAGCCGAGGAAGAATCAAAATTTGGCATAAATGCTGCAGAAGCAAAGGAGATCCTGGAATCTGATGCTTTTTCCAATTTTAAAAATGTAAAAGTAATCGGCCTGATGGGAATGGCTACTTTTACTGATGATATGGAACAGGTAAGAAGGGAGTTCAGTCATTTAAGAAACGTCTTTGAGGACCTTAAGCAGGACCACCCGCAATTAGAGAAACTTTCTATGGGAATGAGTGGGGATTATAAGATAGGCATTGAATGCGGAAGCAATATGGTGCGAATTGGAAGTTCCATATTTGGGGAAAGATAGCCTCCCCAGGCCTTGGATGTTCGAAAAATGATGAGTAAGTTGAAGAAAAAAATGATGAGTTTTACAATTAATTATAATTACCCAATAAAGGGATAGGAGGTTTTTAATGTACGCTATACTGGACATAGAAACCACCGGAGGAAAATATAATGAAGAAGGGGTTACAGAGATTGCCATCTACAGGTTTGACGGGCATAAGGTAACAGACCAGTTTATTAGCCTTGTAAATCCTGAACAGCCTATACAACCTTTTGTCGTAGGGCTCACAGGTATTAATAATGAAATGCTGCGAAATGCACCCAAATTCTACGAGGTTGCAAAACGCATTGTAGAGATTACCAGCGATTGTATCATAGTTGCACATAATGCCAAATTTGACCACAGGATCCTGCGGCTCGAATTTCGCCGACTGGGTTTTGACTACGAACGTAAAACCCTTTGTACGGTAGAACTTTCTAAGAAGCTTATTCCAGACCAGCCTTCCTACAGCCTTGGAAAACTTGTGCGTGCCCTCGGGATCCCGCTAAGTGATCGCCACCGGGCCAACGGCGATGCCCAGGCTACCGTGAAACTTTTTAAAATGTTACTTGCCAAGGACACTACCAAAGAAATCCTGAAGGAGTCTGTACGTACAGAGCCGGTTTCTACAATGAACAATAAACTGGTACGCATTCTCGACGATCTACCTTCTATAACCGGTGTATATTATCTTCATAATGAGGAAGGGGAGATCATCTTTATAGGAAAGAGCAAGAACATAAGAAAAAGGGTAAATCAACACTTTACCAATGATCACCGTAAAGCAAAGGAAGTACAAAAGGAGGTGGCATCTGTAAGTTATGAAGCTACAGGAAATGAACTTATAGCCCTGCTTAAAGAAAATGAAGAGGTAAAACAGAACAAACCAAAGTTCAATAAAAAGTATAACGGGTCCCTTTTTAGCTATGCACTTTATCATTTTACAGATGAGAATGGCTATATTAATTTGAAGATTGGAAAGGCAGACAAGCGGAAGAAGAACATCACAACCTTTACCAATTTGCAGCAGGCAAAGCAAACGCTTGAACAAATTGTAGAATCCTATAACTTATGCCACAGGTTGACAGATTTGCATACGGGAGAAGGGCAATGTTACAGCTACACCACCAAAACCTGTAAAGGGGCCTGCCTGGGAGTGGAATCTACTTTGGAATATAACGAGCGGATAGGTGAAATGATCGAAAAACACAGTTATCGTGATCAAAATATGCTGGTAATAGACCGCGGGAGGGATGTAGATGAGAAAAGCGCCCTCCTGGTAGAAGAAGGAGAGTTTAAGGGAATTGGTTATTTTAATTTGAATTATCAATTAAATAATTTGGATATCGTGCGCTCAATCATCACTCCAATGAAGAATGACAGCGATGCACGGCATATTATCCAGAATTATTTAAGAAGAAATAAAAGATTAAAAATAATCCAGCTCTCAACCCATGAATAAATTTTTACTGCTCTTAGTTTTTACACTTTCAACTTCATTACTAGCCGCACAGGAAAATTACAACAATGAAAACCTTATGGTCACTGCCGGTGACCTGCAAACCAATACTTACAGCAGGGACTCTACCGCCGGTGCCTGTACCTTTATGAACACGGGTTTAGCAGGTTTCAGGATTATGGGAAATACCATTTGCTTACAGACTATGAGGCTAAGATCAAGATCCTCAATCCAGAGGGTTATAAACAATCTGAGATTGAAATAAGGCTTTTTAAAGGCAGCTCTGCCAACGAGAAGGTCCATAACCTGGAGGCTACCACTTATTATATGGAAAACGGGGTGCGGCGATCCATAAAGCTGGATCCGGAAAATATTTACACAGAGAAAAACTTAAATTACGACCTTGTAAAATTCACCTTCCCACGGGTAGCCCCGGGGGCTGTTTTGGTATACTCCTATCAAAAGGAATCGCCTTTCAGGTTTAATTTTGAGAGCTGGTACTTTCAGGAAGGTATCCCTAAACTCTATAGTGAGTTTGAAACCAAGATCCCGGGAAACTTTAGATACAATATTAAAAAAGTTGGGGAACTCCAATTGGAAACGCATCTAAGCGAGATCGAAAAGGATTGTTTTCGACCCGAATCCTCCAACCAAATAGCAGAGTGTGTGGTATCGAAATATGCTATGCGGGATATTCCGGCTTTTATTGCAGAGGATTATCTTACCTCAAGCCACAACTTCATCTCCCGCATTGATTATGAACTTACTGAGGTCACACATTTTGACGGGAGTATAAAAAAATACACCAAAAGCTGGAAGGATGTGGACAGGGAACTTAGGACTGAGCAGTCCATAGGAAAACAGCTAAGAAGAACTTCCCTTGTAAAAAACCTGTTACCCGAAGCAATTCAGCAAAGACCTAACGACCTCGGGAAGGCAAAATCTATCTTTGAATTCGTTAGGGAAAATTATACCTGGAATGGGAATTACCGGCTCTTCAGCAAAATGGACCTGAAGGATATTATTAAGGAAAATACCGGGAATATTTCAGCCATCAATATCCTTTTACATAATATTTACGAGGAGCAGGGCTTTACGGTCTTACCCATTCTGGGATCCACGAGGGGAAATGGGGTTCTTACCAAACTTTACCCGGTGCTTAGTGAATTCAATTATCTAATGGTACAACTGGAATTGGATGGGGAGAAATACTTCCTGGATGCTACAGAGAAGAATATTGATTTTGGGCACCTCCCCTTCCGCAGCCTTAATCAATATGCCCGGTTAATGGATTTTAAGAACGGAAGTTCGTGGATTGATATTGAACCTGAAGGTTATTCCACTATAATGTTCCGCGACTCAGTAAGTGTGAATCCTGATGGTACCGCCATTGGCCACTCTGAGCAAATATTCACCGGGTACCACGCCCTGGAACTTAGAAATAAACTGGAACGCCTGCAGGACGATGAGATCTTTGGAAGGGCATCCACCCCTGCAAAATTTACCCGGGTTGCCGGCACCTCGCATAGAAATAAGGAACAAATAGCAGAAGCGCTACATATTGAGCATGAGCTTCTTAACAGCTCACAAATGATCAATGATGCTATTTACCTTAACCCTTTCAGCTTTGCCTTTTTTGATGAGAATCCGTTTAAATTAAAGGAACGTCACTATCCCATTGACTTTGGATACAAGGATGCCTATACGTACAGCGTGCATATACAAATTCCTGAAGGCCATATCGTGGCTGAATTGCCACAGCAAAAACTCCTGCGTTTGCCGGAAAATGGAGGGACCCTCAATTTTAATGTGCAGCAGGAAGATGAGAAAAGTGTCTATGTGAATTACCGTATAAGTTTCCCAAAAACAACCTATGCATCGGGCTATTATCCCTATCTAAAAGAATTTTTTGATGCTATTGTGGAAGTGCAAACACAATCATTGATCGTTATCAGGGAAAATAAGTAACTTTGAGCAACAGCTAAGCAATTACTTTGAGCAAAAATTCAACTCCCCGCTGGAAAAACAAACTTCATGAGGTCATTTATGAGGCCGATACCCCTATGGGTAAGTTCTTTGACGTTGCCCTGCTGTTTATCATTGTTTTAAGTATCATCCTTGTGATGCTTGAAAGCGTTGCCGACCTCAATGCCAAATACTTTTGGGAATTTTATATTGCTGAATGGCTTATCACTTTCTTCTTTACGGTGGAATATATTTTAAGGATAATCGCGATAAATAAACCGAAGAAGTACATTTTCAGTTTTTACGGGATCGTCGATCTCCTCTCTACAATACCAACATACATCGCCGTGATCTTTGGAGGTCACAATTTGCTATTTGCCATAAGGGCACTTCGCTTGTTAAGGGTTTTTCGCGTGTTGAAGATCACCCGGTACGTTGGGGAATCCAATAGATTGCTGGTAGCCCTACGCAACAGCAGGGCCAAAATAATTGTTTTTCTCTTCACCGTTTTTATAATATGTATTATAATGGGCACCCTTATGCACCTGGTAGAAGGAGAAGCCGGGGGCTTTAATAATATCCCTATAAGCGTTTACTGGTGTATCGTTACCCTTACAACCGTTGGTTATGGTGATATTGCTCCCATTACCCCCCTGGGCCAGGCTATTGCTTCTTTTATAATGATAACAGGTTACGGGATCATTGCAGTTCCTACCGGGATTGTAAGTGCAGAATATACCAGGTACTTCAACAGGCCTGCTCCCACCAATACCCAGGTGTGCCCAAATTGCAATGAAAGCAGGCACCTTGATGATGCTGAATTTTGCCATAACTGCGGAAACAAAATGAACCTTGACTAATTACCTCGTAAGCATTGTAGGACCAACAGCCATTGGAAAGACCTCGCTAAGCATAGAACTTGCCCGGGCTTTCAATACTGAGATCCTTAGTGCCGACTCCAGGCAATTCTACAGGGAAATGAAAATAGGCACGGCAGTACCTGCGGCCGAAGAACTGGCGGCGGCACCTCATCATTTCATACAGCATATTTCAATTGAGGAAGATTATTCTGTAGGTGATTTTGAACGGGAAGCCCTTGCCCTTACCGAAGAACTTTTTCAAAAAAACAATATTCTCGTGCTGGTAGGCGGCAGCGGATTGTACGTAAAAAGCCTGCTCGAAGGCCTTAATAATTTCCCCGATGTTAATCCTGAAATACGCGAGGAGCTTAACGAACAGTTGACAGAAACCGGCCTGCAACCTCTGCAGAGACAATTACAGCTCCTGGATCCAGATCATTATGAGGTAATAGATATTGAAAATCCGCACCGGGTGATAAGGGCCTTAGAGATTTCCCTTGGCACCGGGCAGCCTTATTCTTCATTCTTAAAACGTCCCAAAGCTCCGCGTGATTTTATGCCTATAAAGATTGGCCTAACCGCTCCCAGGGAGATCATCTATGAGCGCATAAATATGAGAGTAGATGCTATGATGGATGAAGGGCTGGCAGAAGAGGCTCAGGCCTTATACAATAAACGCAAGCTCAATGCCCTCAATACTGTAGGATACAAGGAACTCTTTGCTTTCTTTGAAGGAAGGATGAGCCTGGAACAGGCCGTGGAGGAGATAAAAAAGAACACCCGCCGTTTTGCAAAAAGACAACTTACCTGGTTTAGAAAGGAAGAAGATATTACATGGTTTGATCACACAACTCCCCCGCAGGAAATAATTTCCTTTATAAAGGAGCGAACAGGCTCTGCTTCAGAATAGGAGGTATTTAACTTCTGCTGAAAAATTAGACAATCCCGAAACTAATTTAGATCTAAAACCAGCTCAGGGACGAGTTCAATTGTCATCTGCCCATTCATAGACAGGCTTCAGGAAATGTTATGTCGCGAGGTAAGGACGCTCCTTAATAAACAATTACCCTTCTTATAATATTTCTTTCAGAAGTAATTATGTTCAGCACATATACCGCGTGTTGTAAGCCTGTAAGGTCCATAGTGTAACTTTCGGAATTTTCAGGAAAGTCCCTGGCCATTATAAATCTACCTCTAAAATCAAATACCTCGATGCGCGTAATGATCACTCCTTCGGGTTTTGCGATAGTGAAAGGGCCTGTAGTTGGGTTTGGATAAATAATGATATGATCTGTCTCTTCTCCCGGCACCCCGTCGCAATTCCCGGTTACGTTGATGGTCACCGTTTGGGAGCTGCTGTTCCCACTGGCATCTGTAGCTGTAAACCTCACCTCATTACGGCCAAGATCCTTACAGGTGAATTCGGTTTTGCTAAGGCTAAACCCGGTAATACCACAGTTATCGTGGCTGCCATTGTTGATCAAAGCCGGGGTAACAGAGATCCTTCCGTTTTCATTAAGGGCGACGGTAAGATTATTAGTGTTCACAACCGGCCGGATATTATCCCGCACCTCCACTATTACCGCGCAGTTACCTTCATCCTCCCCGGTCCAGAAAAGCCCAACGGTATTTTCACCGAGGTGCTCACAGGTAAATGTATCCCTGCCAAGGCTAAATACACGTTGCCCGGCATCGCCATTGTAAAGTTGATTTGGAGTAATTACCACCTCCCCGTTTTCATCAAGGTATACTATTATCTTGGCGCGGCAGGTAAAATCGCCGCCGGGATCACTATCATCAAAAACGGTAATTGTCACTGTGGTAGAGCCGGAAGTTGTTCCCGCATCCCTTGCTTCATACACAAACTCATCAACCCCAAGGAATCCCTGGTCCGGCACGTAAGTAAATGAACCATCTGCATTAAAAGTCAGTTCACCGTCACTAACGTCTGCAAGTAATACTGCCGTGAGTTCATCTCCATCCACATCTGTATCATTGCTTAAAACCCCCTGCGCGGCAGATATATTCAAAGTTGTATTTACAGGAGTTTCGTAAGCATCTGCTTGAGCAGTGGGTGGGGTGTTGGTACCCGATGCAGTTGTAACTGTTATGCGCACGCTTACCGTGTTAGAATTATCCCGACCATCATTGGCGACATAAGTAAAAAACGCTACGCCTGTAAATCCGTTATCGGGGACATAGGAAAAGGAACCATCTGGATTAAGATTTAATGTCCCACTGGAAACATCATCCACCAGGACTGCGGTCAAAGGGTCCCCATCGGCATCTGTATCATTATTGAGAACTCCCTGGGATGCAGAAACGTTCAAAGCGGTATTCTGCGGCGTTTGGTAATTGTTCGGCTGGGCAACGGGCGGTGTGTTTTCCTGTAGGCTTACATTAAATGAACAGGATACAGATTCGCCATCCAAGGTGGCAGTCAGCGTGATTTCGCTAATGGAATTTATGGTAGTACCTGCCGGCGGGGATTGTGTAATCACTGCTCCTGGAGTGGCAGATGCCATTGTAGAATAATTTGGGAGAATAAAATTACCGGCAGCATCTGGTTCTTCAAATTGATTTTGGGGACAGGTAATTTCAAGAGCATCGGGCTCGTCCTGCAGGTAAATATATACGAAACAATCCCGGGTGTTTCCAAAATTATCTGTCGCAGTGATCGTCACCATTGAATCCTCTCTTACAATCGTTCCCGGAGAAATATCCTGAATAACACTCACCACCTCACAATTATCTGTCGCGACAATCTCATCTACATAATTTGGGATTTCAAACCCCTGAGAAGGAGTAAAGGGGACATTTTGAGATGGCAGACAACTTATCTCGGGCCATATATAATCTACAAGTTTGATATTTATTCGACAGGTCTTCTCCTCCCCGTCATAAGTAGCGGTGATAACCACCTCTGTATCTTCAGTTAATAGTTCCCCGGTTGGGATAGACTGAGAAATTACCGCACTCGAGGGGAAGAAATTGTATTCCTCTGAAAGGTCTGGAAGTATAAACTCACAATCATCATTTGCAGGGAGTCGAATCTCCCGGGAGCATATTAGATCGAAGGAATCCATTGAAATTATGCTCATTTCAAATGAGCAGGAGGAGGAATTCCCGGCATTATCTGTCACAGTCAAGGTTGTAGGATAAGTACCCGACTGCGTAAGGACAGTACCGGGCCGTGGATCCTGAACGATCGTAATATTATTATCACAATTATCATATGGCCTGAAAAGTTGGGCAAAATTCGGAACTTCGAAACCTTCAGATATTTCAAATCCGGCTGTATAAACCAGGCCTTCACACTCATCTGTAAATACCGGGGCTTCGTTATCAGTAACAATTACATCAACTCTACAGGTAGCTCTGGCACCGTTTGCTCCAACAGCTTCAAAGATTACTGTCGTTGTTCCCAGGGGGAAGAAAAATCCGGGACCATAGGAAGATATCACATTTACCTGGACAGCTCCACTATTTCCTGATGCCGTGGGGGTTGGAAAATTCACAATAGCGCCACAATAATTGGGATCATTGACTGCAGTTACAGGAGAGGGGCAGTCATCAAAACTAATTTGTTCCTCTGCCTCTTCAAGAATTAGCATAAAAGAGCAGGAGCTGGTATTTCCCGCTGCATCTGTGGCGGTAAGGGTGATCTCGGTATCCACGGTAACCTCAGTTCCACTTGTGGGATTTTGGTTGATCACAGGATCATCATCACAATTATCTGATACCCTGGAAGAGAAATCTGGTATAATATATTTTCCCTGACTATTTGCAGCAAGTTCAGGAGGCACCGAGCAATCTATAACGGGTGCAGTAATATCCCTAAGTGCAACCGTGAAAGTACAGCTATCAACAAAAGGTCCGTTCTCCCCATCGTATACATTAAGAGTAATATTTAAACTATTTCCATCTTCTTCTTCCTCCTGAACAATATATGGGGAGTTGGAAAAGTCGGAGGGATTTGTAATATATGACCTGTAATTTGGAACATTGTATCCACAATTTGAATTTAGCTCCAAGATTAAATTGGAAGGCGCACTGCAGGAAAATGATGGGTCAGGTCCAGCATCTGCCGGTTCAACAATAATCGTGAAAGAGCAGGTAACATTGTTTCCTGATAAATCTGTGGCGGTAAATTCAATGGTATGGGTACCAACCGGGAACTGACTTCCTGAAGGAAGCCCAGAGGTTTGAGTAACTGTTACAGAACAGTTATCTTTCGCTGTGGGAGTGTTGAAATTTACAACAGCGTAAGTATTTCCCGGATTAGCCTTTTCTGTTATGTTTGAAGGGCAGTTGTCAAATACTGGAGCTTCAGAGTCAAAAGAGGGTGTTCTTTTATAGATTTCAAGAGTAAATTTAAAATCACTAGGTACAAATCCTAAAAATGGTATAGTTGTTCCTCTTATTTCACCATTATTCACGATCATTTTATCACAACTATTAAATGCAATATCTAACGGAAAATCTATTTCATTTTTTATCTCCCTTACCTTATTATCAATCTGGTCATATATTTTGATAAAAAACTCATTATTTTGCTGTCCTGTATATACTTTCCCACTTAAGCTTAAAATAGAACCTAAATCAAGAGTTTCGAAATCTAAAAATTCTTGAAACTTGATTCTACTTCCATATTCTATTACATGTACAAAATCAAAATGATCAACCACAACACTTCCAGGAGAAACAATGTTAGGTAATGAAGCCTGATAAACTAAATTTTCATTAAATATTCTAACACTGGCGTTATTATTTCCTGCCTGACTTACATAGATTCTCTTTTGGGAATTCACTGCAATCCGAAGAGGTACAGTTACATTATTTGTTGACCTAATTCGCGTTCTAGTATTTGTATCATATATACTAATCCGGCTCATTTCATCTCCTTCACAACCACTTCCTTCAGCATTGTATTCAGCTACATATATATTCTGATCATTATCAACATCAATACCGAGAGGTCTGTAAAACGACGTGAATATGGTACGATTAGGAAGGTATGTACCATTTTGATCAAACACTTTTATTTTTCCGTTTTCATTACAATTAGTCTCAGAATAATCAGCTATATAAATAAGACCGGCAGAATCGATTGCTATATCCAGAGGACTATTAAGATTACCAGCGCTTATAAAATTTGTATTTAATACAGTTCCGTCTGGCGATCTTTTGACCACTCGATTTCCAAAAGAGAGAGTATAGATATTTCCCTGCCTATCAGTTGTGACAGCTATCGTTATATCTTCGGTATTTAAGGCTGTAAGTGTAACGGTAGGCAATGGGATCTCATCGACATGCACGTAAGATGGAATTATACCTCCAGGTGATTGCCCCACCACATCGAAAAACGAAAAGAACACCACAAACACCAAAACCCACAACCTGCCCTTTCCCAAAGAGCCGGGAGGTGATAAATAGCGGGATGATGTGCAGGTAGTGTTACCGCTCATTTAACTGGGTTTAAGCGGTAAATATAGTGTAGATTCTATAAAATAGAGTTTGAGTTTTGTTAACATTTAAACACAAAAGAACTGTATAAAGATTGTTAATGAGGGGGTTGCGAGCTGTTATTGCCACGCATTTATCCCTTACCCGGTTTTACCGGCCTCTTAAAAATCTTTATACAGCCTCCTGAGAAACTGAAAATATTAACTGCAGGCCTAAGCCTCTGTTGTCTCTTTATTCTTAACTACCAAACGGAAGCCTTCCCCGTGAATGTTCAGGATCTCCACGTTCTCGTCTTTTTTAAGATACTTACGCAGCTTGGCAATATAAACATCCATACTTCTGGAAGTGAAATAGTTATCATCCCTCCATATTTTGGTAAGCGCAAGCTCTCTTGGCATAAGGTCATTCTCATGTAACGCCAGTAAGCGCAACAGCTCGTTCTCCTTTGGTGAAAGCTTGGTTGGCTCCTCATCTCTAAAAGTTAAGAACCTTAGTTTTGAATTCAGGTGGAAATCCCCTATCTGGAATTCAAATTGCTTACTGTCTGCAACACTATCTGTTGCCTTACGTTGCATGATGGCCTTGATCTTCATTAACAGTACTTCACTGTCAAATGGCTTGTTCAGGTAATCATCGGCCCCCACTTTGTAGCCTTTTAATACATCCTCTTTCATAGCCTTGGCTGTAAGGAAGATGATAGGAATTTCCTCATTCTTGTCACGAATTTCCTTGGCGAGTGTGAACCCGTCCTTGTAAGGCATCATAACATCCAGGATGCAAAGGTCAAAATCGTCCTTTTTGAACTTTTCAAAACCTTCCATTCCATTCTTGGCGTGGGTGACCTCATAGTCATTCATCGCCAGATAATCTTTTAATACCGTTCCAAAGTTTGGATCGTCTTCAACAAGTAAAATCTTTTTGTTTTCAGTTTCCATATTTCTAAGTTATTAATGGTAATTTAATTATAAACGTACTCCCCTTGCCTTTTTCACTCTCCACAGAAATGGTCCCGTGGTGATCGTCAAGGATTCTTTTTGCATATGCGAGGCCAAGACCATGACCTTTTACATTATGTATATCACCCGTATGTTCACGGTAAAATTTTTCGAATATTTTCTTTTGTACGGTCCTTGTCATCCCGGGCCCCTGGTCCCGCACCTTCATCACGATGTAATTGCGTACATTCTCTGTATAGATATCTACCCTGGGCTCCTCTTCAGAATACTTGATCGCGTTGTCAAGTATGTTTACCACCACATTGGTGATATGGTTTTCATTTGCCAGTACAGAGGATTTTAATGCCCCAAAATGTGTTTTTATATAACCATTTCTGTCTTCTACAATAAGCTCCACGTGAGTGATCGCCTCTTCTATCACTTCATGCAGGTGTAACCGCTCTTTCTTAAGGTCCAGCTCGTTCTTTTCCAGTTTTGATATTTGCAATACGTTCTCCACCTGTGCATTCATCCTCTTGTTCTCATCCCTTATCATTTGTAGGTACCGGTTCACTTTACTGGTATCATTTATGATCTTGGGGTTCTTTATAGCATCAAGCGCCAGGTTTATAGTTGCAATTGGGGTCTTGAACTCATGCGTCATATTATTGATAAAATCTGTCTTGATCTGCGAGATCTGTCTCTGTTTGATCAATTGTGACAGGGCACTGGAATAAGCAATTACAATAATAAGGGTGAACATAATGGATAGGGCTGCCATTAATGTTACACTGGATAATACCACCTTCTTCTTCCCGGTAAAATTTACCAGCAACTGGTAATTACTACTTCCTACGGCATCCACATACAACGGGACAGAATAGGTCGCAGGATAATCCAGCGAAAAATCATCTGTATGAATTTTGGTTGCCAGCGAATTGCTGTACACCCCAAATTCAAACTCGGTATCCAGGTTATAATTTCGCAGTTCCCTCTTGAGCAAAGATGAAATTTGCTCTTTGGAAACTCTCTTATGTATAGGAATGCGGGAGGTAAACTCAGAAATATATGTACGCAACAAATTTCTTTGTATCTCGTTCATCCCCATTAATTGCTCTATTTTCTCCTCTGTGGTTAATGAGTTGCCATTATTTCTATTGCCGTTGAGTATACCACCCATATTCTGGCTTAAGACATTTGCTAACTCGACACTATCTCTTTGTGATATTAGAAAATCTGAAGAAATTTTGTTATCACCTTCTACAATCCCCTCTGCTCCTATATCATTATTATTTCTTAACCTGTCACGATCCAGCTGAAAGTATTCCATCAACGCCACTTCATCCAATGCGATATCTGTATTGTCTCCCTGGTTGAATTCAAACCAGAAATTCTCAAGTTCCTGATTTTGTAATTCTTTGGAAACATTTATCAAAACCTGCCGGGCGTTATATGAAAACTGCTCTTCCTTGTCATCTACCGTGCTCTTAATCCAATATCCCTGTACGAAAATTATCCCAATAAGTGACAAACTCATTAGCACCACGAGAAGTAGGAATAACTTTTTATTCATGCTTCAAAAGTAAGATTTTAACATTTAGAGCTTAATCTGTTTAACCAAATGTTAACATAACAAACCCCAATTTTTACTAGGCTTTAAGAGAATTTCATGAAGATTTCGCACCTGTGCACGGGTTGAAGCGAGGTCGTTATTTTTTATTTCAAAATTCGCCAGTTCGAGTTTCTTAGGATCACTCCACTGGTGTTTCATTCTTGCCTCAATTTCCTCCACCGTACTGCTGTCTCTTTTTTGGAGCCGGGCGAGCCTTTCCTCCATTGTCGCGGTAACGAGAATTACCGCATCACATTTTTTGTGTCCCCCGGTTTCGAATAGGATCGCTGCCTCATATATTACATAGGGAGCATCCTGCTCCTGTTTCCATTTCTCAAAATGGGCAGCAACCGCAGGGTGGATAATATTATTAAGTTTTTCAAGATCTTCAGGAGAACTAAAAACCCGGGAAGCTATATATTTTCTATTGGGGATATTTCCCGTGTATGCACCCGGACCAAGCAATTTTATAACAGAGGACCTTACCGCCTCATTGGTTTCAAGTAGGGTTTTCCCGGCTTCGTCTGCAATATAGACCGGTATCCCCAGCTCCTTAAAAAAACCGGCCACGGTGGTTTTTCCACTTCCAATCCCCCCTGTGAGCCCTATTACTTTCATCGTCTTATCACAAATTGGATCCTTCTCTCGTTCAATCGTACATTATTGACAAAGGAGGGTTTTTCCAAAACCTGTGCAAGAAGGAACCCTTCACTGGCAAGTGCCTGTTCAAAATCTACCACTACTTTAAAGGAAGATGGTTTAACCTTTTCAAAATCCTTAAGGCTTACCTGGTAAAACAAGGCAACCTCTTTTGGGAATATAACAACATTTTGATCCCCTGGAACGTTGATCACTTCGATGGGGATCTCCACTTTACCTTCAGTGAACTTATCTGTACGAAGGCTGTAGGTTACCTCATCCTCAAAAAAAGTAATATTCTCCAGCCCCCTGGTTTCGAGATTAACCGTGCCGGTAATATCACGGTTAATATTATTGATCTTTATTGCCCTTGTACCAACCTGTTGCAGAGTGTCTAATATACTTGCAGGACCACTCACCCGAACAGTATCCGGCTCGAGGTTTATCTCTTCCAGGGCAGAATATCCCACGGCGAATCCAAGTTCTATATTTGAAACCACATTTACAGTCTTCACAGCTTTTTGTTCAAAAGTGATCCTTATTTCCTGCTGCAAAAATGCGGTATTTTCATAGGAGAGATTTAGTTGGGAGACTATCGCCTGCTTTTGTTGCTCCAGCTCATATACAAGGGAATTCTCCTCCACCCTGGCCTCACTTAGATCAATGTTAAGTTCTGGTGGAAAAAGCCTGTAGCGTGCAATGTTGAACCCGTTGTCCCGCATTCTAAGTTCCAGAGCCCCTGGCCTGGTTTCCTCCAGGATCTTGTCTTTGGGCACATTCACATAATTGACCGGGACCTCCACCGGCACGGTATACTGTTTAGAAAATTGCACAAATACCCAGATTACTGCTGAAAACCCGAGAAAAAAAAGGAAGGTTTTCAAAGGCCCCTTTTTGATCCATTGTTTAGAAGGTTTACTCTTCTTCTTTACCATTGAAAAATAAATTTGGAAATGCCGCTTGCGGACTCATTTTCATAAAATACAATTTCCATATTGATTGTAAAAATCCTGTGCCGTAGCCGTAAAACTGTATAAAGGTAGCCACTACAGCAGCAAAACCAATATATAAACTTTTATTTTTTATAGTTGCATCTATAGCAATAACAAGAAAATACACAAAGAATAACCATATCAATAACGGCCAACCCAGCAAAAGCAGTGCCAGCGCCATAGCCAAGCCGGCGATAAAGACTGTGGGAAACCAATAAGTGATCTTCCCAGATCCCGGATGCCACAAATTAAGTATTGGCCTTACTTTTCCAAATTTCCTCACCTGTGTATAAAACTTTTCCCAGTCTATTCGCCTTTTATGGTATACTGCCGCATCGGGAATAAGGGCTGTTTTAAAACCCAGCTTCTCCAGCCTTAGTGAAAGGTCCGGGTCCTCCCCGGGATGAATGGACCCATAACCTCCCGAGGCCTGAAAGGCTTTTCTGGAAATTCCCATATTAAAGCTTCGTGGCTGGAATTTTCCAACTGCCTTCTTCTTACCCCTAATCCCCCCGTGGTAAGGGTGGAGGTCATCGCATAATTAATGGCTTTTTGGATCACTGAAAAGGAATCATGAGCAGCATCTGGCCCACCATAGCAGTCGACATAGGAGCTACTTAAAAAAGTATCTACCTCCTGTAGGTAATGCGGTGGCAGTAATACATCTGAATCAAGGATAATAAAATAATTCCCGGCTGCCTTTCTCATACCGAAATTGCGGGAACGGCCGGGTCCCGAATTGGGTTTAAAATAATAAGAGATATTAATTAGGCTTTCGAAATCCCGAAGCACCTCCCGGCAGGGAAGGCTGGAACCGTCTTCCACTATAACAACCTCATAATCCCTCCCGAATTTAAGGGCGGCCATACTTTGCAGCAAATCCCGTATCTCGCCGGGCCGATTATAAACCGGTACCACAAATGAATATTTTAATTGCATAGCTGCAAGTTCTAAAAAAATATGATCTTATGATAAAAAACTTAGCCCCGAAAGATCGGGGCTAAGCAAAACAATATTTTATAATTCAATTACTCCTGTTCATCAACAAATTTTTGCATAACCTGCTGGCTAACACCCATATTGGAGAAGCCACCGTCATTGTAGAGATTTTGTAGAGTTACTTTTTTTGTAAGGTCAGAGAATAGGGTCACGGTATAATCTGCACACTCAAGAGCTGTAGCATTTCCAAGAGGCGACATTTTATCAGCATAAGCAATGAATCCGTCAAAACCTTTTACTCCCTGTCCTGCAGTGGTAGGGGTTGGGGATTGGGATATAGTATTTACCCTTACCTTTTTCTCAGTCCCAAAGAAATATCCAAAACTACGGGCTATAGACTCAAGGTAGGCCTTATTATCTGCCATGTCATTATAATCCGGGAACACGCGTTGGGCGGCCATATAGGTCAAAGCGACAATACTTCCCCACTCATTCATGGCATCCTTCTTATAAAGTACCTGCATGGTCTTGTGGAAGGAAACGGCAGAGATATCCCAGCCTTTTGTGGTGAAATCGTAGTTCATATTGGTGTAATGATTTCCTTTACGTACGTTGACAGACATTCCTATGGAGTGCAGCACGAAATCCAGCTTTCCTCCAAGTATTTCTGTTGCTTTCTCTACAAGGTTTTCAAGATCCTCCACACTGGTAGCATCTGCAGGAATGATCTGGGAGTTGGTCTTTTCGGCAAGGCTTTTTAAAGTTCCCATTCTTAACGCTATAGGAGCATTTGTTAGCACAAAGGTCCCTCCTTCTTCATGAACTCTTTCTGCAGTTTTCCAGGCAATGGAATTCTCATCCAGCGCACCAAAGATAATTCCCCGCTTCCCTTTAAGTAGATTGTATGACATGTATTTTGGTTTTTATGGTTGTTTTAAGCCTGTAAATATAACAAACTATAATTTAATTGAGTAGCGCCCTTGCGTGTGCCATTGCACTCTCGCTCCTGGTATCCCCGCCAAGCATCATAGCCAGTTCCTCTATACGTTCACCAGTGCTTAATTCCCTTATTTTAGTTACAGTGGTATTGGCTTCATCCTGTTTGAATATCTTAAAATGGCTACTGCCTTTGCCGGCGATTTGCGGGAGATGGGTAATAGAGATCACCTGCATACTGCTTCCCATCTTTTGAAGAATATCCCCCATTTTTTGAGCTATATCCCCGGAAACCCCGGTGTCAATTTCGTCAAAAATTATGGTGGGTAGTTTGCTTTGGGTTGCCAGGATGCTCTTCACCGCCAGCATGATCCTTGAAAGTTCTCCACCCGAGGCCGCTTTTTTAATATCGGTAAAGTTTCCTCCCTTATTGGCAGAAAGATACCAGCTTAATTGATCCTGCCCATTGGCAAAGAACTCTTTTTGAAGTTCCAACTCTATCTTCAACCTCGCATTTGGCATTCCAAGGTCTCCTATAATCTTTTCTACATCCTTTGTAAAGCCAGGAATAACCCCGGCACGTTGCTTATGGATCTCACCGGCTATTTTCGAAAGCTCTTCCTTTTTATGCTGAATGTCCTTCTGAAGTTTTTCCAGGTTTGCCTCAGCATTTTCAGTCATATCTACTTTTTCCCGCAATGCCGAAGTGATCTCCAGCAGCTCCTCTACAGTTGAGGCCGCATGCTTCTTTTGCAAATTATAGAGAAGCTGAAGTTTAGCATTTACTTCTTCCAGCTCTTCGGGATTGGCTTCGATCCTATCCAGCGAATTTTCCAGTTCCTGTTCAATATCATCCAGTTCAATTATAACACTCTGTACCCTTTCATAGAGATTTTCATAGCCCGCAGAGAGGCCTGAAATTTTAGAAAGGGCCATCCTCGCATTTTTCAGAGTGGCTACACTACCTATCTCTTCCTGCCTTACCTGCTCAAGGGCGCTGCCAAGATGCTCTGTAAGCACCTCTACATTGTTGAGTTCCTCAAACCGCTCTTCCAGCTCCTCCAGCATTCCTGCTTTGAGTTTTGCCTCCTCCAGCTCTGTCACCAAAAAGAGGTTATAATCATGTTCCTTTATCGCCCTGGCCTGCTCCTCCTTTAGTTCTGTGAGCTGTTGTTCCAGTTTTCGAAGGGATCTAAGTTCTGCTTTGTATGGGGTTAGTAATTCCCTGTTTTGGGCCAGCACATCCAAAACCTGGAATTGGTAAATATTTTCTCCAAGGCTAAGGGTTTGGTGCTGCCCGTGGATATCAATGAGTAGATCGCCCAGCTTTACCAGCACAGGGAGCGTAACCGGAGTATCATTTATAAAGGCACGGGACTTCCCTGAAGCCAGGATCTCCCGCCTTACGATGGTGGTCTCTTCATAATCCAGGTCTTCCCGTTCAAAAAAACCTTTAAGGTTATAATTGGCTACTTTGAAGGTGCCTTCTATCACACATTTATTCTGGTCCTTTTTAATGACGCTGTAATCTGCCCTCTTGCCAAGGAGTAGACCCAGGGCTCCTAACATGATAGATTTTCCTGCACCGGTTTCCCCGGTAATTATAGTCAACCCCTGCTGAAGATCGATCTTAATATCTTCAATAAGAGCGTAATTCTTTATAGAAAGTGCTGTGAGCAAAGTGTATCAAATTTGAAGTTAAAGATACATGAGAAATTCTTCTCAATCAAAGCCAAAAAAGCAGATTTAAGGTTGTATCCTGCGCCAGTTTTCTGAATAGTTGGGCGCGATCCTGTTGAGGGCAGTTACAACACCGGTTACAGGCACCTGTGGCCCACCGGAAAATATCTGCTCAATTTCCCTGGCCTTGGCATCAAAGAATACTCTCATAAGAAGCGAGTTTGGCCGGCTTTGATTTAAATCCTGCAGCCCAACAATGGCATTTGCCACCGCCTGTTTTCCCGCACCGGTATCCTTATGCATAATATCCAGCCCCACCCGGTGATATTCATAAAGAGCCGCCCGGTAACCAGCAAAGGCATTCGATAATAGATCTGTATTTAACCTGTACCTGGAGCGGTTCCCGTCTGATCCTCGCCAGCCGCGCATATTTCCCTGCTGCGCTGTTGTGACCACCCGGTTCGCCTCTTCATAAAAGCGTGTGCCGCCATTAAGCTCAAATGTATCTGCATCCAGTCCCAGGATGGTGTAGACATAAAAAGATATGACAGATACGAGATTGGAGGAATAGCTATTCTGGCTGTAAACCAGGGGTTCAAATTCCCTGTAGTTAAAATCCAGCTGTTCGTCATTAAAATTAAAAACAGAGGTCACCATGGAGGAACCAAATACCGGCCTTGAGGACTGTACCTGTATGGTCCCGGTAAAGGATTCATTGTCAAAACTGGTAATATTGATGAAGACACTGCAGTTAATACGTTCACTTGCTTCAAAGTCCCGGTTGGTCCAGGTAGTTTGATTTATGAATTCTGAAAGGCTGCGCTGCATAGTGCGAAAGACCGCCAAATTGGCCTGCCCTGTTTGATCTGCATTTACCACCACTTCACAGTTAAGCTCCTGTGCCTGCACCAGGAACGGGAGAAAAATAAGCCCTAAGAAAAGCAGGATTCTATTCATTGAAAAGCAAGATTACTTCATTCAAAATATCTTTGGCAACCTCAGATTTTGGTTTTAGTTCAAAATCCTTTACTCCCGTGGGGGATACTATACTTATTTTATTGGTATCTTTTTTAAAGCCTGCACCTGCCTCATTCATTGAATTAAGAACTATAAAATCCAGGTTCTTGCGCTTGAGTTTAGCCTTGGCATTCTTTAATTCATCATTGGTCTCCAGGGCAAAACCTATAAGCTTTTGATTCTTTTTTGCTTCTCCCAGGGATGCCAGGATATCCTGTGTTGGTTCCAGTTCTATATTAAGTACCGCATCTTTTTTCTTCATCTTCTGTGCAGCTACCACCCGCGGCTTATAGTCGGCCACTGCTGCTGCAGCTATCACCACATCTGCCTCTTCAAAGTGCTCATGAACGGCTTCATACATTTCCCTTGCGCTGGTAACCCTTATTAACCTGACTCCTGCATTTTTGGTATCCAAATGTGTAGGTCCAGAGACAAGCACCACCCCGGCTCCCAATGCGGCGGCTTCTTCAGCCAGCGCAAATCCCATTTTCCCGCTGGAATGGTTCCCTATAAAACGTACTGGGTCTATAGCTTCGTATGTGGGCCCGGCAGTAATTAAAATAGTCTTTCCTCGCAAAGGCAATTTTTCAGCAAGGTCACGGGAAATAAACGAAATGATATTCTCTGGTTCGGCCATTCGACCTTCTCCCTCCAGGCCGCTGGCAAGTTCTCCAGCTTCAGCAGGGATCATGATGTTCCCATATGACTGCAGGGTCTCAAAGCTTTTGGCCGTTGCGGGGTGCCTGTACATATCCAGGTCCATTGCCGGTGCAAAGTACACCGGGCATTTAGCCGATAAATAGGTAGCCAGTAAAAAATTATCACTTGCCCCTGCCGCCATCTTGGAAAGAGTGTTGGCAGTTGCCGGGGCTATTAACATAAAATCGGCCCAAAGGCCGAGTTCTACGTGGTTATTCCATGTGGTTTCTGCTTCTTCCTCTCTGGTAAATGAAGATATAACCTCATTCTTTGATAACGTGGAAAGGGTGAGCGGAGTTACAAAATCTTTGGCCGCCGGGGTCATAATAACCTTTACCCGGGCACCGGCCTTAATGAAAAGTCTTACCAGAGGAGCCGTTTTATAGGCTGCGATCCCGGCTGTTACACCCAAAAGCACCTTTTTCCCCTCCAGTACACTCATCTATTGTTGATCCTGTGATTCCTTTGTATTCCTGTAATATATCTTATCTTCCAACCACTCCTGTACAGCCAGTGAGTGCGGCTTTGGAAGTTTTTCATAGAACTTGGAAACTTCAATTTGCTCCTTGTTCTCAAAGATCTCATCAAGGCTGTCGTTGTAAGTAGCGAACTCATCCAGCTTCTCCAAAAGCTCCTTTTTGATCTCTGAATTGATCTGGGTTGCCCTTTTTGAAATTACTGAAATTGCCTCATAAATATTATTTGTAGGGGCATCTACCTGATTCTTGTCGATCGTGGTAGTATTGATTGGCGCATTGATCTTTTTTAAATCCATCATCATTCTTTAATTATAAATTTTGTAATCTAGATTCCAGGTCGTTAAAGGAAGCTTGTATAGCATCGAAATGCTCATCCCCTTCAGAATAAAATCTCTTGTAATTATTGTAATATTCCCGGGCCGTATTTAGCCTCTCTTTCATTAAATACTCATAACTGTTTATAGCGTACTGGTAGGCAGCGTCAAAACGATAATAAAAAGCAGCTTCCCTAAACGGGGAGCCGGGGTATTCATTTATGAAATTGGTAAAAGCGACTATAGCTGCCTTGTAATTTTCTCCTCGCACCCCAAAATCACCAATTTTATGATATTGTTTGGCAATCTCAAATGCCTTTTTCTCTAGCTTTACACGAAGGTCTGCCGCCAGGTTATTGGCTTCCTCCAGATATTCCCCATTTGGGTAGGCATCTATATATTTTTGAAGCTCTGCAACTGCCTTAACAGTCTCAGTTTGGTCCAGGTCATATCTTGGTGAAAGGTAGTAATAACTTTTAGCACTTTTAAATTGCGCCTCTTCAACCCTGTCACTGTTAGGATATGCCTGTACGAACCGCTCAAATTGATATCCTGCAAGGTAGTTGTCCCCTACATGATAATAAGAATCGGCAAAAAGGAAGGTTACCTTTTCTCCCTGCGGCTTGCCCCTATACTGTGGCACAATTTGTTCAAAAAGCCTTATGGCCTTTCGAAATTTAGAATTGCTGTCCTCTTCTAGAGCCTCGGTATAAAGCTTTTCTGCCATCGCATATTTCTCACCCGGCTCTGCTTCTTTCAATACCTTTTGGTATTCACTGCAGGAAGCCAGGATCAAGAACACTCCCGACAACAATAAAACTTTTTTAATTTTTGGTAAAAACATCTGGCAAAAGTACTCTTTTCTATGTTATTATAAAAACTTTCATTCAGGGCAAAAATTGCCCTGACTTCAAATGTTTCAGAAATTATTCACAAAACCTTCAATTTCGGCATATAATTTATCAGATGCCTTTACAAGTGGGAGTCTAAGCTCATTTTCACAAATACCTTTTTTGTGCAATAGGGATTTTATTCCGCCGGGATTACCTTCAGCAAAGATCATATCTATAGAAGGTGCCACTTTATAGTGTAACTTATAAGCTTCTTTAACCTTCCCATCCAGACCCAGGCGTACCATATCTGAAAATTCCTTCGGGAAACCCTGTGCTATTACTGAGATCACCCCGTGGCCTCCGGCAAGCACCATTGGTAAGGTGATCATATCATCTCCCGAGATCACAAGAAAACGTTCAGGCACCTGGTCGATCAATTTCATAGCCTGCACGATATCTCCTGCGGCTTCTTTAATACCTATTATATTTGGAAAATCCTGCGCCAGTCTCTTTACAGTGGCCGGCAATACATTGGAAGCTGTTCTTCCCGGGACGTTATATAAAACAATTGGTTTTGGAGCAACCTGCGCCAAAGCTTTGTAATGCTGGTATATACCTTCCTGGGTTGGCTTGTTGTAATATGGGGACACAGAGAGGATTGCGGCAAAATCCTTTAGGTCTGTAGATTTTAATTCTTCCACAAGAGCTGCGGTATTGTTACCACCCATTCCAAGTACCAGGGGCAAACGTCCATTATTGGCTTTTACAACAGTATCAATGACCAGTTGTTTCTCCTCATTGGTAAGGGTAGCACTCTCTGCAGTAGTACCAAGCACCACAAGGTAATCTATTCCATTTTGTGCCTGGTAATTCACAAGTTTTTCCAGTGCAGCAGTATCTACTTTAAGATCTTGTGTAAAAGGGGTGATAAGGGCAACCCCTGTCCCTATTAATTCTTTCATTCTAAGTTCTTTTAATACGTTTTAAATATTTAAGCAATTCTTCTTTAAAAATAGAAGGCTCTTCAGTCCCTATAACAAGATCATAAAGAGGTATATTTTGCCTGTATCTTCCAACCTTGAACCCTGCGTGGCAGTATGCTGTCAACAAATGCACAGGAGTATTGGATTCAGCGGCAAAAGTAATAAGTAAATCAACGCCTCCAACAGCAAATTTTTCCAATTCAGGTTTTTTAATTCCTGCTTTGAGATCTATGTCGTTGAGGCAATAATCCAGCATATCAAAATCCTTACCTGTTTTTCTTTTTGCTGAAAAAATTACTACAGTAAATTTATCATCCGGGATTCCAAGGCTTTTTTTCAATGTTCTTAATTCTTCCAGGGCATTTAGATTTTTATCATCTATAATAACCCCAATAGAATTTACATCACCTTTAAAATTTCCTTCCTCCCTGCTGTCCAGAAGTTGGAGTATTCTCTTTTTGGCAGCAGCACGCTTAAGAGGATTTATAAACATAGATAGATTTTAATTAGATCATTTTTCTTGCTGGAAGAGGGAGACCTTCTATGAGATCATTTGAGAAAACCTCAAGGGTTTCTCCTTTGTAGTAAAGAAATGCACTGCAAAAACAGCACAACCAAGACGTATGATCGTCTCTATGATCTCCACGCTTATATCCCTGAGGTAAAACACCCCATATCCCGTAGCACATCGGCAAAAATAAGGCCAAGCGCCAGGGAAACAAAAAACATGGATCTTTTGGAATAAGAATTCAAATAATAAATAAAAGAGACGATCCCCAGAAGCAACAAGATGAAGTAATAAAGAATATAGACAGAATAAGCAATATACCCGGAAATATATTCCTGGAGCTCCACAAGATGATACCCCAGCAGGCAACCGTTAAGTCCCACGATCCCAAAGAAATAGAGCAGCATTAAATAACTTCCATTCTTGATAACTATATATTTAAGCCCTTCTATTATTAAAACGGTATAGGCCATTGACAATAGAACCATGGAGAATTCGCGGGAGAAAAATTGTGTATCTACATATTTCAACACGTAAGAAGCAACCGTAAATCCTGTGAAAAGATAAAAAGCAATATTGAAGAATCTTCTTCCGGAAAATTTTAACAGGATTGCGAAGATAAAGAAAAGGATATACGAAGTGTTCTCCAGCCAGAAGGCACCGGTTAGAAGAGACCATATATTAACTAACAGGGCCAGGCACAAGCCTGCAATTCCCAAACTTCTTACGCTCATTAGGGGGCAAATTCGGGTAAATATATAAAAATCCTTTATTGAGTTAGTAATAAAAGCGAACTTTTATTAACAAATCATTAAGAAAAATAAGGAGGTTTTACTACGCCTTCAATTCTTATTAATCTGCCTTATCTTTACATCTTATTTTTTGAAACGATGAATTACAATTCCTTAAAGCTTTTGATCTTATTGCTTTTGTTTACCTCCTGCAAACAGGAGCGCCGGGTTGCGGTAGAGATAAGGGGCGAAAGAATACCCGTCACAAATGAGATAGCAGAGGACACCTCCATTGCAAATTATATAAAACCCTTTGCCCACCATATTAATAGCACACTGGATAGTGTAGTTGCTTATAACCCAAACTACCTCAACAAGAGCGATGGAGAACTCAATACAGCTATCGGTAATTTTATGGCAGATGTTGTGATGGAACAGGCAAATCCCGTTTTTAAATCCCGAACAGGAAAAGACATTGATCTTGTGATCCTAAATCATGGAGGCATAAGATCTACCATAGAAGAAGGGCCGCTTACTGCACGTACCGCATATACCATAATGCCTTTCGAAAATGAGATAGTGGTAGCAGAACTTACCGGCACAAAAGTAAAGGAGATGCTATCTTATCTTGAAAGCAACCGTACAGCCCATCCCGTAAGCGGGATTAAAATTGAAATGGACAGGGATTACAATATAACCAATGCGACGATCAACGGGCAGCCGATAGAGGAAAACCGCACCTATTTTGTAGCAACATCAGACTATTTACAGCAGGGTGGGGACAATATGCAATTCCTAAAAGAGCCTGTAAACCTTTACATTGTAGATTATAAGCTGCGCAACGCTTATATCGATTATTTCAATAAAATAGACACCTTAAAGACTGCCAGGGATGACAGGTATATAAGAAGCAATTAATATGAAGAGAAGACAATTTTTACAATCCACAGCAGCAACAGGTGCCCTTTTGAGCCTTGGAGGTCTTTCACTTTCTTTTGCTGAAAGAAAGACCAAACAAATCACCATCCTGCATACCAATGATGTGCACAGCCATATCGAGGCTTTTGGCCCGGACCATAACCGAAACCCGGGAATGGGCGGGGTAGCACGACGGGCAACTCTCATTGAGCAAATACGCCGGGAAAATCCTAACACCTTATTACTTGATGCAGGCGACATATTCCAGGGCACCCCTTTTTTTAATTTCTATGGTGGGGAACTGGAATTCAAATTAATGAGCAGGCTTAAATATGATGCAGCCACTATTGGGAACCACGATTTTGACAACGGGATCGAGGGGCTGTATGCACAACTTCCTCATGCCGATTTCGAATTTATTTCTTCCAATTATGATTTCACCAATACTATTATGGATGGCCATGTGCTCCCACATAAGGTATTCACCAAAGACGGAATCAAAATAGGCGTATTTGGGTTGGGCATAGAATTGCAGGGACTGGTCAATGCGCATTTATATAAGGAAACAAAATACCTGGACCCCATTGAGATCGCAACAGATATGGCCCGTATCCTTAAAGAAGAGAAGAAATGCGACCTGGTAATATGTCTTTCCCACCTTGGATATGACTATAGGTCCAACAAAATATCTGATGTTAAGCTGGCACAGGCTACCAAGGATATCGACCTCATCATTGGAGGCCATACGCATACGTTCTTGGAAAAGCCGGAGATTCAAACCAATGCCGCCGGCAAGCAGGTACTAATTAATCAGGTAGGATGCTATGGGCTGTACCTTGGAAGGATAGATTTCTTTATGGATTCTGAAAAAAATGTTTCTGCCAACGGGGTTAGTATTACTGTGTAGGTTTCTGAAGAATCAAGCTGTAACCTTTTCGATACCTGATAGAAAACTCAAAGCGACGGAGTTCGTGTTTACTGTTTTCCGTTTTCTGTTTTCGGTTTTCCGTTTTCTGTTTTCGGTTTTCCGTTTTCCGTTTTCCGTTTTCTGTTTTCGGTTTTCCGTTTTCTGTTTTCTGTTTTCCGTTCTCCGTTTTCCGTTTTCGGTTCTCTGTTTTTCGGTTCTCTGTTCAATTGTTACCGATACCTGCTGATATTCAAGTTATTCATCAAAATCTACGCTTTCTAGAATTGGGTAAAGCGCTGTTTTCTATTGACGTAGATTTTAGTCCAGGTTCTATATTCTAGCAGCGGAAGCGGTCTAGACTCTTTAACCGGACAACAATGATTTGGTGCCTGGAATTTGGAATTTGTTGATTGGAATTGGGTGCCTGGAATTTAAATATAGCTGCTACTCCAGCATCTTCAAAAACTCCTCTTCGCTTAGGATCTTAGTTCCCAGCTGTTCTGCTTTGGCAAGTTTACTGGGACCCATATTTTCACCTGCCACGAGATAATTCGTTTTGGAAGATATAGAACCCGAAACCTTTCCGCCGTTATCTTCAATGAGTTTCTTTAATTCATTTCTTGAAACCTGGTGAAATACCCCTGAGATCACAAAGGTGTTACCCTCCAGGATGTTTGTATGATGCGCAAACTCCTCAGCAGCCAGTTCCATTTGCACCCCGGCCTCTTTCAATTTTTGGACCAGGATCCTGTTCTCCTCTACTTCAAAGAATGCGGTCACACTTTGGGCTATACGTTCTCCTATTTCATCTATATTGACCAGTTCTTCCTCTGTAGCCTGTGCAAGGGCAGCTATACTCTTGAAATGCCGTGCAAGTTTCTTGGCCACCGTCTCCCCCACATATCTTATACCTAGGGCAAAAAGCACACGCTCAAAAGGAATTTCCCTTGATTTCGCAATTCCCTGTATAAGATTATCTGCAGATTTCTCTGCCATGCGTTCCAATGGCAGCACCTGTTCTTTTTGTAGCTGGTATAGATCTGCATAATTTATAATAAGACCTTCCTTAACCAGCAAAGCCACAGTTTCTCCTCCAAGACCTTCAATATCCATTGCCTTTCGGGAAATATAATGCTGGATACGACCTATTATCTGGGGTGGGCAACCACTTAGGTTTGGGCAGTAATGCTGGGCCTCTCCCTCATTACGCACAAGCAGGGTTTCACACTCGGGACAGTGCGTAATGTATTGTGTAGGTTGAGAATCTGGGTCACGTTTTCCAAAATCAACTCCCACGATCTTAGGAATGATCTCTCCTCCCTTTTCCACAAAAAGGGTATCTCCTTCCCGAATATCCAGCTTCTCAATTTGATCGGCATTATGCAGGGAAGCCCTTTTCACCACGGTACCTGCCAGCTGCACGGGTTTTAGGTTTGCAACCGGGGTTATGGCACCGGTTCGTCCTACCTGGTAGGTTATCTTTTTCAGAATAGTGGCCTCCTGCTCTGCCTTGAATTTATAGGCAATGGCCCAGCGAGGGGATTTGGCGGTAAATCCAAGCTCCTCCTGCTGCCTGAAGTCATTAACCTTAACCACCACCCCATCTATTTCATAAGGCAGCTCATGACGATGCTGCTCCCAGTAATTCACGTAATTAAGCACCTCATCTACAGAGGCAGTAAGTTTAGCTTCTTTTGGTACTTTAAAGCCCCAGCTTCTCGCCTTTTCAAGGCTATCAAACTGGGACACGAGATCCAGTCTCTCCCCTACAATATTGTATAGCAGGCAATCCAGTGGGCGTTTTGCCACCTCTGTACTGTCCTGTAATTTCAAACTTCCCGATGCGGTATTCCTGGGATTGGCATAAGGTTCCTCCCCGGCCTCCACCCGTTCTGCATTAAGCTTTGCAAAACCTTCATATGGCAACACGATCTCCCCTCTAATATCAAATCGTTTGGGAAATTCCCCTTTCAAACGCAGTGGTACAGAAAGAATGGTTTTGACATTATTGGTAACATCATCCCCCTGCACGCCATCACCACGAGTGACAGCCCTTACTAATTCCCCGTTTTCATAAGTAAGACTAATGGAAGCCCCGTCATATTTTAATTCGCATACAAACTCTACCTTCCCGTCTACCAGTTTTTTCACCCGTTTCTCCCAGTCTTCCAGCTCCTCCTTTGAATAAGAATTTGAAAGGGAGTACATAGGATGGTCGTGGAAAACAGTTTGGAAATTTTTGGTAATCGCACCACCCACCCTTTGAGTGGGAGAATTGGGATCAAAGAATTCCGGGTTCTGGTCCTCCAGCTTCTGCAGTTCCTTTAATTTAAGATCAAAATCAAAATCACTTATGACCGGCTTGTCAAGTACATAATAGTTGTAGTTATGTTGGTCAAGTTCGCGGCGAAGGCTAAGAATCTTATCTTTAATATCCATTGAAGGTATAAGTATTTAGAGCGGTTTTATTTATTTAATTCAATGATTTGGTCTGCTTCAAATTTAAACCGGCAGCTTTTGCCCTTGTGTGAAAACCAAATGGAAAAGGCAGACGCAAATGCCTCATCATTTGTGGGAAACCAATCCTTTAAACTTTTATTGATCGTGATAAGGAGGCCCTGGTCATCTCCCACAGCACAAAACTTTTCAAAGTTGCCGTCAAACACATCAAGATGACATTCTTTTTGAAGGTATTCAAATATTGAGCGAATATCGGCTGTTGCAAGTCCTACTTCAGCAACTCCCAGCAGGCTTTCTTCAGAAAATATTGGGGTATCGGGTTCATTAAAATTCCTGCGGGAGATAAACTCAATTATATTTTTATCCTCATCATAGAAGTAAACAGATTTGGCACTCCAGCCACTAAAATCTATGATCTCCTCATTATTGTTCTTTAATACAGGGACCCGTTCCTTTACCCATCGCAAAGCTTCTCCTTCCTGCCTGTCGGGAATATGAAAAGCTATATGATAAGGAGTAGCCGTGGGATCTTTTATAAATTTTATTCTCGAATATCCTGCTATCACCTCAAAGGATTCCTCATCATAGTGGCCGGTCCTTAATTCCAGCAGGTCTCTGTAAAACTTAAGCTGCGCCGCCAGGTTTGCACTTCTTATCTCCAGTCTCTCAATCTTCATATCTCAAAGGCTCAGGTTTGATTTTTATTCATCCATTTTGGAACAGGCATGGGTTCAAAAGTCTGCATTTTTTGCAAGAGATCCGCTATGTTACCAGCCACCAGTACCAGGTTCATATTTTCCTTTCGTAAAAGGCCTGCATTGACCATTTTCTCCATTAACTGCAGGAGATCATCATAATATCCAGTGCTGTTAAGGATACCCACAGGTTTCCTGTGAAGACCCAGTTGCCCCCAGGTGAGGATCTCAAAAAGTTCTTCCAGCGTACCAAATCCACCCGGCAAGGCTATAAAGCCATCGCTAAGGTCATGCATCTTCAGCTTTCGGCCGTGCATATCTTTGGTAGTTATGAGGTTAGTAAGATCTGTATGCACAACTTCTTTGGTCTTTAAAAAATCGGGGATCACCCCTGTTACCTCCCCGCCTTGTTCCAGGGCACCTTTTGCCACCTGTCCCATCAATCCCAGCCTGCTCCCTCCAAAGACTACTTCAATTTGCTCCCCGGCCAGAAAGGCGCCCACATTATAGGCCTCCTCATAGATCCCGGGATCATTGCCGTCACTGCTTGCACAAAATACCGCTAAACTCTTAAATCTATATTTCTTCAATGTTGTTTCTTATTTCCAGATTCCTTTGAGCATCCTGTGATTTCCAAAGATGTCCTTTTTTAATGTAGTGGTAAAACCAAAACCTTCCACCAGCTCCCGGGTATCTTCTGCGAGGTATTGGTTTATCTCGAAATACAAACAGCCTCCAGGATTAAGGGTACCTGTTGCTAATTTCGTGATTTTATTATAAAAAATTAAAGGATCCAGGTCTTTTACATATAAGGCCGTAGCCGGTTCGTGTTCCAGCACATTTCGCTGCATTTCCTTCTTTTCAATTTCCCGCACATAGGGTGGGTTGGAAACAATGATATCGTATTTCTCCTCCAATTTTTCCTGCTGAAGGATATCGGCCTCTATGAAATTGACCTCAGCCGCATTTAAAGTTGCATTTTCCTTAGCTACTTCAAGAGCTTTTGCTGAAATATCCATTGCTGAAACAGTTGCCTGCGGAAGCAATTTCGCCAGGCTTACTGCAATACAACCACTTCCTGTACCAATATCCAGGATCTTCAGTTTTGCTGAAGCATCATTCCTCCTTACATCTTCCAGGATCCATTGTACCAGTTCCTCTGTCTCTGGACGTGGAATAAGAACGTTCTCATTAACCCTGAACTTGAGTCCGAAAAATTCAGTTTCACCGATGATATATTGAATAGGTTCGTGGTTCATTAACCTTTCAACAGCAGCATCAAAAAGGCTAAGTTTTTTATCGTTCACAGGAGCATTTGGCTCCAGCGCAATCTCCAGCCGGGTCTTCTTCAGGTAAGCCTCTGCAAGCAAATTAAAAAAGGAACCCGCTTCCTCTGGAGGATACTCCCCCTCCAGGGCTTTCAAAAATTTTATTTTTAAATGGGATATTTTCAATTACTCTATTATTTAGACAAATTCCATGACGCCTTTTAATGTTACTCCCTCTGTGGGGGCCTGAGGCTTTACTCCCCCTTCGGGGCCGGGGGATTTCGGGGGCCGGGGGCTAGCTCTTTTATCATCCACACGGTGCAGTTATAATGCCCTGTTTCCCCCATGGGGCCATCAAGAGGTTTAAAGCCGGTACGGGCGTATAATTTTTGAGCATGTTGCATGTAGGGCATGGTCTCCAGATAACATTTTTTGTAGCCAGATTTTCTTGCAAAATCCAGGCAGGTTTCCATCATCACCGCTCCAATACCCCTTCCTCTTGCCTGCGGGAGAAAGTACATCTTTTGCAATTCGCAAACCCCTGCTTCTCCCGGTAAGGGACCTATCCCGGCGCAGCCAATGATCCGCCCATCTTCCTCCACAACAAAATATTGCATCCCGGGATTGTTGTAATACCCATACATATTATCCAGGGATTTATCTTCATAGGCGGTACCTACTTTTGGCACCCCCATTTCCACTAACACCTCCCTAACCACTTTTGCAACCTGCTGGTTGTCATCGGGCTGAATTTCCCGTATCTTAAAATTGCTCATTCTTACTAATAAATCCTATTTTTGAGGCGTGAATATACACGAAAAATATATAAAGCGCTGCATTCAACTTGCCTTTAACGGGCTTGGAAAAACCTATCCGAATCCAATGGTAGGCAGCGTTATCGTGCAAAACAACAGAATTATTGGGGAAGGCTGGCATCGTAAGGCAGGAGAAGCCCATGCCGAGGTAAATGCCATAAATGCCGTGGAGGATAAAAGCCTGCTTAAAACATCCACCATTTACGTTAGCCTGGAACCCTGCAGCCATTTTGGAAAAACCCCTCCCTGCAGCGATCTTATCATAGCCAGCGGAATTAAAAAAGTGGTCATTGGTACTGTAGATCCCTTCGAGGAAGTAGCAGGGAGAGGGATCAAGAAATTACTGGAAGCTGGATGCAAAGTTAAAGTTGGGGTACTGGAGAAAGAATGCAGGGAGCTTAATAAAAGGTTCTTTACCTACCACCAGTTAAAAAGGCCTTATATCATTTTAAAATGGGCCCAATCTACCGATGGTTTTCTCGCACCGGCACCCACCCCGGGCCTAAAGAGAGAACCTGTGTGGATCACAAATAAATACACCAACCAGCTTGTGCATAAATGGCGTAGTGAAGAGCAGGCTATCCTGGTAGGCACCAACACCGCAGTGGCAGATGACCCTAAACTCAATGCCCGGCTATGGAAAGGTAACGACCCTGTGCGTCTTTTGATCGACCGGAACCTGCGCACCCCTTCATCTTCAGCATTATTTAACGGCAGTATAAGAACGATCGTCTTTTGCGATAAACCTTCAGCAGATAAAAACGAACTCACCGCGGACAGACTGAGTTTTGAAGTTTTAAATTTTGACAGGGAGATCATTCAACAAATATGTGATGTAGTCTATAAACACAAACTACAAGCGCTCATCGTTGAAGGCGGCACAAGAACACTGCAAAGCTTTATTGATGCCGGTCTATGGGATGAGGCCAGGATCCTTACAGGAAGAAAAACTTTTGGCAAAGGGCTTCCTGCCCCAAAGATCCAGGGAAAACCTTACCTGGAAAAATTTATTGACGGCGATGAACTTAAGATCCTGAAGGCATATACATAATCACAGATCGGCATTAAAGGCCCCTGAATTATAAACAGAATATAGAAATGATAAAAGCGATAATTTTTGACTTTGGAGATATCTTCGTGAACCTGGATAAACCGGCCACCTTACGTGAACTTAAAAATCACAAAGTTGAAAACTTTAGCGATGCCGTGGTCAAAAATAATTTGGAGTATGAGAAGGGTTTAAAATCTTCAGATGAATTCATAACTTCTTATATAAAGGAATATTCCCACCTGGACAGGGAAAAAATAACCAATTCCTGGAATGCCATTCTAAGGGATTTTCCAGAGTACAGGTTCAGGTTTATCCAAAAACTTTCAGAAGAAAAAAAATACAAACTTATCCTGCTAAGTAATACCAACGAGATACATATTGACCGGATAAAAGAGAATGTCCCCTTCTTTGAGGATTTTAAGAAATGCTTTGACGCCTTCTACCTGTCTCACGAGATAAATTATCGCAAACCCGATAGGGAGATCTATGAATTTGTGCTTAACCGGCACGATCTTAAGCCGGGGGAATGCCTTTTTATTGATGACACTAAAGAAAATACAGATGCCGCGGCGGCACTGGGAATTCACACCTGGAACCTGGAACCTACCCGGGAAGACATTATAGATCTTTTCACCACTAAAAAAGAACTATTTTGATCTACCTGCTGCTAAGTGTGCTGGCCTCCAGTGTGATCTTTGTGATCTTTAAACTATTCCAGAGATACGGGGTGAATACCCTGCAGGCCATAATTGTAAATTACTTCATGGCCTGTACGGTGGGATTCTTTGGGTACATAAAAGATCTCGATGTAAGCGAAATCCCTTCCAAACCCTGGTTTACGGGTACCTTGTTTTTGGGAATTATGTTTATTTTGGTTTTTAACCTGGCGGCTATTACCACCCAACGAAGTGGCCTCTCTGTTGTTTCTGTAGCCACAAAAATGTCGGTAGCCATTCCTGTGGTGTTTGGGATCACTTATTTTAATGAAAGCACCGGCGCGATAAAGATCACAGGGATCGTCCTGGCCCTGGCCGCTGTTTACCTTAGTTCCATTAAAACCAGGGACGGGATAGCGATCAAAAAAAGAAACCTCATTTTTCCAATATTAGTTTTCCTGGGAAGCGGGGTAATAGATACCAGCATAAAATATCTGGAAGCAAGTTATGTACAGGAGGCAGACGTCGCACTTTTCTCTTCGACCATATTTGCTGTAGCCGGATTGGTGGGGACTGCGGTTTTGATCTACCAGGGTTTTACAGGCAGCTTAAGGATTACCGGGAAGAATATTCTCGGAGGCTTCGCGTTGGGGATCCCCAATTATTTTTCTATTTATTTCCTTGTCATGGCGTTGAGAAGCGAGGGTTATGAAAGCTCCACCATTTTCACAATAAACAATGTGGCTATTGTACTGCTATCTACATTACTTGGGATCATATTATTTAGAGAAAGGCTACTTCCCAAAAACTGGATAGGAATTGCACTTGCAGTAATAAGTATTATTTTAGTTGCCAACAGCGGAATTTAGATCATCTTGAAGGACACCTACAAAAGCATAAGTAAACCGGGAAAAGAAGCTTTGTTCAAAGACAGGAATTCAAAATTCTTTGGATACACCTTTCCAATTACCAATGAAGAGAAAGCCAAAGAACATTTGGAGGACCTAAGGAAGAAACATCACCAGGCGCGCCACTGGTGTTACGCCTGGCAAATAGGTAAGGAAGATCCTCAATATCGCGCCAATGATGACGGGGAGCCATCAAATTCAGCAGGAATGCCTATTTATGGGCAAATACAGTCTTTTGAAGTGACAAACATCCTGGTGGTGGTCGTGCGATATTTCGGCGGGGTAAAGCTGGGGGTTGGAGGCCTAATAAATGCCTATAGAACCGCTGCTCAAATGGCTTTGGAAAACAGCAGGATCACTACCCGCACCATCGATGAGACTTTCAGGTTAAAATTTGATTATCCAGAAATGAATATTGTAATGAGGCTTATAAAAGAACATAACCTCAATATTAAGGAACAGGACCTGGGACTGGATTGCAAGATCTATATTTCTGTAAGGAAAAAAGAGGCTGAAGAGATCTATGAAAAATTCAGCAGCATTTATAAGGTAGAGATTGGCAGAGAGGAAAATTAATCCTCCTTGATCTTATCCAGAATGTATTGCGGGCACCTCATTGGCCTTTTTGATTTTGCATCCATGAAAACAAGCGTGGTTGATGCTCTTGTTATCAATTCTTCTTGTGGATTGTAGATGGAATATCCGAACTCGATCTTAGCTGTAGGAAAATCCTTCAACCTTGTTTCTATTTTTAAAATATCATCAAAACCGGCAGGCTTTATAAAAGTGAATTCCATGGAGTAAACAGGCAGCATGATCCCATCCTTCTCCATTTGACGATAAGAGACATCAAATTGGGCAAGCCAGTCAATACGGGCCATTTCAAGATATTGCGCGTAATTCCCATGATGGACCACCCCCATTTGGTCTGTCTCTGCATATCTTACTTTAACAAAGGTTTGATGAGTTTTCATAAGAATTTGGGTGTTTATTTGTTGAGGTTTTGTACTTTCATAGCTGGAAGGAAGTATGCATAAAATTTTCTTAAAATTCAATAGCGAATAGGTTTTTTTTTAAGGTATTTTGTTCACATATTTGTTTTACCAAAAATTCGGAAGAAAGATTCTTTCACTGTAATTTTTGTCCATCTACTAACCTATAAATAATCTAATTTAAAGCATGTCAAAAACTGCGCAATCAGTTTGGAATAGCTGTCTGGCTTTTATCAAAGATAACATTACTCCTCAAGCCTACAAAACGTGGTTTGAGCCGATACAAGCGGTAAAACTTACAGATTGTGCTTTAAGCATCCAGGTTCCTTCTAAATTCTTCTACGAATGGCTGGAGGAGCATTATGTTAAATTATTGAAGGTTTCTTTAACAAAAGAACTGGGAGAAAAGGCCAAACTGGTTTATGTCATCAAGATGGAAAATACTTACGGCAACAAACTCCCGTTTACAGAAAAGATCCCCAGTACACAACGAAGCCATATGGCATCCCAGGAAGTGGATGTTCCGGTTAAGAACAGGAACCCCGAACTCAGGAATCCTTTTATAATACCGGGGATAAGAAATGTGAAAATTGAATCCCAGCTTAATCCTAATTATAACTTTGAGAATTTTCTTGAAGGGGATTCCAACAGGCTGGCGAGAAGTGCGGGACTGGCTGTTTCAAATAAACCGGGAGGCACATCTTTTAACCCATTGCTGATATTTGGTGGGGTAGGACTTGGAAAAACTCACCTTGCCCATGCGATTGGGGTAGATATTAAGGATAAATATCCTGAAAAAACGGTTCTTTATATCTCTGCTGAAAAATTTACCCAGCAATATATTGAATCGGTAAAAAAGAATAATCGTAATGATTTCATTCACTTTTACCAGATAATTGATGTTTTGATCGTGGATGACATCCAGTTGCTTTCAGGAAAAGCAGGAACACAGGACGTATTTTTCCACATTTTTAACCACCTGCACCAAAACGGAAAACAGGTTATACTTACCAGTGATAAAGCACCGGTAGATATGCAGGATATCGAGCAACGATTGCTTTCCAGGTTCAAATGGGGACTGTCTGCAGAGTTACAGCACCCCGATTTTGAGACAAGGGTTTCCATCATCAAGAATAAATTATACAGGGACGGGGTTGAAATGCCGGAAGATATTATCGAGTTCCTGGCAAATAATATAAAGACGAATATAAGGGAACTTGAAGGGGCAATTATTTCGCTTATAGCCCATTCATCCTTCAATAAAAAGGATATCACCCTAGAACTTGCAAAAAAGATCGTAGACAATTACGTTAAGAATACCAAGCGCGAAGTATCTATAGATTACATACAAAAGATTGTAAGCGATTACTTCCAGATGGATGTGGAAACATTGCAATCCAAGACCAGGAAACGTCATATTGTCCAGGCGAGACAGCTGGCCATGTTCTTTGCCAAGAAATTCACAAAGGCTTCCCTTGCCAGTATTGGCAGCCAAATAGGAAAGCGCGATCACGCGACTGTTCTTCACGCCTGTAAAACAGTGGACAACCTTGCTGCGACAGACAAACAATTCAAAAAGTTCGTTGAGGACCTCAACAAGAAGCTTACATTATAAAAATTTAAATTATGAAAACCAGGGTTTTAATGGTGTGTCTGGGAAATATCTGCAGATCACCCCTGGCCGAAGGAATCCTTAAGTCTAAAGTAGATCCAAATAAAGTCTACATTGAATCTGCAGGTACAGGTGATTATCATATAGATGACTCCCCAGATCCACGTTCCATTGCTGTTGGTAAACGCCATGGACTTGATATTACCGACCAGCGCGGAAGGCAATTCTCTCCCGAAGATTTTGACCGGTTTGACCACATCTATGTAATGGATACCTTCAATTATGCCGATGTAATTTCACTAGCCAGGAATGAAGAGGATAAAAGAAAGGTGAAACTTATCCTGGATGAGGTTTTCCCAGGAGAAAAGGTAGATGTACCAGATCCTTACCACGGTGGGGAACATGGCTTTGAAAATGTTTACGAAATGCTGAATGAAGCCTGTGAGATGATCGCTTCAAAACTGGAAAAAGAAAAATAATCCTTCCGGGAAACATCCAATCTACTATGGCAAGCGCTGCTTACAAATATTCGGGGAAATTATATTTAATCCCTACTACCCTGGGCCCATCTAATCCTATTGATGTACTTCCTTACTCAATAAAGAAGATCATTGAAAAGATAGATCATTATATAGTAGAGAATGATAAAACGGCCAGAAGATCGATCAAGGAGGTGCTGCCCTCAAAGAAACAACCAGCCTTAAAATTAAGCTTACTAAATAAATTCACAGAACCCGCCAGTTTACCTTCCTTCTTAGACCCTTGTAAGGAAGGAGTTGATGTAGGGTTGCTTAGTGAAGCGGGTTGTCCCGGGGTGGCAGACCCGGGTGCAGAGGTTGTAAAACTGGCGCACGAAATGGGAATACAGGTAGTGCCGCTTGTAGGACCCTCTTCTATACTTCTAGCTATGATGGGCAGTGGAATGAACGGGCAAAGCTTTACCTTTCATGGATATCTTCCCATAGACAAAAAGGAAAGAAAGCAGGAATTAAAGAACCTGGAAAGAATTTCCTTAGAAAGGAACCAGGCCCAGATCTTTATTGAAACCCCATACAGGAACAATCAGCTACTGGAGGATATGACCTCAATATTACATCCAAATACGAGTGTTTGCGTAGCATGTGATCTCACCCTCCCCTCTGAATATATTTTGACACAAACAGTCGGTTCATGGCGTAAAACAAAAATAGACCTCCATAAGAGGCCTACTATTTTTGTACTTCAAAAGGAAGCCTAAGCTCTATAAGCTAGTGCGCTGGCCTTTTTATTGGGCTCAATAAAAGAGGTGTCGTAGCCACCAAATTTCTTAAGATAATATTCTATAGTAGTACCAAACGCATCACTAAAGGCATTCGCGCCCCAGCTTCTAAGATATTTCTTAACACTGCCCGGACCTGCAAGATGGGCTGCAGCAAGAATCCCGGACTCTGTTATTTCGATACCATTTATCACTTTTCCCTCAAAACGGGCAATATCTCTTATGAGGATCCACTTATTTCGCGAGGCATTTGCATAAAATGCCGCTTCCTGCAGCTCGGGTGAATTGAGGAATAACTCGGTATCCTTAATTCCTATAAGACTTAAGGTTCCTTTACCAAACTGGTATTTTCCCATATATCCAAACTCGTTTAAAGCTTTATAATTTCCCCTGGACTCTTTGAAGGCAAGCGCCTCTTTAAAACCGGTATAGGATTTTCCAAGAACAGGAACAATCTTTGGCGCAGAGGCCTCTAAAGCCATAGTATCCTCTGGGGAACCTACTGTATATTCCAGTTCAAGATCTGGAGATATTGCATAGTTATCCAAATTTGCTGTTTCCTTTGGTGTGAAACTAAAAAATATAGATCCTGCAATTATTGGTAGGATTGAAAATTTAAAAATCTTCTTTCTCATAAAATTTGCTTTCTGAAAGGTTACTGGCAAAAACAATGCCCCTCTCAATTTCGCCGGGCAAAGATACGAATTTAATTAAAAATGTGATTACCAGGATGTTAACCAATTCCCAAGAGATGTGAAAAGAAAAATAAATTTTAATGAAGAAGTTAAAATCTTTGGCCTTTACCTCCTTAATCTTCGGTGCAAGTGTCCAGTTCGTTTTGGCTACCGGAAAATATAATTCAGTCTAAATCCTTGTGCGTGGAAATAGTTCGTATACCCTCTTTTAAAAAGCTCAAATTTTTTAATCTATTATAGATCCGAAACCGCCCTATGCTTGGGGTTGATATGTTCTTTGAGGAGATATAAAGGTTTATGAAAAATTCTAAATACTTTGGTTTGTACCAATGACCTTTACCTGTTAATTCCCTGCTTATTGATCCACCTTATGTAAGCCTGCTTATTGCGGTTGTGTTGGGCGAGAGTTTCAGCAAACTTATGGTAGCCAAAGTTCTCCACATCGGCCACAAAATAAAAATATTTGTGGTCCTCATAATTAAGAACAGCATCGATGGAAGAAATATCGGGCATAGCGATAGGACCCGGAGGTAGTTCTTTATAGAGGTAAGTATTATACGGAGAATCCAGGGTGAGGTCTTTGTAAAGCACTCTTTTGATTATAGTATCAAAATTATCGTTCTCCAGCTTTATAGCATAGATCACGGTAGGGTCTGCATCCAGTTTCCACCCATTCTTATACCTGTTCATATAGACGCCCGCAACCTTTGCCCTCTCATCTACTTTGGCTGTTTCTTTCTGAACGATAGATGCAATGACGGTTACCTGCTGGGGAGTAAGGCCAATCTCCTCTGCTTTTTGCAATCTTTCTGGGGTCCAGAAGTTATTATATTCCCGTTGCATTCGTTTCCTGAAACCTTCAGCCGAGGTATTCCAGAAGAATTCATATTGATTGGGAATATACATTCCAAGCGCATTCTCGTTTGTAAAGCCATTCCCGTAAAGGAATGATGTATCTCTCATTACCTCCAGAAGAGAAATACTATCTGCCTCAATTTGAGTCGAGATCCTGCCGGCAAGATTCTCCAGCCGCTCCTGGTTATTGAAAACCACTTTCACAGGAAGCCCTCTGAGGCGTAGTGTGTTTATAATTGAATTATTGTTCATCCCTTTCGTGATAACAAACTTCCCCGCCTTGGGGCTATAGCCTTTCTTCTCTGCAACTGCTTCAAAAGAAGCAATGTCCTTTAAATGTGGCCGCAAGGAGTCTTTTACAGTCGCATAATTTGCTCCCGTGGGTATATAGATAGTAACGCTTTCAGCCTCAAAAGCTGTATTGGGAGTAAAAATATTATCGTAGATCCTGTAACTGAAATAACCTAAAACTACCAGGCCCAAAAGGGCAATGATCAAAAGTATTCTTTTAATGTACATTTATTAATTGATATAAAACCTCATCCTTAAATTTTCCATTGACAAGCACCCAGTCTTTTTTAACTCCTGCCTTTATAAATCCATTCTTAAAAAAAAGGCGGTTGCTGGGCTCATTATCTGCAGTGACATTGGCATAGACCTGATGCAATCCCAAATGCGCAAAACAATAGGCGCATACAAGGGAAAGGGCCTCTGCCCCAAAACCTTTCCTGCGATCATCTTCTTTTGCAATAAGAATGCCCAAAGCTGCTTTACGATCTTTTGGGTCAAGATCGAAGATATCTATCATCCCTGTAGGATTATTTTCAAGATCACAAATCATAAGGCGCAACTGCTTCACCTCATAGATATCCCGGTGAGAATTCTGGATATATTTTTTTATAAGATACCTGGAATATGGCACCCGTGTTGCGCTTATCTCCCAGAACTCCTCTGTATTCTCCACTTCAAGGACAAAGTCCAGGTCCTCTGGCTCCAGGGCCCGTAGGATTACATTATTACCCTTTAGTGTTGGCATCTATCTCTCCTTTAAATACAAATTGGGCAGGGCCTCGAAGCCATATATTCCTGTAATGATCACCCTGCTTTTCAAAACTCACCTTTAATAACCCTCCCGGGGTCTTAAGGTCTATTTCATTATTAGAAGATTTCCCCGTGGCATGTGCCGCCAGTGCTACTGCAGTGACTCCCGTCCCGCAGGAATAGGTTTCATCCTCCACACCTCTCTCATAAGTTCGCACAAGAAAAGTATTGTTTTCCTCCTGTTGCACGAAATTAACATTAGTGCCACCCTGTTTTTCATATACAGCTGAATATCTAATTTTGGCTCCAAGCTCCCTTACCTTCATGTCCCCTACTTCTTCTGTAAAAATAATATGGTGGGGAGAGCCCGTGTCCAGGAATAGAGCGTCCTCATTGAGGCCCTTCACCTCCACATCCTGCATCTTAAGGCTTACAATGTCATTTTCGACTGTGGCGAGATGAAAACCATCTATTGCGGTGAAACCTGCCTTATCCTCAATAATTCCAAGGTATTTTGCAAATGCCACCAGGCAACGGCCCCCATTGCCGCACATGCTACTCTGGTTACCATCTGCATTAAAATATACCATCCTGAAATCTTCCTTTTCATTTTCAGGATTTTCCAGCAGTATCAAACCATCTGCTCCTATGCCAAATCTTCTGTGGCATAACCTGTTAATGAGAATGGTATCATTTTTGGAGAATGCATTATCACGGTTATCAACCATAATAAAGTCATTTCCCGTCCCGTGGAATTTGTAAAAATTTATTGTCATTATTTGCAATTTCAACCCTGCAAAGGTACAACAAAGTAAAAGAATTCCACGTTGACTAAAGAGGCAGGGGAACGACTAAAAAAGTATAATAATTCAATTTTATAATAAAAAATAAGGACTTAAAGATGAAAAAATTAACCACACTTGTTTTTGTTTCTATGTTGGGAGGCATCCTTACTTTAGGCTCCTATAAATTGTTCCTGGAGGAAGATTTTGTTGCTATGGGTAATACCGAAATGATGACAACCGGCACCCCTGGTATCCTACCGGTTTCCTTTGAACCCCCGGTCTATGGCACAAATGCAGATTTTACTGAAGCTGCTGAAAAAACTGTTCACGGGGTTGTGCACGTAAAGAATGTAGCGATCTATGACCAGCCAAGAACAATTTGGGAACTGCAGGCCCGTGGCGGCGCGGGGGGCAAAGCCTTAAGGGGAGCAGGATCTGGGGTCATTATTACTCCAGATGGGTATATTGTGACCAATAATCACGTGATAGCCGGCGCTAGCGAAATTCAAGTTACCCTTAATAACAACAAAACCTATAAGGCAGAGCTTATAGGAACAGAACCCAGCGCAGATATTGCTTTGATAAAGATAGACGCACGGGACCTGGACTATCTACCATTTGGAAATTCCAACAACATAAAGCTTGGAGAATGGGTGCTGGCAGTAGGTAATCCTTTTAACCTTACCTCTACAGTAACTGCCGGGATCGTAAGTGCAAGGGCACGTGACCTTAACACCAATGACGGGACCCCGCAGTCCTTCATTCAAACAGATGCTGCCATTAACCCGGGAAACAGCGGAGGTGCCCTTGTGAATATCAATGGGGAGCTTATAGGCATCAATACAGCCATCACCTCTCAAACCGGTAGTTATATTGGGTATGGATTTGCAGTACCATCCAATAACGCCCGTAAGATCGTGGAGGACATCCTTGAATATGGGAATGTACAAAAAGGTATTCTGGGAATTCGGGGAAGGGACCTTAACCAAAACATTTCCAGGGAATATAACCTGGAAGTTGCACAGGGTGTCATTGTTGCCGATGTAGATTCTGAAAGTGGCGCTGCCATGGCAGGGATAAAGGATGGCGATGTGATTCGTCAAATTGATAATGTGACCGTTCGCAAGATGTCTGACCTTACCGGATATATAGGATCGAAGAGACCCGGAGATATTGTAAAAGTCAATATTTTGAGAAATGGCCGGGAAAGAGAGCTCGATGTGAAATTGACGAAGTATGAAACATATGCCATTACTCCAATTGGACTTGAAGTAACCAATGCTTCCAAAGATGATCTAAAAAGATCAAAAGTTTCTAATGGTGTAAAAATAAGCGCTGCATTAAAAGGTGATAAGAGATCCCAGGCCCTTATTGGAATAATCATTACGAAAATTGACAACGAGGATGTTACCAGCGTTGCCGATGTAAGAAAGATATTAAACTCAAAAGATCCACAGGAGCCATTAAGCGTAACTTTTGTAAACCGCGAAGGCAAGGAACAAACATATATATGGCAATAATTTGTCCTAAATTCATAATGACCCGCTGGATATAAACCAGCGGGTTATTTTTTTGCTAAAACTTTTTACGAAAACGTTTGAAATCTATACTTTTGCAGCGTTTTTAAAACACACAACTTAACTCAATAAAAAATGGGATTTAACGAAGTTTACGAAAAGGAACTTTCTTTTCAGGCCGACCGCAGAAGAGCCTCGGTTGAATTTATTAAGATTATAAGTGACCTATGGTATGATAAATCCATAGAATTGGTTTTATTCCGAAACCAGCTAATAAACCGGAATGTTAGTGATATCTTGAATCTTCACGAATATGCCGGTGAATTTGTGCAAAAACCAATCTCAATTTTCGATTCTGTTGAGATCGCACAAGCCATAAAGGACCTGGACCTTCCTCCTGCAAAATTGGATATTGGAAAGTTGACATATGAATATCATCTTGAGGATGTAGACTATCATAATGCAAAATCCTTTATTACCGGAAAACTTAAGGATGCCAAAGACTATAAGGAGGTTACTCCTAAAGATGTGGTGCTTTACGGGTTTGGACGAATTGGAAGATTACTTGCCAGGGAATTGATGACCCGAACCGGGAAAGGAAGTCAGTTAAGATTACGGGCTATTGTGACCCGGGGAAAAGTAGACGCTACTGTTTTGGAGAAGAGAGCCTCTCTTTTAAAAAATGATTCGGTTCACGGGGATTTTTCAGGTACAGTGACTATTGATGAAAAAAATTCAGCCCTTATCATAAACGGCACTACCGTTCATATCATTTCAGCCAACAATCCTGAAGATATAGATTATACTCAATATGGTATTGAAGATGCACTTATAATCGATAACACAGGAGCCTTCCGCGATAAGGAAGAATTATCAAGGCACCTATCAAGTAAAGGTGCATCTAAAGTCCTGCTGACTGCCCCGGGGAAAGGAGTTCCAAATATAGTTCATGGGGTGAACCATCAAGAATATAATCCCGATGAATCTGACATTTTTTCAGCAGCTTCCTGCACCACCAATGCTATTGTACCTGTACTAAAAGCCATTGAGGACACACTTGGAGTTGTACACGGGCATCTTGAAACCATCCACGCCTATACAAACGACCAGAACCTGGTAGATAATATGCACAGTAAATACAGGAGGGGTCGCGCAGCAGGACTAAACATGGTGATAACAGAGACCGGGGCAGGAAAGGCGGTAGCCAAGGCATTACCGGTTTTTGAAGGAAAACTTACCTCCAATGCCATACGCGTTCCTGTTCCTAATGGTTCCCTTGCAATCCTGAATCTCGAAGTTCAAAAAGAAACCACTATAGATGAGGTGAACGAGATCATGAAAAAGTATGCCCTGGAAGGAGACCTGGTTGAGCAAATTAAATATTCCCTTGACAATGAACTGGTTTCTACAGATATAGTAGGATCTGCCCAGCCATCTATTTTTGACAGCAAGGCGACGATAGTTTCAGAAGATGGCAAGAACACCGTCCTATATGTATGGTATGACAATGAATTTGGGTATAGCCAGCAAGTTATACGCCTGGCTAAATACATCGCCAAGGTAAGACGCTATACTTATTATTAGGAATTTTTTGTTTTATATGAAAAAGGGCTGTCGTAATTGACAGCTTTTTTTTGGCTAATTTTTAACTGCCTGAAACAGCCGTAATAACCAAATTTGTAAAAACGGTTTCTATGGCTAATTCCAAAAAGAAGCACGCGGTACGCAAAAAGCGGTATATCATTCCCCTAACAATTTTGGCACTTGTCATTATAGGCCGTTTGATGCTACCGTATTTCCTTAAGAATTATGTAAATAAAACCCTCAATGAGATCCCAGGTTATATGGGCCACGTTGAAGATATTGATGTCGCGCTGTATCGTGGGGCATATGTAATCAAAGGACTTAAACTAAGAAAACGCAGTGCCAGGACAGATACTCCTATGCTGGATTTCCCCAAGAACGATATCTCAATAGAATGGAAATCCCTGTTTAAAGGTAAGATTGTGAGTGAGGTGATCCTACATGGGCCAAAGTTCAACTATATTTTTGAAGACCAGGAAACCGAACCCGTGGAAGGTGAGGCAGATGTTGATGACTGGACAAAGGCACTTACAGATCTTGTTCCCATAGATATAAACCACTTTAACGTACATAACGGCACTGCCAATTTTGTGCGCCTGGCAAAAGATCCTCAAATTGATATGTTCCTTGAGAATATAGATCTTGATGCCACAAATTTGAGCAATGTAGTGAATGAGGAAAAAACCCTTCCTTCCAACCTGTACGCCAGGGCAAATTCCATGGGGGGAGGGAATGTGACCCTGCAGGGGAACCTGAACCTTTTAAAAAAGATCCCCGATATGGATATAGAATTTTCCCTTAAGAAAGCAAATGTAACCGCACTTAATGACCTATCTGAAAATTATATAGGAGTAGATTTTGAGAGCGGCACTTTTGAATTATACAGTGAATTTGCGATTGCCGATGGATATTTGAAAGGCTATCTCAAACCTATGTTCATTGACACAAAGATCCTTGGCAAGGAAGAGGATCGCAGCTTCCTTGGAAAAATCTGGGAAGGTTTTGTAGGTGCCGTTAAGTGGTTATTTGAGAACAAGGGGACCGGTACTCTGGCAACCCGGGCACCCATTGAGGGAGACCTTAATAACGTGGATACAAGTACCTGGGCCACGGTCCTTAATATTTTTAAAAATGCCTGGATCAAGGCATTCACCGGGGATATAGATGAAGATATTAACTACGAAGATGCTGCACAAGAAGCACAAAATGAGTAACTTAACAACAGGTTTTTCGAAAAGTTCATGACTTATCCTTTTTTTGGCAATAAGTTAATTTTCGACACGTTGTGTAGGTTATTGAACCAAAAAGCATAAAATGAATAAAGTATTATTTTTAAGTTTAGCCTGCCTGGCACTAAGTGGAAAGATGCAAGCCCAGGAGACAGCTGCAACTCAAAACCCTGTTGAGGATGAGTTTACCAATCTTATTGAAAGTTCAAACGATTACCAGGGATATAAGGTGGTTGATTACAATGAACTTGTAAAACTAAGAAACAATGCCTCACAACACTACACCAGGCTCAATGAAGAGCTAATCACCCAAAAGAACACAATAGACCAGCAACAGGATCAAATAAATTCCCTGGAAGAAGAATTACAAAATACCCAACAGGACCTGGAACGCGTTAATGCTGAAAAGGATGCTATAACCTTCCTTGGAATGCCTTTTAGCAAAGGCAGTTATATGGCACTTATGTGGGGTATTGTTGGAGCCCTTTTACTGGCATTGTTATTTTTTATATACCGCTTCAAGCAAAGCCACTCCCATACCAGGGAAGCGCGAAGCAAATTGGATGAAACAGAAAAGGAATTTGACATTTATCGTGAAAAGGCCCTGGAGAAAGAACAGCGCCTGGGTCGGCTGCTACAGGATGAAAGGAATAAACACAATGAAAGATAGGCAGGTGCTGCATACTTCCTGTTAAAGATATTTCTCATCTTTGCACTCTAATTATTATAAGATGCGCATTGATATAATTACAGTTGTACCAGATATTTTAACCAGTCCCTTTGATGTTTCAATACTTAAAAGAGCCATTGAAAAGGGGCTCGTTGAGATCCACCTGCATAACTTAAGGGATTACGTTACAGATAATTACAAGCAAATTGATGACTACCAGTTTGGCGGTGGCGCGGGCATGGTCATGATGATCGAGCCCATAGACAAGTGCATAACAGCTTTAAAAGCTGAGAGAGATTATGATGAAGTGATCTATATGACGCCAGATGGTAAGAGATTTACACAGAAAGATGCAAATACTCTCTCTCTAAAGGAAAATATAATAATACTATGTGGTCATTATAAGGGAGTAGACCAACGGGTGAGGGATCATTTTATCACTAAGGAGATCTCTATAGGGGACTATGTATTATCTGGCGGAGAACTGGCAGCAGCGGTGGTATGTGACGCGGTTATAAGATTGATCCCCGGGGTCCTTGGCAATGAGACCTCGGCTCTCACAGATTCCTTTCAGGATGACCTGCTGGCTCCACCGGTGTACACCCGCCCTGCCGACTATAAGGGCTGGAAAGTCCCCGAAATCCTTACTTCAGGTAATTTCCCTAAGATCGAATCCTGGAGGGAGGAACAGTCTTACCTGAGAACCAAAGAATTACGACCCGATCTTTTGAAGGAGGAATAGGAGATATTTACTTGTTTATAAAGATTTATTTATTAATTTTGCACTCGTTTCTAAACCAACCTCTGGCGAAATCCGTGAATGTTGCTTTAGACTATCTTTTAAATCAATATCTATGGAATCCTTAATTAAATTCGTTCAGGACGAATTCGTAACCAAGAAAGATTTTCCGGAATTCTCAGCAGGTGATACTATCACTGTGTATTATGAAATTAAGGAAGGCGCAAAAACACGTACTCAGTTTTTTAGAGGTGTTGTGATCCAGGTAAAAGGAAGTGGCCTTTCAAAGACTTTCACTATTCGTAAGATGAGCGGTACAGTAGGTGTGGAACGTATTTTCCCTATCAATATGCCGGCCCTTCAAAAAGTTGAAGTAAACAAACGTGGTGCTGTAAGAAGAGCACGTATTTACTACTTTAGAGGTCTTACTGGTAAGAAAGCCCGTATTAAGGAAGAGAGAAGATAGTATTCTCTTTTTTCAAAATTTCCAAAGCCCCGATAAGGGGCTTTTTTATTGATATACTGATGGTCATTAAAAATATCCGTTTTTTCTATTCCGAGAAAAGGCAAAATTTGAAGGCTAAATCACAACTGGGACCAAATGCATTATATGAATAAAGATAAATTCTTATTATACCTGTTAATAACCTTAAAAATTCCCTGTGCTTCCGGAACGATCCAATTTATAAAGCCAGAATTAGCCAGCATTTAAAATTTTATATAAAAACCTAAAGAGCCAGGTTAATTACGTAAACTGTTGATAACTAAACCCTTATTTTCTTTGATAAATTGAACTTTGATTGTATATTGTAATGTATTTAAATCCAAAGCTAAGGATGACACAAGGATTCCCGCAGGTTTAAATACTGTAAAGCATTGATCTTTACATAAGTTTTTATCTTCTATAGAACGTTATTTTGCACTGCAAAAATAGTTTGAAAGATAAAAACTCCTTTAATAGTTTTTGAAAGCGTTTGTGGACAAAAATTATTAAGTGAAATAACGCACGCGGTAAGTTGTGGTAATTGACTTAGATAGATTTTTAAGATCCGGCGGTAAAGCGTTATTTCGTAAGAAGCCATTTCAATATACAAGGTATGTTGAAATGGCTTTTCTATTTGAGCCCCCTGCACTTTAACCCCCTGTTAACTATGATAAAACCTACAAAAACCTTATCTTCGCAGGAGTGGGTAACTGTTAGGACAGCTGCTCATTTACTTTTATTATATCACTAGAATTTCTTGATTATAAATGAGAATTCTCATTTTGACCCCTATGAAATTCCTAAAACCATAATTTGAACATGACACAAAAATCCAGGATCTTTTATACGAAGACAGATGAAGCCCCAATGCTTGCAACTTTTTCATTTTTACCAATTGTAAGAAGTTTCACTGCCACCTCAAACATTGAAATAGAACCTACAGATATTTCCCTTGCAGCCAGGATACTTGCTGCTTTTAATGATCGCCTGCCACAAGAGCAACAGGTTCCAGATGCACTTAAAGAACTTGGAGAGCTGGTTAATAAACCTGAAGCAAATATTATCAAACTTCCTAATATTAGCGCCTCTGAGCCTCAACTTGAAGCTGCCGTAAAAGAACTACAGGAAAAAGGATATAAGTTACCAGATTACCCATCAGAGCCTAAGAACGAGGAAGAAAAGGAGATCAAAAGAAAATACGACCAGGTTAAAGGTAGTGCTGTTAATCCCGTTTTAAGAGAAGGAAATTCAGACAGGAGAGCACCTCGCGCAGTGAAGAACTACGCAAAGGAAAATCCGCACCGTATGGGAGCGTGGAGCAAGGATTCTAAAACCCACGTAGCCACCATGCAGGATGGAGACTTCTATTCCAATGAACGATCTACTACCATAGAAACTGCAGGAGCACTTAAAATACAACTTGAAGAAGCAGGAGGAAAAACTACAGTTCTAAAAGATAACCTGAAGGTAAAGCAAGGGGAGATCATTGATGCTACGGTGATGAGCAAAAAAGCCCTGCTTGGCTTTTTAGAGGAGCAGGTGAAAGATGCCAAAGAAAAAGGCGTACTCTTCTCCCTGCATATGAAGGCGACAATGATGAAGGTGTCAGACCCTATTATCTTTGGCCACGCGGTGAGGGTTTATTTCAAAGACCTTTTCGCCAAACATAGCCAGGCACTGGAGAAAGCAGGAATAAATGTAAATAGTGGGTTGGGTGACCTTTTAAATTCCCTTGACAAACTGGATGCAGACACACGAAATAAGGTTGAGCAGGATCTTAAGAAGGGGTTCGAGACCGGGCCAGACCTTGCGATGGTAGATTCAGATAAGGGAATTACAAATCTCCACGTACCAAGTGACGTTATCATTGATGCCTCTATGCCTGCAATGATAAGAACTTCCGGACAAATGTGGAATAAAGAGGGAAAACAGCAGGACACCAAAGCAGTTATTCCAGATAGCAGTTATGCCGGACTTTACCAGGCGACCATAGATTTTTGTAAAAAGAATGGAGCTTTTGACCCTACCACTATGGGTACTGTGCCCAATGTGGGACTAATGGCTCAAAAAGCCGAGGAATATGGTTCCCATGATAAAACCTTCGAGATCCCTGCTGCAGGAACTGTTAAGGTTTTGGACAGTGAAGGAAAAACGATTTTTGAACATTCTGTAGAGCAGGGTGATATCTGGAGAATGTGCCAAACAAAAGATGCGCCTGTACAGGACTGGGTAAAACTTGCAGTGACAAGGGCAACAGCCTCTGGCATGCCAGCAGTTTTCTGGCTGGACAAAAACCGAAGCCACGATGCAGAGATCATTAAAAAGGTTGAAAAATATTTGAAGGACCATGACACTTCGAGCATTGATATACGCATACTTGCCCCGGCAGAAGCAACAGAATTCACCCTTCAAAGAGTAAAAGAAGGAAAGGATACAATCTCTGTAACAGGAAATGTATTGAGGGATTATTTAACCGACCTTTTTCCTATCCTGGAGCTGGGAACCAGTGCCAAGATGCTTTCCATTGTTCCTTTAATGAACGGTGGTGGATTATTTGAAACCGGTGCGGGAGGATCTGCTCCAAAACATATTCAGCAGTTTTTAAAAGAAGGCCATTTACGCTGGGATTCGCTGGGAGAATTTCTAGCCCTGGCGGTGTCTCTTGAGCACCTGGGAGAGAAGTATGATAATTCAAAAGCGCTGGTTTTATCTGAAACCCTGGACCAGGCAACAGAGCAATTTTTGAAAAATGACAAATCCCCTTCCAGAAAAGTGAATGAAATGGATAACAGGGGGAGCCATTTTTATTTAGCTTTGTACTGGGCCCAGGCACTTGCAGACCAGGATAAAGACAAAGAACTTAAAGAGCATTTCACGCCTGTAGCTCAAAAACTTCAGGATAATGAAAAGGAAATACTTCAGGACCTTATAGATGCCCAGGGAAGCCCTGTGGATATTGAGGGGTATTACTATCCTTCAGAAGAGCTTACCAGCAAGGCAATGCGCCCAAGCCAAACTTTAAATACCATCCTGGGTTACTAGGAGTTGAGAATATTTATTTGATGAGAGGGCTGGAATGATTCCGGCCCTTTTTTTTGAATAAAATAACAATTGTAGAAGCAGTAATTTCCCCGGAAACAGTGCCAAACATTATCTTTGCTTAAAAATTTTCCTTTGAATAAAATCTTTTTTGTTTTTGTTATATTCCTCCCCTCTCTCCTGCAGGCACAGGAAAAATTTACACTTAATGGAGTTGTAAAAGATATTTCGAGCAATGAAACCCTGTATGGAGCCAACGTCCTGGTGCCAGAGCTTAATACCGGGACAACTACAAATGAATATGGTTTTTATTCCCTGCGCCTTCCGGAAGGAACTAATAGGGTGATCTATACATATATAGGATTCCAGGAAGTCGAAAGACAAATCACAATTACCGGTAACCAAACCGAAAATGTAGAATTGACAGAAACGTCCCAGGCTTTACAGGAAGTGGTTATCACAGATAATATAGAAAGGCTCAACATCAAGAAACCTGAGATGAGTTTAAATAAATTGGACATCTCCACTATACAGAAGTTACCGGTTGTCTTTGGGGAAGTTGATGTGATCAAATCCCTGTTATTGCTTCCGGGAGTTTCCAATGCGGGAGAAGGGTCTTCAGGTTTTAACGTGCGGGGTGGCGCTGCAGATCAAAATCTTATTCTACTGGATGAAGCAACTATATATAACGGCTCCCACCTTTTCGGTTTATTTTCAGTCTTCAATCCCGATGCCATTAAGAATTTGAAATTATATAAAGGTGGGATCCCCGCGAAATATGGCGGGAGGGTTTCCTCTGTCCTGGAGATCTATCAAAAAGATGGAAACAGCCGCAAATTCGAAGGAAATGGGGGAATTGGTCTAATTTCCAGCAGGCTATTATTACAGGGGCCACTTGAGAAAGAAAAAGGTTCTTTTCTTATAGGAGGGCGCAGTTCTTATGCGCATCTTTTCCTCAAGCTTACAGATAATCCAAACTCCGCTTATTTTTACGACCTTAATACAAAATTAAGTTACAGACTCAATGACAGTAATACTTTATTGTTTTCGGGTTACTTTGGACGGGATGTCTTCAATATCAATGAGAGCTTTAGAAATACCTACGGGAACGCCGTCTTCAATCTTAGGTGGAATCACGTACTCACCAATAATATTTTTACCAACCTATCTGTTATCTACAGTGATTACTATTATGGCCTCACTCTTGATTTTGTAGGATTCAACTGGAATAGTGGGATTAAGAATCTCAATGTGAAATATGATTTCGACCATTACCTTAATGAGAATATGAGCATGGATTACGGGATCCAAAGCACTTATTATGAATTTAACCCGGGGGAAATTGAACCAAGTTCAGAAGAGTCCGGAATAAATTATTTTGAACTCACAAAGAAATATGCATTTGAGACTTCTGCTTATTTTTCAATAGAACAGACTTTTTCTAAAAAGTTCTCTGCGGAATATGGTTTGCGTTTAAACAGCTTTCTTAGACTTGGACAGGAGGAATTGAACCTTTATGAAAATGAGCAGGGTGTCGTCTTCAATCAGGATTTCGGCATTTATGAGGAGGCAGATCCTATTGGGACCCGCCGCCTGGACAAGGGACAGGTAGAGCGTTCTTTCTATAACCTGGAGCCAAGACTTGCCGTAGCCTACAGTTTTAATGACTACCAGTCAATAAAATTTAGTTATAACAGGATGAGCCAGTACCTTCACCTCATTACCAATACCAGCTCCCCTACTCCACTGGATGTATGGGCACCCAGCGGCAGATACATCGAGCCACAGTTGCTGGACCAGGTAGCCGCAGGTTTTTTTCAGAACTTTAAAAGGGAAACCTACTCCCTGGAAGTCGAAGCCTTTTATAAATTCATTCAGAACAGGCTGGATTATATAGACGGGGCCAACCTCATTGCCAATAATGCTATAGAACAGGCGATCCTACCCGGGGAAGCAAGGGCGTATGGTTTGGAAATATTACTGAAGAAAAATAAGGGAAGATTCACAGGCTGGCTTGCCTATACCCTTTCCCGGAGTGAACAGCAGACCCCCGGAAGGACCCCGGTAGAAACAGGGATTAATAATGGGGACTGGTATAATACCAATTTTGACAAACCACATGATCTAAGTATCACGGCAGGGTATGAATTAAATGACAGATGGCAATTAAATACAAATTTCACATATCAAACAGGTTTGCCTGTTACTTTCCCCACCGGGCAATACAGGTTTGAAAACCTTAATATCCCTGTATATTCCCCAAGGAATAGCAACCGGCTGCCAGATTATCACCGCCTGGATATTTCTGCTACCTATAATCCGGCGAAAAATGCAAGGCGTAACTGGCAATCATCCTGGAATTTTGGAATTTATAATGTTTATAACCGTATGAATGCAGTATCCCTTACCTTCAGAAGGAACCAGGATGTAGGATCAAATGAAGCGGTTCGCCTCTCGCTTTTTGGCATTATACCTTCTGTCACCTATAATTTTAAGTTTTAGTCCATGAGAAGAATAGTAATTTTTTGTATTGCACTTTTTAGTCTTTATGGCTGTGAGGAGGTTGTTGATGTGGATCTGGAACAAAGTGACCCGCGACTGGTTATTGAAGCTTCTATTCTCACCGTAAAAGATATTCCTACCAGTCCGCAGTATATAAGGTTATCACTAACTACTGCATATTTTGATGATGAGATCCCCGCAGCAACAGGTGCCAATGTGGTTATTGAAGAGGAAAACTCCATTCTATATAGCTTTGAAGAAATAGATCCAGGAATTTATGTTAACGATAATTTTATTCCTGAAACCGGAAAGAGCTACACGCTGCAAGTAGTTTATGAGGATGAAGTTTATCGCGCAACAGAGACCTTTATTCCCGTGGTTGATATTGACTTTGTGGAACAGGACAATACCGGCGGATTTGGGGGAGAGGATATTGAGCTGAAGGCTTTTTACACAGATCCGCCAGAACCGGGTAACTACTACCTATTCCGCTTTATGCACGAAGAAATATCCCTGCAGATCTATGATGATGAATTCACAAATGGGAATCAAACCTTCGCTTTTTTTTCAAATGAAGATCTAAGTCCGGGAGATATTGTTAATTTTGAAATTCAGGGAATTTCAAGGAGATTCTATGAATATATGTTTATTTTGCGTTCCCAGGCCGGCGTTGGGGGAGGTCCTTTTGAGACCCAGCCTACAACTGTTCGGGGGAATGTTGTTAACACCACCAACCCTGAAAATTTTCCGTTTGGATATTTCAGGCTTTCTGAAACTGCCAGGCTAAGATATACTGTAGAATAGAATATATTTTGGTATGAAACATACAAACAAGACATTATTAGGAAAAGGTTTAAAATACCTTGCCATCGCCCTGCCTCTCTCTGCTATTGGACCTGTTGTACTTTACAGCGCCTTTAACAATCAACATCAACCACTTTATATTCCGGTATTGATCCTGGGCTTAGCAGCCTGCATTGCCGCTGTTTTTTTTATGTTCAAAGGAATTGGAACGCTGGTGAAGTCGTTGTTTGATTAATGATGTCGTCTAAAAGAGATAAGAGCCAAGAAACAAGAAACAAGAGCCAAGAAACAAGAAACAAGAGCCAAGAAACAAGAAACAAGAGCCAAGAAACAAGAGAAGAGGGTCTAGAATCTAGAGTCTAGAGCCTGGACTTTCCTTATTCTCTCTTTTCCCCCGTGCTTTCCTTACCTTCCCGGTTTGTCATCCTGTAAAGATCCCATCCTTGTTCCCTCCCATTTGTCACCCTATAAAGATCTCACGCCTGTACCTGCACCGTTTGTCATCCTGTAAGGATCCCACGCCCGAGTGAGTGAACAAGAGCGGCCTGTTGTGGAGAGTCAGGAGACAAGGGCAAGTCCTGATTTTTTTTGTCCAGTAGGGACTATATATGGGTAGAAAAAAGGGGGCATTTATTCCTGTGCCTTTAGGTACAGCATATAGCTACGTCTGGCATTTTATATTTCGTACCTAACGGCACGATAATACCTTTTTGATTGTAATTTCTACCCATATGAGTTCCCTAACGGGACAAAGTATTGGCAATGAAGAAACAAGAAAAGAGAGAAGAGAAAAAGAGTCTGGAATCTAAACCTCTGTGCTCCCCACTACCCGATGGCGCGGATTTGTAATCCGTGACGAGTACTCCACACCCGACGACTTGTACTTTCCAGTCTCACCAATCCAATACACCCCCTGCGTTTGTCATCCTGTAAGGATCCCACGCCTGTATTTTCTCGGTTTGTCATCCTGTAAGGATCCCACGCCCGAGTGAGCGAGTAGACGTAGAGAACAGGACTCCAACCAGGCACTATTTAACCACGGAGTAAACGGAGTACGGTACGGAGTATCACAGAGTTCTACTCCGTGTAACTCCTTTTTAAACTCCGCGTCACTCTGTGGTTAAACCTTACCAGCAGGATTATAAATGCAATAGAAATTGCGATACCACCCCCAGACTTTATTCCATAAAAAAACCCTCCATCGCTATGATGAAGGGTTTTGAAGTCAGCATTTGCTGATGTTATAAACAAAAAAAGCACCTATCTTTCGATAAGTGCTTTTCAAAAACAAGGCGGCGACATACTCTCCCACAATACAGCAGTACCATCTGCGCTAACGGGCTTAACTTCTCTGTTCGGAATGGGAAGAGGTGAGCCCCGATGCTATAGCCACCTTAAATCTTAAAGGAGATATTAGATCTTAGATGTTAGACTTGAGATTTAAAAAGTTTCCCTTTTATCTCACGTCTCATATCTGATATCTCACTTCTAATAAGATTAACATATAAGGAAATAAACAATAGAAGATATCATTGATATTTTAATAAAATAAAATGAGTACTAGGTTATCCTGCCCTCCTTCGCCCGAAGGCTCCGGAGGACGGGTGCACTAAGCTTTACGGATTATTAGTACCACTCGGCTATGACATTACTGCCTTTACACCTATGGCCTATCAACGTGGTAGTCTTCCACGATCCTTTAAAGAAATCTCATCTTGTGGTGGGTTTCGCGCTTATATGCTTTCAGCGCTTATCCCTTCCAAACGTAGCTACCCAGCAATGCTCCTGGCGGAACAACTGGTGCACCAGAGGTTTGTCCAACTCGGTCCTCTCGTACTAGAGTCAGATCCACTCAAATTTCTAACGCCCACTGTAGATAGAGACCGAACTGTCTCACGACGTTCTGAACCCAGCTCGCGTGCCACTTTAATGGGCGAACAGCCCAACCCTTGGGACCTTCTCCAGCCCCAGGATGTGACGAGCCGACATCGAGGTGCCAAACCCCCCCGTCGATGTGAGCTCTTGGGGGAGATCAGCCTGTTATCCCCGGCGTACCTTTTATCCTTTGAGCGATGGCCCTTCCATGCGGAACCACCGGATCACTATGCTCTACTTTCGTACCTGATCGACCTGTATGTCTCTCAGTCAAGCTCCCTTTTGCCATTGCACTCTACGCACGGTTACCAAGCGTGCTGAGGGAACCTTTAGAAGCCTCCGTTACTCTTTTGGAGGCGACCACCCCAGTCAAACTACCCACCAAGCATTGTCCTTCATTTTCAGAAGTTAGGCTTCAAACAAGTAAAGGGTGGTATTTCAACAATGACTCCACCACACCTGGCGATGCAGCTTCAAAGTCTCCCACCTATCCTACACATCACTTGTCCAAAGTCAATACTAAGCTATAGTAAAGGTGCACGGGGTCTTTTCGTCCCACAGCGGGTAATCGGCATCTTCACCGATACTACAATTTCACCGAGCTCATGGCTGAGACAGTGTCCAGATCGTTGCACCATTCGTGCAGGTCGGAACTTACCCGACAAGGAATTTCGCTACCTTAGGACCGTTATAGTTACGGCCGCCGTTTACTGGGGCTTCAATTCAATGCTTCGCTAAAAGCTAACATCTCCTCTTAACCTTCCAGCACCGGGCAGGTGTCAGACCCTATACGTCATCTTTCGATTTAGCAGAGTCCTGTGTTTTTGATAAACAGTCGCCTGGACCTCTTCACTGCGGCCCATCCGAAGATGGGCGACCCTTCTCCCGAAGTTACGGGTCTATTTTGCCTAGTTCCTTAGCCATGAATCTCTCGAGCACCTTAGAATTCTCATCCCAACTACCTGTGTCGGTTTGCGGTACGGGCTGCCACCACTCGCTTTTCTTGGAAGTCGATTCGCTAGATTATCACGCCAGCCGAAGCCTTTGTGTACTATCGGGGTGTTACCACTCCCTTCAACGCACTATTCCGTCAGTGCGCACTAACTTTTCGCCTCCGTCACTTTTATCGTGGGGCAGGTACAGAAATATTAATCTGTTGTCCATCGACTAACCCATTCGGGGTCGCCTTAGGTCCCGACTAACCCTCAGCTGATTAGCATAGCTGAGGAAACCTTAGTCTTTCGGTGTGCGGGTTTCTCGCCCGCATTATCGTTACTTATGCCTACATTTTCTTTTGTAATTAGTCCAGCAAGCCTTACAGCTCACCTTCAACCCTATTACAATGCTCCCCTACCACTTACAGTAAACTGTAAATCCATAGCTTCGGTAGTATATTTATGCCCGATTATTATCCATGCCGAACCGCTCGACTAGTGAGCTGTTACGCACTCTTTAAATGAATGGCTGCTTCCAAGCCAACATCCTAGCTGTCTGGGCAGTTCAACCGCGTTTCTTCAACTTAATATACATTTGGGGACCTTAGCTGATGGTCTGGGTTCTTTCCCTCTCGGACATGGACCTTAGCACCCATGCCCTCACTGATATACATCATTTTATAGCATTCGGAGTTTGTCAGGAATTGGTAGGCGGTGAAGCCCCCGCATCCAATCAGTAGCTCTACCTCTATAAAACTAATATATCGCTGCACCTAAATGCATTTCGGGGAGTACGAGCTATTTCCGAGTTTGATTGGCCTTTCACCCCTACCCTCAGGTCATCCCAAGACTTTTCAACGTCAACGGGTTCGGTCCTCCACTATGTGTTACCACAGCTTCAACCTGCCCAAGGGTAGATCACACGGTTTCGCGTCTAACACTACCAACTATAGCGCCCTATTAAGACTCGCTTTCGCTACGGCTCCACATCTTAAATGCTTAACCTTGCTGGCAACGTTAACTCGTAGGCTCATTATGCAAAAGGCACGCCGTCACCCCAAAGGGGCTCCGACCGCTTGTAAGCGTATGGTTTCAGGATCTATTTCACTCCGTTATTCACGGTTCTTTTCACCTTTCCCTCACGGTACTGGTTCACTATCGGTCTCTCAGGAGTATTTAGCCTTAGCGGATGGTCCCGCCAAATTCATACAGGGTTTCACGTGCCCCGCACTACTCAGGATACCACTATGGTTTATGATCTTTACTTATACGGGACTATCACCCTCTATGGTCACTCTTTCCAAAGTGTTCTAATTCATAACACAACCAATCTCGTGGTCCTACAACCCCAACTAATCCGTAAACTAGCTGGTTTGGGCTAATGCGCGTTCGCTCGCCACTACTTGCGCAATCACTGTTGTTTTCTTCTCCTCCGGGTACTTAGATGTTTCAGTTCCCCGGGTTCGCCTACCTTACGGTATACTATATCTTCAATATAGTGGGTTGCCCCATTCGGATATCTGCGGATCAACCTGTATGTGCCAGTCCCCGCAGCTTTTCGCAGCTTATCACGTCCTTCATCGCCTCTGAGAGCCTAGGCATTCCCCATACGCCCTTATTTAGCTTATGTGCTTTTTACCTAATATGCTCTTGTCTCTATAAACAGCCGTGCAGCATGTTTATAGAAACGATTTTATTCTATTATTCTATCTACTTGTATTTCTACAAATTCGATTTTTCTCGTATTCTTTATTTCCCAATATGTCAATGAACGTTTTGTAGATTTGAGATCTTAGACGTGAGATATTAGACAAATAAATGTCTCAAATCTCATATCTCAGGTCTCTTATCTAACCTGGTGGAGAATATCGGAGTCGAACCGATGACCTCCTGCGTGCAAGGCAGGCGCTCTAGCCAGCTGAGCTAATCCCCCATTTTTTAAATTGAAATTCCAAAAATTTAAAATTCCAAATTCCAAAAAGGATAGGTATCCCAACTTCTAAAATTTCCTTTCAATACTTGTAATGAACTTAATCCCCTTTTTTTACTCCCCCTTCAGGGGTTGGGGGGCCTGTAGTCTCAGGCAGACTCGAACTGCCGACCTCTACATTATCAGTGTAGCGCTCTAACCAGCTGAGCTATGAGACTGCAAATAGATACTAGATTTTAGATCTGAGACTTGAGATTTCTTTTCATCCCTCTCTTTATCTCACATCTCATATCTGATATCTCACATCTAATATTAGATCTTAGACTTTAGATTTTAGACGTGAGACTTATTCTCTCACTCATCTCATATCTCAAATCTAATATCTCATATCTTTTATAATATAATATATCGAAATTGACAGCTAAATTAAGACCAAAGAGTTCCTTTTGAGAACCTTGAGTGGTAATTGCGATTGCTCTTTAATAAGCAATGCTCTAGAAAGGAGGTGTTCCAGCCGCACCTTCCGGTACGGCTACCTTGTTACGACTTAGCCCCAGTTACCAGTTTTACCCTAGGCGGCTCCTTGCGGTGACCGACTTCAGGTACCCCCAGCTTCCATGGCTTGACGGGCGGTGTGTACAAGGCCCGGGAACGTATTCACCGCATCATGGCTGATATGCGATTACTAGCGATTCCAGCTTCACGGAGTCGAGTTGCAGACTCCGATCCGAACTGAGATAGGGTTTATAGATTCGCTCCTGCTTGCGCAGTGGCTGCTCTCTGTCCCTACCATTGTAGCACGTGTGTGGCCCAGGACGTAAGGGCCGTGATGATTTGACGTCATCCCCACCTTCCTCACGGTTTGCACCGGCAGTCTTGTTAGAGTTCCCGACATTACTCGCTGGCAACTAACAACAGGGGTTGCGCTCGTTATAGGACTTAACCTGACACCTCACGGCACGAGCTGACGACAACCATGCAGCACCTTGTAATCTGTCCGAAGAAAAAGCTGTTTCCAGCCCTGTCAGACTACATTTAAGCCCTGGTAAGGTTCCTCGCGTATCATCGAATTAAACCACATGCTCCACCGCTTGTGCGGGCCCCCGTCAATTCCTTTGAGTTTCATTCTTGCGAACGTACTCCCCAGGTGGGTTACTTATCACTTTCGCTTAGCCACTCAGTCCGAAGACCAAACAGCTAGTAACCATCGTTTACGGCGTAGACTACCAGGGTATCTAATCCTGTTCGCTACCTACGCTTTCGTCCATCAGCGTCAGTATCTTATTAGTGATCTGCCTTCGCAATCGGTATTCTATGTAATATCTATGCATTTCACCGCTACACTACATATTCTAACCACTTCATAAGCACTCAAGAACAACAGTATCAATGGCAATTCTATGGTTGAGCCACAGACTTTCACCGCTGACTTATTATCCCGCCTACGGACCCTTTAAACCCAATGATTCCGGATAACGCTTGGATCCTCCGTATTACCGCGGCTGCTGGCACGGAGTTAGCCGATCCTTATTCTTACGGTACCGTCAAGCCTCTTCACGAAGAGGTGTTTCTTCCCGTATAAAAGCAGTTTACAACCCATAGGGCCGTCTTCCTGCACGCGGCATGGCTGGATCAGGCTCTCGCCCATTGTCCAATATTCCTCACTGCTGCCTCCCGTAGGAGTCTGGTCCGTGTCTCAGTACCAGTGTGGGGGATCTCCCTCTCAGGACCCCTACCTATCGCGGTCTTGGTAAGCCGTTACCTTACCAACTAACTAATAGGACGCATACTCATCTTATAGCCATAAATGTTTAATCAGAAAATAATGCTATTCTCTAATACTATGGGGTATTAATCCAAATTTCTCTGGGCTATCCCCCTCTATAAGGTAGATTGTATACGCGTTACGCACCCGTGCGCCGGTCGCCACCATCCGAAGACGTGCTGCCCCTCGACTTGCATGTGTTAAGCCTGCCGCTAGCGTTCATCCTGAGCCAGGATCAAACTCTTCATCGTTAATCTTTAAATAAATTTACAATTACCAAGGTTCGTATCTGTCTCCTATATATAAATACATAAAAGACACTCAAAATGACTTCTCTAGTCTTAATTTAATTTCTTTGCTTTACTACCTAAGTAGTAAAACGCGCTGTCAATTCAATATATCAAAGAACGTATGTCGCATCGCGACTTTGTTCAAATAAAAGGAGTCGAACCTCTTCTCACCCACCCGGGATTTTATTTCTTTATTTCAATAACTCTTAAAGAACACTCGCTCGTTTTTAAAGCGGCTGCAAATGTACAACCAATTTTAATTACCGGCAAAACTTTTTTTGAAGTTTTTTTCGAGGGAATTTCTTTTGAAGAACAACCGCCTTTTTCTCATTTAGCGGGGTGCAAATATACACCCTATTTTGTTCCTGCCAAAAACTTTTTTAAAGTTTTTTTAAGAAGCTGCTCCAACAGGGAAATAACCTCCCCCTCTCTTCGCAATCCCAGTCTCTGCTCAATGAACTCCGCTACTCTTAAGATGTTACTCCCTCGCTAAGCGGCTGCAAATATACACCGCTTTTTTCCTTTCCCACAAATATTATTTGAGGTTTTTTTATTTTTATTTTCACCTTAAACTTAATAGCCTGAAAACACCTGTTTTAAAAATAAAAATTAACATACGGTCTCTTCAGCTTCTGTCTCAAAATAAGAGAAAGATTCGCCTCTACTGTATCCTACACTTTTTTCTGCATACATATTATATAGACAACTTAGAACCTTCAGCAAAAAACACCCCTCTAATAACTACTATATATAAAGAGAAAGAAATCTTTTAATATCCCGCTGCGTATTGTGCAACCACATTTATCCTATTATCTTTGCCCCATAATATTTACCAGATGATAAAGATAAGTTTGCCAGATGGCTCTATAAAAGAATTTGAAAGCGGTGCTACTCCTATGGATGTAGCCAGGAGCATTAGCGAAGGCCTTGCAAGGAATGTAATTACAGCAAAATTCAATGACACTGTTGTAGAAACCTCTACTCCACTTACTACAGACGGCAGTCTAACTCTTTTTACCTGGACCGACAAGGAAGGCAAAAAGGCCTTCTGGCATTCTACTTCCCACGTTATGGCACAGGCCATCGAGCAACTATACCCCGGGGTGAAACTTACAATTGGTCCCGCAATAGAAAATGGGTTTTATTATGACATCGATTTTGGAGAACATAAGATCTCTGAAAATGATTTCAAAAAAATAGAAGACCGGATGCTGGAGATCGCAAGAGGAAAACATGATTTCCAAATGAGGTCCTCTACCAAAGCGGAAGCTCTCGACTTTTATAAAAAACAAAATAATCCTTTTAAGGTAGAACTAATAGAGAACCTGGAGGACGGCACAATTACTTTTTGTGATCATGATACCTTTACAGACCTTTGTCGCGGGGGACATATTCCAAATACCGGGATCATAAAAGCAGTAAAACTTACGACTGCAGCAGGGGCATACTGGAGAGGGGATGAGAAAAACAAACAACTCACCAGGGTATATGGGATCTCATTTCCTAAACAAAAAGAGCTTAAGGAATACTTGGAACTACTTGAAGAAGCAAAAAAACGTGACCACAGGAAGCTTGGGAAGGAACTGGAGCTTTTCACTTTTTCACAAAAAGTAGGACAGGGACTGCCACTTTGGCTGCCTAAAGGCGCAGCATTAAGGGAGCGTCTTGAAAATTTCCTGAAGAAAGCCCAAAAAACAGCCGGATATGAAATGGTAATGACTCCACATATTGGCCAAAAGGAGCTGTATGTAACTTCCGGCCATTATGCCAAATACGGGGAGGATAGTTTCCAGCCTATACACACGCCCAATGAAGGAGAGGAATTTCTTCTAAAACCAATGAACTGTCCGCACCACTGCGAGATATATAATGCCTCTCCCTGGAGTTACCGTGATCTTCCAAAAAGATTTGCAGAATTTGGTACTGTATACAGGTATGAGCAAAGTGGGGAACTACATGGGTTAACACGGGTAAGGGGCTTCACCCAGGATGATGCACATATATTTTGCACACCAGATCAACTGGACGAGGAGTTTAAAAAAGTAATTGATTTAACTTTATATGTGTTCGAATCCCTGGGGTTTGATGATTTTACCGCCCAGGTTTCCTTACGGGATCCTGAGAACAAAGAGAAATACATTGGCAGTGATGAAGTTTGGGACAAGGCTGAAAGCGCCATAATTTCTGCAGCAGACGATAAGGGACTTAACTATATAGTCGAAACCGGGGAAGCTGCTTTTTACGGGCCAAAGCTGGATTTCATGGTTAAGGATGCCCTTGGAAGAAGCTGGCAACTTGGCACCATACAGGTGGATTATAACCTGCCGGAGCGTTTTGACCTGACATATAAGGGAAGTGACAATGAAATGCACCGTCCGGTAATGATACACCGTGCACCTTTTGGCAGTATGGAACGTTTTGTGGCAGTACTGCTGGAAAATACGGGAGGAAATTTCCCGTTATGGTTGATGCCTGAGCAGGCTACTATTCTCTCTCTCAGCGAGAAATATGAAAAATACTCACAAAAAGTTTTAAGTTTGTTGGAAAATCACGAAATTCGCGCCCTAACCAATCACCGTAATGATACGATTGGAAAGAAAATAAGGGATGCCGAAATGGCAAAGATCCCTTATATGCTTATTGTAGGTGAACAGGAAGAGAAAGATGGTACAGTTTCTGTACGTAAACATGGTGAAGGCGATATAGGTACAATGCCTGTGGAGGACTTCATTGAATTAATAAATAAAGAAATTAAAAGAACGCTTAAAACGTTTAAAGTTTAACTAAAAATAGAGAGCCATAGCAATACGTAGAAAAAGATCGAAGCGACCGCTAAGAGAGATTAAAGAAGACCAACACCGTATTAACGGTAAAATACGCAGTGATGAAGTTCGGCTGGTAGGTGATAACGTTGAAATGGGGGTATATCCTACCAAGAAGGCGTTGGAAATTGCAGATGAACAGGGACTGGATCTTGTTGAGATTTCTCCAAACGCCAAACCACCAGTAGCCAAAGTAATGGACTACAAGAAGTTTCTCTATGAGCAAAAAAAGAGAGACAAGGCCTTAAAAGCCAAAGCCACGAAAGTTGTGGTAAAGGAAATTAGGTTTGGACCGCAAACAGATGATCATGATTATGAATTCAAAAAGAAGAATGCAGAGAAATTCCTTAAGGACGGTGCTAAATTAAAAGCATTTGTTTTCTTTAAAGGAAGGTCAATCGTATTTAAGGATCAGGGTCAAATCTTATTACTTCGTCTTGCGCAGGATCTTGAAGAAATTGGCAAAGTAGAACAAATGCCAAAACTGGAGGGAAAACGTATGACGATGTTTATGTCTCCCAAAAAGACCAAATAAGGATTTAAGAACGTTAATTATAAAATCAAAAGAGCATGCCGAAAATGAAAACAAAATCCAGTGCCAAGAAGCGTTTCAAGCTTACAGGTACCGGTAAAATAAAAAGAAAGCACGCGTTTAAAAGCCACATCTTAACAAAGAAGTCTAAAAAACGTAAGCTTGCTTTGACGCACAGTACTTTGGTACATGAGGCCGATGAAGCAAATATCAAATCTCAATTACGATTAAAGTAATTTGAGCCTTTGATGGTTTAAACAATTTAAAAACCCTGGAGTAGTGCATTCAAGAGCCATAAACCCGGCCGCCTGCTACAAAAAAATTTAAAAATATGCCAAGATCAGTAAATTCAGTTGCTAAGAGAGCCAGAAGAAAAAAGGTACTTAAGCAAGCAAAAGGTTACTTTGGACGTCGTAAAAACGTTTGGACAGTAGCAAAAAATGCGGTTGACAAAGCAATGTTATATGCTTACAGAGACCGTAAAACCAAGAAAAGAAATTTCCGTTCCCTTTGGATCATGCGTATCAACGCAGGAGCAAGACAGTACGGGATGTCTTATTCTCAGTTTATGGGAGGTTTAAAAGCCGCAAATATCGACCTGAACCGTAAGGTTCTTGCAGATCTTGCGATGAACCACCCGGAAGCATTCAAAGCTATAGTTGACAAAGTAAAATAAATTAAATAAGGTTAACGTTCTTATTAAGGATCCCGCTCAATGAGCGGGATTTTTTTGTTTACTTCCCAAATGCACTAAGGACCAGTTTTCTTCTTCCTCCCTGTTCCCTATGCTCACAAAGATAGATCCCCTGCCAGGTGCCCATATTAAGTCGACCAGCCGTGATAGGAATTTGTATAGAGAATCCCATTAGCGACCCTTTAATATGTGCCGGCATATCATCTGGCCCCTCCGTTGTATGTTTGTAATAAGGTTGCCCCTCCGGCACCATTCTTTTCATATGCTCCTCGAAATCATGTCGCACTGTAGGATCTGCATTCTCGTTAATACTTAGACTTGCTGAAGTATGTTTTATAAAGACTGAAAACATCCCGGTCTCTATTTCTGAAATTTCCGGAAATTGCTCCATGACTTCTGAAGTTACGAGGTGGAACCCCCGGCTTTTTGCTTCTAGTGTTATTTCCTTCTGAAAGATCTTCATTGTATTCTCGTTTAGTGTTTAGTGCTTATCCAGGACAAAATATAACCGCCGAGTAGGCAAAGGGGAGTTTCACCCCTAAGCCTCTCACAGAACCGTACGTGACAGTCTCCCGTCATACGGCTCGTGTTATTCTTTATAAATCAACAGTAACCAGTTTGCCAATGATAAAACAGGTTGGGTTTTAACTGTTTTATCTGTTTGAGCTTAATGATAGATTTTCCGGTGTTGATCTTGTATTTGTTTTTCATCCACTTGATCAGTCGTGAATCTACCTTTATTAGTGAGCGTCTTAGTTTATTTTTGCTGTATTTACTGTAATAGTTTATCCAACCTATAAGTTTCATATTGAGACTTTTGGCTATGTCCATTATATCCAACGTTGTGTTGTTCCATAACTTATTATCTCTAATAATCTCTCTAATCCGCTTTTGATTGGATTGACTGATTTCTGCTGTGAAGGCAGTATAAATTTGACCATCAAATTTTCCTATTCTCGCTCCTGGCTGATAGCTAAAGCCCAGAAATTCAAATTTGACCGTCTCGTGTTTTTCCTTCCGCTTGTAATCCTTACAGTAAGCGATGCGTGTTTTGGATTCGTTGACCTGTAGCTTTACTTCAGTCAGTCTTTGTTTGACTGCCTCAAGTACCATTTCCGCTTCTTCCTTGCTGTTGCAATGGATGACGATGTCATCTGCATACCTAACAAAGTTTACCTGAGGGTAGTGTTTGCTCAGCCACATATCAAGGGAGAAGTGTAGATACAGATTGGCAAGCAAAGGACTTATCACACCTCCCTGAGGTGTTCCTTTTCCTTCTTTTTGTTGCAGGGTGCCATCCTTCTTCTGGACAGGCATCTTTAACCATCTCTCTACATACAGTTTCACCCATTTTTCGTCCATAACGTGTTGGGTCGCTTTTAGCACCAACTCGTGATCCATTTCATCAAAGAACTTACTGATGTCCATATCTATCACCCAGTCCTGCTTGAAGCAGTTCTGCCTGACCTGTTCAACGGCATCGTGTGCACTCTTTAGTGGCCTGTAACCATACGAGTTGTCATGAAAGAGCCGGTCTATCCGCTTTTCCATATAATCCTTCAACACCTGTTGGGCTATTCTATCCTTAAGGGTTGGGATTCCTAATTTGCGCACCTTGCCGTCCTTTTTAGGTATCTCTACTTCTCGGACAGCCTGAGGGTGGTAACTGCCAGAGGCTAATCGGTTCCAGATAACGTAGAGATTGCGCTCAGTTTGTTTATCAAACTCAACCCAGCTCTGGTTGTCTATCCCAACGGCTTTACCCCCTTTTTTCACCTTGCGGTAAGCTTTCACCACCTGTGAAAACTCAATTGGTACTGTTTTCTTTACGTGTACATTCATTTGTTAATCATCCCTTTTTATCGGTTGTAGTAGTGAACATTCAACTGAATAACCCGAACCCTTCGCTCCTTCCTGCTTTCACAGGACATCATCACTACTATGGTTCGGTCCGACTTCCGTTTCCCTGCTCTTCACAGTTCCCTGAAACGGAGATCCCGAGTTCCGTAATAAAGCCCGGATATAAGTCATGTCGCCTGTATAACGGTGGGCACACGGCCAGTAAATCAGGTTTCCGCCGTGCTTATCTCTGCATCCTCAGCATAATGCGATTTTGCCACACAACTATGCGATTTCGTTACTTCATCAGCGATTTATTTTCATTCATCTCTTATATCCATACCTGATGGATTTGTTCCACCTTTTCCCTGAACGTTCACCACAGCGGCCTTACGGCTTTTGCAGCACAGGGTGGTTTGGCAACCCCGCCTGCACAGCGTTGCCGATACTTCGTTCTTATTGCTAAGAGTTGTATCATCTTTATTACAGCATGTTAAAGAACTTCAGCCATCCTTAACTTCACGGCACAAGCAAAGAACGCAAAGTATATTCTTTGTGCTCTTTGCGTAAACCTTAGCGTTCTTTGCGGTTAAGACTTAAATCATCTATTGTATCTAATACATCGGGTTTGAGCCTGGTCTCTACTCGCTTCTCGCTCTTCTGAAGTCTTGTTTCTTGTTTCTTGTTTCTTGTTTCTTGTTTCTTGTTTCTTGTTTCTTGTCTCTTGGCTCTTGGCTCTTGGCTCTTGGCTCTTGTTTCTAACCAATTAACTATTTCCAATCACGTCTTCTGCTTCTTTTTCTTTGCGGCAGGGAAGAGTACGTTATTGAGAATTAACCTATAGCCGGGGGAGTTGGGATGAAGCTCCAGTTCGGTCTTGGGATCACCTACCCGGTGTTGATAATCTTCAGGATCGTGCCCACCGTAAAAGGTAAAGAATCCCCGACCTTTTATGCCGTGGATGTACCGTGCTTCCCCGTTAAGCTTATTTTCAGCTAAAACTAAAACTGTGGGTTTTAAAGTTGTAGGATCAAAAGCGGTTGTTTGTCCCATAAAGCCTTTTACCAGTACTGTATGATTCTGATTAAGCATTGTAGGTACAGGATCCCATTTGGCGGAAAATTCCATAAGCGTAAAGTAATCACTTTCCATAAGGATCTGCCGCTTTGGGGTCATATCTATAGATGAAAATTCATATACCATAGGGCTACGCTCCAGGATAAAATTTGTAAATGCAAAGGTATTTTCGAAATCGATCTTGGACTGGTAGCCGGGTTCACTAGGATCGCCATCAAACATAGGCTCGGCAATATCCACACCTTCAGCAGCCAGAGCAATATCAAAACTATCTGTCGCGCTGCACATTGCAAACATAAAGCCGCCACCAACGACATAATCCCTTATTTTAAGGGCTACTGCAAGTTTAGCTTCAGATACTTTGTCGAAGCCGAGTTTTGCAGCAAGAGCTTCTGCCTCTTCTTTTTCCTGGATATACCAGGGGGTGGTCCTGTAATTCCGGTAAAATTTCCCGTACTGCCCTGTGAAATCCTCGTGATGAAGATGAAGCCAGTCAAATAATAGTAAGGCATCACCCAAAACCTCCTCATCATAGATAGTTTCATAAGGGATCTCGGCATAGGTAAGAGCCATCGTGACCGCATCATCCCAGGGTTTGTTTCCCTGTGGGGCGTAAACGGCTATTTTTGGCGCTTTTTCCAGGACCATTGCCTCCATATTTTTTGACGGGCTCTGGATCTCCTCAAGGATCGCCGCAGTTTTGGCATCGCTAATAACTTCAAAAGAAACCCCTCGAATCCGGCATTCCTTTCGCAGGGCTTCTGTATCTGATATTAAGAAGGAGCCACCCTGATAGTTGAGCAGCCATTGAATTTGTAGTCCGTTTTCCAGGGCATAGTAAGTGATCCCATATGCCTTTAAGTGATTAGCCTGGCTTTTGGCATCCATTGGAATGAGAATGGAGGAACCTTGAATTGCAAAAGAGTACAAAAGCAAAAAGAGCATAAGAACGGTTGTCCTTATGCTCCTATTATTAAATAACTTTCCTGAAGCTCTGCATGGAGCTATCATATTCTTCAATGGGTTAGAACGGCACGTCGTTATCTTCATCATCATTAAAATCATTCATTGAGCTGCCAAAGGCCTCATCGGCACTTGGATTGGGAAGTGGAGTTCCTCTAAAGGGATCATCCCCTCCTGCTTCGTTCATTTTTGAATGGAATTCAAAAGGAGAATCAAAGTCATCCAAGTTATCAAATTTACCTAAATGTCCAAGGAATTTCAACCTAATATTTTCCAATCCCCCGTTCCTGTGTTTAGCTACAATAAACTCTCCCTGGTTGGCGGTTGGAGATCTTTCCTCATCATCCCATTCCTCGATCTTATAATATTCAGGACGATAGATAAATGAAACAATATCTGCATCCTGCTCAATCGCACCAGATTCCCTAAGGTCACTTAAAAGTGGCCTCTTACTTCCTCCACGGGTTTCAACTGCACGGGACAGCTGGGACAGGGCAATTACCGGAATATTCAATTCCTTGGCCAATGCCTTGAGGTTCCTGGAAATCGTAGAGATCTCCTGCTCCCTGTTCCCTCCACCCTTCACAGCACTACCGGCGGTCATTAATTGCAGGTAATCTATCATTACCATTTTGATACCGTGCTGTGATGCCAATCGGCGGCATTTCGCCCTAAGGTCAAAAATTGAAAGAGAAGGGGTGTCATCAATGAAAAGTGGTGCCTTTTCCAGGTCCTTCACTTTCACGTTTAATTGCTCCCACTCATGGGTTTCCAGGTTTCCTGTTCTTAATTTTTCTGAAGACAATCCTGTTTCAGATGATATAAGCCTGGTAATAAGCTGTACTGCACTCATCTCCAGGGAGAAGAAGGCTACGGGGATATTACTCCCAACAGCAATATTACGCGCCATCGAAAGGGTAAGGGCTGTCTTACCCATACCTGGACGGGCTGCAATAATAATAAGGTCACTGGGCTGCCATCCTGAAGTGAGTTTGTCCAGCTTATCAAAACCAGATGGCACTCCACTTAAGCCTTCCCTGTTGGAAATTTCCTGTATCCTGTTCTTTGCCTGGATTACAAGGCTATGTGCAGTCTCTGTGGAACGCTTTATATTTCCCTGGGTTACTTCATAGAGCTTCGACTCTGCAGCATCCAGCAGGTCAAAAACATCTGTAGATTCATCGTAAGAATCTTCAATGATCTCATTGGATATTTTGATAAGGCTACGCTGGATATACTTTTGCAAAATAATCCTTGCGTGAAACTCAATATGTGCAGAAGATGATACCTTTTGAGTGAGTTGTATAAGATAATATTCCCCTCCAATCTTATCAAGACGTCCATCTTTTCTCAGTTGGTTGGAAACGGTTAATAAGTCAATTGCTTCGGTATTTTCAAAGAGCTTATAGATGGCTTCAAAAATGAATTGATGGGCGATCTTATAGAACACATCGGGATGGAGGATGTCAATAATCTCATCTACCCCTTTTTTATCAATCATCATGGCACCTAGCACAACCTCCTCTAAATCAACAGCTTGAGGCGGTATTTTTCCTTTTTCGAGGGTAACAACGTTACCAGATCCGTATTTTACGCTTTGGGGGGCGGTGAGTTTTTCCATACTACGAATGTAAAAAAAATGTTAAGACAATCTTAAGGAATTACCGTCAACTTAATGAACCGGTAATGAACAATTGCCTGTTGACAAGTCTTATTTTTTGTTAACAAGGCCAAAAAAATCCGAAGTAGGTACCTCGGATTGTTTTGAAAGGGTGATGCCTAAAGAACTAAGTTTTAAAAACGCCCATATTGGAATATTTATCCATTCGTTGTTTCACCAAATCTTTTGGTGATAAGTTTTTAACTTCTTCTAAAGCTGAGAGTATGGATTTTTTTACAGTTTCGAAAGTCTCTTCCCTATTGCTATGAGCACCACCCAACGGTTCTTTCACAATCTCATCAATGAGTTTTTGCTTTTTCATATCCGTAGCAGTAAGTTTAAGAGCCTCAGCCGCAACTTCTTTGTATTCCCAGCTTCTCCATAGGATGGATGAGCAGGACTCTGGGGAGATCACGCTGTACCAGGTATTTTCCAGCATAAGCACTCTGTCTCCTACTCCAATTCCCAAAGCTCCTCCACTGGCTCCTTCGCCAATGATCACTACAATAATTGGAACTTTAAGCCTGGTCATTTCAAGAATATTACGGGCAATTGCTTCTCCCTGGCCCCTTTCCTCGGCTTCCAAACCGGGATACGCACCGGGAGTGTCAATAAAAGTAACTACAGGGACTCCAAATTTTTCGGCAGATTTCATAAGTCTTAAAGCCTTACGATATCCTTCAGGATTGGCCATACCAAAGTTTCTGTATTGCCTGGTCTTGGTGTTATAACCTTTTTGTTGACCGATAAGCATGAAACTCTCATCTCCAATTTTTCCCAATCCACCAATCATGGCTTTGTCATCCTTGACATTTCTGTCTCCATGGAGTTCAAGAAATGTTTTCCCACAAATTGCGTTAAAATAATCCAGAGTATAGGGCCTGTTGGGGTGACGTGATAATTGTACACGTTGCCAGGCGGTAAGATTTTTATAGATGTCTTTTTTGGTCTCCACAAGCTTTTTTTCAATTTGCTTACAGGTGGCCGTGACATCTACATTACTTTCTGAACCTATATTACAGGCTTTTTGATATTGTTCTTCTAACTCCTTAATGGGTAATTCAAAATCCAAATATTCCATACGAGGTTATGGTGTTTTATTAGCTTACAAATATAACAAACTTTAAAAGGAAGACTTCTTATGATATCTTATAAATTTTCCTTTTTGTTTTAAGGTAGCCATTAAGTACCACAGTTGCAAGGATTATAGCTGCACCGTAATAAAATTGAGGATGCATTTGCTCTTTGCTTCCAAAAATGAGAAAAGCGAGAAGGATCCCATACACCGGTTCCAGATTAATAGTTAGCATAACCGTATAAGGACTTAAATGCTTCATCACAGCCACAGCAGCAATAAAAGCATAAGCCGTACATACCGATGCCAGGAGAAGAATATAGAACCAGTCCATTTGAGATAAACGAAAGAATTCTAAGTTGAAGCCTCTTTCGCCCGAAGTGGTCCAGGTAAGATATAGGAGATAAAGGCTTATAGCAGCCACTCCAGTAAGCAATTCATAAAACGAAATAACAGAGGGCGCTGCATGTTTTATAAGCTTGCCGTTCATAAGAGTAAATACAGCAGAAAGAAAGGCAGATATTAGTCCCAACAGGATCCCCAGGTAATAATCTGTTTCTACCCTAAAAATGATGTATAAACCCAGCATTACAATTACACCAAATACCACCTCGTACCCTACTAATTTCCGTTTATAAAAAACAGGTTCGAGAATGGAGGTAAAAAAAGCCCCTGTAGATAGCAGCGCCAGGGTAATGGAAACATTTGAAACTTTTATGGCACCAAAGAAAGTTAGCCAATGTAAAGCTATAACCATCCCTGCAATTATGAGAAGAAACAGTTTACTGCGCTGAACTTTTAAATTTTTCTTTTTCCAAAGGAGATATAAAAAAATAAAACCCGTTGCCAGCAACATCCTGTACCAAACCAGTGGGATTGCATCCAGGGTAATAAGAGCACCAAGCACAGCGGTGAACCCCCAGATAAAAACGATCACATGGAGGTGCAGGTAACTTTTAAGTTTATCGCTTAGCATTGAAAAGGAGATATACTGCCAATATACCAAAGACAAAATTAGGGAACCATACGGCGATCAATGGTGAAAAAGTAGATTGTTCTGCAATGGTACCAAACACCTTATCAAAAAAGATAAAAATGAATGCGAGCGTAATTCCCAATGCAAGGTTTACCCCCATCCCTCCTCTTCTTTTCATCGAGGATACGGCTACTGCAATGACCGTGAGAATAAAGGCTGAAACCGGTAAACTCCACCTCTTATAAGCAACTACAAGGTACCGGTTCATATTACCCGACCCCCTCCTGCTCTCCTGCTCAATAAATTTATTAAGCTCAAAGTAATTAAGGGTCTCTGCTATATAAGAAACGGGGGTAAGTTCATCAAACTCAAATGGAAGGATCGTGTCGAGGGTCCTTTGATGATAGATCTCATCACCCTCTGCCCCGATTATCCTTTTGTTTACATTTACCAGTTTATATGTATTGGAGGTGTCCTGGTATTGTAGTCTGGATGCGCTTATTTTAAATTTAAGTTCATTCCCGTCAAAGTGCTCTATCGTAAAATTTCTGGCACTCTGGTCTACGGGCTGGAAGTTACTGGCGTAGATATATTCGTTATCATTAATTTGCCTGTAGACATCATTGGTTTCCTGCACCTCTGCCCCTCTTTTAAGGTATTTGAATTTAAATTCATTAAAGCCTTTACTGGCTTGCGGCGCCAGGTACATACTCAAAACAAGTGCACCCATAGTAACAATTGCAGCTCCTATAAGATAAGGTCTCAAAAATCGCCAGAATGAAACCCCGCTGCTTAAAAATGCAATGATCTCTGTATTATTGGCAAGTTTGGAGGTGAACCAAATCACACTTAAGAATAAGAACAGGGGAAATAGAAGGTTTGTGAAATAGATCGTAAAATTGATATAATAGATCACCACCTCAATTAAAGGCACCTCGTTCTCCAGGATCTTTCCTATTTTTTCTGCAAGGTTAATAGTTATACCAATTGGTATAAACAGGAATAACATCAGGAGAAAAGTACCCAGATATCGCTTTAATATGTACCAGTCAAGAATTTTCAATTGTTAGAGGCGCTTGTCCATTTGTTTTACCATCATATTCTTCCAGGTTGTAAAATCACCGGCTAAGATATGTTTTCTGGCTTCACGAACCAACCACAGGTAGAAACCGAGATTATGTATGGTAGCAATTTGCTTGCCAAGCATTTCATTTACAGAGAACAAATGTTTTAGATAGGCTTTGGAATATTCCTTATCTACCCAGGTAATGTCCATCTCGTCGATTGGGGAGAAATCATCTTCCCATTTTTTATTCTTGATATTAATGGTGCCGTGAGCTGTAAATAACATTCCGTTCCTGGCATTTCTTGTTGGCATCACGCAATCAAACATATCAATACCCAGTGCTATATTTTCCAGGATATTAATTGGTGTTCCAACACCCATAAGGTACCGGGGTTTATCTTCCGGTAGGATAGCAGTTACCACCTCTGTCATAGCATACATCTCCTCTGCCGGCTCTCCTACTGAGAGGCCTCCAATGGCATTTCCTTCAGCTCCCACCGAGGCAATATACTCTGCAGATTGTTGTCTTAGGTCCTTATAGGTACTTCCCTGGACAATTGGGAAGAAAGCCTGGGAATAGTCATATTCAAAAGGAGTTTTCTCCAGGTGTGCGATACAGCGGTCCAGCCAGCGATGGGTCATATGCATGGATCGTTTGGCATACCTGTAGTCACAGGGATAAGGCGTACATTCATCAAAGGCCATAATAATATCTGCACCAATGGTGCGCTGGATTTCCATGACATTTTCCGGAGTAAAAGTGTGGTATGACCCGTCGATATGCGATTTGAATTTCACCCCTTCTTCTTTTATCTTTCTTCTTTCAGATAAAGAATAGACCTGGTACCCGCCACTATCAGTTAAAATATTACGATCCCAATTGATAAATTTATGAAGTCCTCCTGCTTTTTGAAGAATTTCAGTTTGCGGGCGCAAATAAAGGTGATAGGTATTTCCCAGGATAATGTCCGGGTTTATTTCTTCTTTAAGTTCTCTTTGGTGTACCCCTTTTACAGATCCCACGGTTCCAACAGGCATAAAGATGGGAGTTTCAATAGTCCCGTGATCTGTGGTTAGTTTTCCCGCTCTTGCCTGGCTTCCGGGATCTGTAGTCAATAAATCAAACGTCATAGTAATATTTAAGTGCGGCAAAGATACTTAACTCTGCTTCAAAAAAGGGATGGCTGTTTTTAAAAATTGTTAGCTAAAAAGCTCAATTGGTTGATAACTGGTCAATTCTGGCTTTGAGGTAAGATTTTAAAAACTTATTTTTGCCACATTCAAAAAATAACAACACAACAATGCCAGACATTCAACAATTAGAAGATTTTGTAAGCCAGGTTCGCCGGGACATCGTAAGACAGGTACACAAGGTAAATTCCGGTCACCCGGGTGGTTCCCTTGGATGTGCAGAATTCTTCACTGCCCTTTATCAGGAAGTAATGGACCACAACAGCGATTTTAATATGGACGGGAATGGAGAAGACCTCTTCTTTCTTTCAAACGGCCATATTTCACCTGTTTTTTACAGCGTCCTTGCTCGCAGCGGCTATTTTCCCGTTGAGGAGCTTAACACATTTAGGCTTATAGATTCCCGCCTGCAGGGACATCCAACTACTCACGAAGGTTTACCGGGGGTTAGGATCGCCTCTGGTTCCCTGGGCCAGGGTATGAGTGTAGCCATTGGGGCAGCACTTTCTAAAAAGCTTAACAAGGATAATCATCTTGTTTATTCCCTGCACGGTGATGGGGAATTACAGGAGGGCCAAAACTGGGAAGCCATTATGTATGCGGCAGGAAATAAGGTAGACAACCTAATCTCTACCATAGACCTTAACGGCCAGCAAATTGACGGCTCTACAGAGAATGTATTGCCTCTTGGAAATTTAAAGGCAAAATTTGAAGCCTTTGGATGGGATGTGCTGGAAATAGAAGAAGGAAACAACATGAGCGCAGTACTTGAAGGTTTGGCTGAAGCAAAAAGCCGCACAGGTAAAGGAAAACCTGTATGTATATTAATGACAACTGTTATGGGTCACGGGGTAGATTTTATGATGCACACTCATAAGTGGCATGGAGTTGCACCAAACGATGAACAACTTGAAAATGCCTTATCTCAAAACAAAGAAACCTTAGGGGACTATTAGACTTGAGATCTTAGACTTGAGATTTGAGATAGGTCATCAAATTTTTACCCACAACAATAATAGAAAGCAGAAATGAAGAAATATACAAATACAGGAAATAAAGATACACGCTCCGGTTTTGGAGCAGGATTAACCGAGCTGGGACAGAAGAATGAAAATGTAGTGGCACTATGTGCAGATCTTACCGGTTCCTTAAAAATGGATGATTTTAAAGCCAATCATCCAGAAAGGTTTTTCCAAATAGGGATTGCTGAAGCCAATATGATTGGGATTGCAGCAGGAATGACCATTGGCGGGAAAATACCATTTACGGGGACTTTTGCCAACTTTTCTACCGGAAGGGTTTACGACCAGATACGGCAGAGTGTTGCTTATTCAGGAAAGAACGTAAAAATTTGTGCATCTCACGCCGGGGTTACTTTAGGTGAAGATGGTGCAACCCACCAGATCCTGGAGGACATTGGACTTATGAAGATGTTACCGGGAATGACGGTTATAAACACTTGTGATTATAATCAAACAAAAGCTGCCACCCTTGCAATAGCAGAACATGAAGGGCCTGTTTATTTACGCTTCGGAAGGCCAAAAGTTGCCAATTTCACACCTGAGGATCAAAAGTTTGAGATTGGAAAAGCTGTACTCCTTAATGAAGGAAGCGATGTTACTATCATAGCAACAGGACACCTGGTATGGGAAGCATTACAGGCTGCTGAAGAACTGGAAGGAAAAGGAATAAGTGCAGAGGTGATCAATATTCACACTATAAAACCTCTGGATGAGGAAGCTATATTAAAGTCGGTTAAAAAAACCGGCTGTGTAGTAACTGCTGAAGAGCACAACTTCCTTGGGGGGCTTGGTGAAAGTGTTGCACGTACCTTAAGCTTAAACCATCCTGCACCACAGGAGTTCGTAGCCACTAAGGATACCTTTGGCGAAAGCGGAACCCCGGAGCAGCTTATGGATAAATATGAACTTAATGCGGCTGCAATCGTAAAGGCTGCTACTAAGGTAAAGGACAGAAAATAAGCATTTAAAAATGACGTTGAAAACCCTTCCGGTAATTGCTGCGAAGGGTTTTTTATTTTCTTCAGAAATAATTAAGAACTAAAACACGTTATACCACCTAAACTTTAAAACGAAAACTATGAAAAAATTGATATTGGCTGCATTTCTTATTGTAGGTACCGGTGTTATGGCCCAGACATCCTATGGGATAAAAGGTGGATTGAACTACGGTGCAACCGGCGATTATGAAAATTTTTCTGATATAGCGGGCGATGCCACTACCATTGAAGGAAAAAGCAAGACCGGGTACCACCTTGGAGGTTTTGCAAGATTTGGCTTCCTGGGCATTTTCCTCCAGCCGGAGCTTATGTATACCAGACTGAATACAGAATATGGATCTATTGATTATAAACTGGATAAAATAGATGCTCCTATTCTTTTAGGGGTTAATATTCTTGGCCCACTAAATATTAAAGCCGGGCCCTCATTTCAATATATACTGAAAAATGAGCTGGAAAATTCCAATTTAAAGGTATCTGATGTTGAAAATGATATTACCCTGGGCTATCAACTGGGTGCCGGGGTAAGTTTGGGAAGGCTTGGTTTTGATGTGCGCTATGAAGGAGCTTTTACAGAGAATACTGCTTTTAGTGATACAGCCAGTGAGAATTTCAGCATTGATTCCCGTCCTTCACAATGGATCTTTAGTTTAGCCTATAGTTTTAATTAAAATCCATAAGGATTTAAAAAACAAAGAGCCGCGAAATTCGCGGCTCTTTGTTTTTTAAGCTTTTGTCAAATTTAAAACGTATCCGGATCCAGATAGTCCGGAGTTCCATTTCCATTAGTATCCGGGAATTCAATTGTACCATCCCCGTTAATTATGATCTCCTCGCGGGTAGGGGTACCATCCCCATCATCATCCCTGTCCAGGTAATTTGGGTTGTTATTTCCGTTTGTATTGTCATTCCACAGGATCCCATCTCCATCAAGGTCCTCCATCCAGGAAGGAACACCATCCCTGTCATGGTCTGCCTCGTTCACTCCATATAGTTGAAAGCTAAAGATAAGCGGACTGTAAGAAGGTATAGATCCTGATGGATTATTGAAGTACCCAAGTCCCGAAGGTAGAAAAACAGCTCCTATTCCATAATCCTCTGTCCAGGTTACAGTATTGTCTTCATTCACAGTAAAACCTGAAGCTTCTCCAAACTCTGTCATTGCCTGCGTTAATGCAACAACTGCAATTCCAGGGTTGCCTTCTGAAAGGGTTCCGGGATGGTCAAACCATACAGGATTTGTAGTTTGATCAAAAGTCTTACGGTTCAACAGCTGTCCATGATAATTTTGGAAGGTAGAATCGGCAAAGGTGGGCTTTGCACCTACTCCTTCTCTTACCTTTAAAACATAGAAAGTATGTTCTACTTCATTCTTGGTATAAGTATGAATTGAAAGAAGATTGGATTCTATAATTGGCGTTTTATCTGAATTTGCCCCGGCTATTGTATCCAGTTTTATACGATAATCAAATCCCGCAGGCGGATTTTCAAATTCCTCATAGTTATAAAAATGGGATTCAAGATAGGCATTAAGTGCAGCATCATCCTCTATTGCCTGCTCCCCTACATCTCTAATTGGAATTTCATCTGGCCCGTTATCATCATCATTACTACAGGAAACAGATATAGCACCTAATAGTATGCCTATAAAAAACAATTTTTGTAATCTCATCAATAATTAAATTTAAGGCCGCAAGATACAATAATCTTGTATTTTTGCTTAGGTTTTGATAGGTTTTAAGAAGTAGATTTATGAGAATTGACAAGTTTTTATGGTGTGTTAGGTATTTCAAAACAAGAAGTCTTGCAACCCAGGCATGCCGGCAGGGAAAAGTGAAAATTGGAGGCGATAATGTAAAACCTTCCAGGGAGGTCTATACCAATGATAAAATTACCGTAAGAAAGAATCAGATCAATTATCAAATAGAAGTTCTGGACCTCCCTCCCAGCAGAGTGGGTGCCAAGATCGTAGGATTATATGTTAACGATATAACGCCACAGGAAGAGTTTGACAAACAGGAACTGCTTAAGTACTCAAAAGACTATTATCGCAAAAAAGGAACAGGAAGGCCAACCAAGAAAGACAGGAGAGATATTGACGACTGGTTTGACGAACCTGGTGAGGAGGAAAAGGAATGAGACCAGATAAGGATTATTGGGAAGAACGATACAATTCAGGAAATACGGGTTGGGATATTGGTAATATCTCACCTCCACTAAAAATTATATCGATCACCTGGAGGATAAGGAGCAAACAATTCTAATTCCGGGTGCAGGTAATTCTTATGAAACTGAATACTTGTTCCGGTTAGGCTTTAAAAATACTTTTATCCTGGATTTCGCCTCCCTCCCACTTCAGAATTTAAAGAAGCGTGTTCCTGAATTTCCTGCAGAAAATTTGATTCAGCAAGATTTTTTTGAGCATACCGGTAACTACGATCTCATCCTGGAGCAAACCTTTTTTTGTTCCCTTCCTGTACGTTACCGAAAAGAGTACGCCCAAAAAGTTTATAGCCTTTTAAAAAAGGATGGGAAAGTTGCAGGCGTGCTTTTTGACAGGGAATTTCCCTTTGAAGGGCCTCCTTTTGGAGGCAGCAGGAAGGAATATCTGGAATATTTTGAACCTTTATTCTCGATAAAAATCATGGAAACCTGTTATAATTCGATTCCTGCCCGGCAGGGGAATGAATTGTTTTTTATCTTTAAAAAAAATTAGATACCAATGCCCGCAAATATTATTCTTAACAACGAACAAATTCAACATAAAATAAGAAGGATCGCTTACCAGATCTTTGAGAGCAATGTGAATGAAGAGCATTTAATTATTGCCGGAATTTCCAAAAGCGGATTTGTTTTTGCCCAGAGGCTGAAGGTGGAACTGGAAGAAATTTCGGGTATACAGGTAGAACTATGTGAAGTTCACGTGGACAAGAAAAATCCGCACAATGAGGTGAAAACTTCTTTGCCCGCCAGTGCTTATACGGGTAAATCTATTGTACTTACAGATGATGTACTAAACTCTGGAGCCACTTTGATCTATGGAGTAAAACATTTCCTGGAAGTACCATTAAAACAATTTAAAACAGCCGTATTAGTAGACAGGAGCCATAAAAAATATCCCGTTAAGGCAGATTTTAAAGGTATCTCCCTTTCCACCTCATTAAATGAGACAGTGCAGGTACAATTTAAAAAAGGCAGGGACAAAGTGGAGCTCTTATAGCTTCTCCATTAATTCCTTAACTATCTCTTGAGGAGTTTTGTTCTCCACATCTATAATAACATTGGCCTGGTTGTAATAGAAAGAGCGTTCAAAGAGATGTTTTCTTATAAAATCTTCAAGGAGTTCCCGGGTACTTAAGTGGCTTATTACAGGACGGGTTTCTTTTTCCTCAAAGAGCCTTTTTGTAAGAAACCCTACAGAAGCTTTTAGATAAACAGTCTTTGCATCTTCCGCTTGTTTTATTAATTCAAGATTATTGCCATAACAGGGAGTTCCCCCACCCAATGAGATCACCAGGGCCGCAGGGTCTTCTATAACATCCTTCAACACTTCTGTTTCCAGCCTTCGAAAAAATAATTCACCCCGGGTATTAAAGATTTCTGGAACAGGCTTTTCCTCAATAAGAGCAATTTGGTCATCAAGGTCAATAAATGTAAAGTCAAGTTCCCCGGCAAGGACTTTACCTACCACACTTTTACCGGAACCCATATAACCAGTGAGAAAAATTTTCATAAGCCGTCAATAAATGAGAAGGATCAAAAGTAACCAAAATCCCGACATTGGATTCAGGTTTTTGAAATGGATGAAAATAAAATAAAAATGTTCCGGGTTTTTATACTGAAAAAGAGTGGTTTATATTTTAATTTGAAACATTTACAAATTTATCCCAAATTCCTCTTGAAAAATAAATTAATGATAGTATATTTGCACCCGCATTTGAGAAATAATGCAGGCCAGATTTGGTAGCTCAGTTGGTAGAGCATCTCCCTTTTAAGGAGAGGGTCCTGGGTTCGAGCCCCAGCCAGATCACAAAAAAAGTTCAGATCCTAATGGGCGAGAAGTTTATCCCGAGTGAAGCGATAGCGGAATCGAGGGAAGCCCCAGCCAGATCACAAAAAAAAGTTCAGATCCTAATGGGCGAGAAGTTTATCCCGAGTGAAGCGATAGCGGAATCGAGGGAAGCCCCAGCCAGATCACAAAAAAAGTTCAGATCTTAATGGGCGAGATCCTGATAGCTATCGGGAATCCTGAGCGAAGCTTTTTAGCGGAGTCGAAGGAAGCCCCAGCCAGATCAGAAAAAAAGTTCATTTAAAAATTATAACGATTTGGTAGCTCAGTTGGTAGAGCATCTCCCTTTTAAGGAGAGGGTCCTGGGTTCGAGCCCCAGCCAGATCACAAATTATATGTCTGATTTTCTGGGCGAGAAGCCTGTCCCGAGTGAAGCAATAGCGGAATCGAGGGAAGCCCCAGCCAGATCACAAAAAAAGTTCAGATCTTAATGGGCGAGAAGTTTATCCCGAGCGAGGCTTTTTAGCGGAGTCGAAGGAAGTCCCAGCCAGATCACAAATTTAAGTTCAGATCTTAATGGGCGAGAAGTTTATCCTGAGCGAAGCTTTTTAGCGGAGTCGAGGGAAGCCCCAGCCAGATCACTATCCTAATAAGTTGATTTTTGTTATTGTAAAAAGTAATTTTGAATTAAGATCTTCAATTACCAATACCTTTGTTAATTGAAAAGTTCTATCGGCATAAAGCTGATTTTTTTATTACAGCCCTTTAGAATTCTTTCTAAATTATTTTGCCCGGGTGCTGGAATTGGTAGACAGGCATGGTTGAGGGCCATGTGTCCATTAGGGCGTGCGGGTTCAAGTCCCGCTCCGGGCACTTTTTTTTCTTCTATATCCCTATAAATACTCACTCATTTACTTTACTGTGCAAATATTTGTGCAAACGTTGTTTGTCCTTTCTTTTCATACAAGATGTAGATTATACTCCTTTCAGCAAAACCTTTCCTGCAACGCCTCTTTCATTTTCCAACACCTCATTTTATAAAAATTGAGGATTCTCACTTAACCGTTAATGGATCTTTAGGAGTAAAAAGAGTGACTACCTGGTCTACAGGCTTAAGGGTTTGTAAATAATCATAAATTGCTGAAAGATCATCCTCTGTCATTTGTGCATAAAATGTCCAGGGCATTGGCGTCTGGAATTCTCCCGGATTCACTTTATGAGGAACGTAAGAAGAATCTGCATACATCCTGAACCGGGAAACAAAATCCTCTTTGGTCCAGGAACCAATCCCGCTGGGGTGCGGGGTAATATTGGCAGACTGCAGCAGGGAGCCATCTGGGAAGAGAAATTCAAATCCGCCGGCAAAAGGCTCTCCAACAAATTGGCCCTTTACCTGCTTTGTATGACAATCATAACAAGAAGCTGCAGTAACAAGATATTTCCCGTATTTCACCCGATCTTCCTTAGGGGGACGTTTTGAAAATGTGGCTTTTTTTGGTATTGTATTAAGAATGAAATTCATTGGAAAGTCTGGTCTTGAATCCTCAATCTCACTTTCTATTGGCTGCAGGGTGCGTATATAGGCTACTATATCCTTAATGTCCTCCAGTTCCATCCTCCCGTAATTGGGATGAGGCATTATTGAAAACAAGGCCTTTCCATCTTTATTTACCCCGGTAGTAATAGCTCTTATCAGTTCTCCATCTGTCCAATTGCCCAGGTTATAAGGAGTGATATTTCGAGCTATAAACCTGCCAGGAAATCCCATGCTTTGATCAAAAACCTCTCCTCCCTGCCCTTCAGTACCCGCAATTATAGGACCGCTGAACGAACTCCAGTCCCTCCCGGAATGACAGTCTATACATACCGCAACATGATTCGCAAGATATTCCCCCCTTATGATCCTATCCTTTGAAATCTCAACAGTAATTTCTTCTGCATCCCCAACATTGGGGAGCATAAATCTTATATATAAAAGGGCAAGCAAAATTATTATGAGGAAGCTGCCCAGGATAGATAAGCCAATTTTCCTGATCGTAGTTTTCATACCATGCGTGAATTAGGTTAACCACGGCATAAGGATTAATTATTTAGATGACTGAGGCTCAATGAATTTAATAATTTTTTGTAATATACAGGAGAAAACAAAAATTTATTATTGTTTAACTTTATCTGCAATTTATTAAACATTTAACACTAACTTACCTTGAACCAACCTTAATAATGTTTAGATTTGTTTATTCTTTTTAAAAGGCTATGGAACATATAAAGCAAAATTTTAGTATTAAAGACCTTGAACATCTTAGTGGTATCAAGGCGCATACAATTCGCATCTGGGAAAAGCGATACAACATCCTTACCCCAGACAGGACCGATACTAATATACGTACATATGATATTAGGAATCTTCAAAAGATACTTAATGTCACTTTTCTTAATGAACATGGCTATAAGATATCACGAATTGCAAAACTTTCAGATGAAGAGATAACCAACATGGTAAAGAGCGTGGCAGCAACAGCCAGTAGGGAAAACCGCGCTATCAATTCGTTTAAAATTGCGATGATCAATTTTGATCAACAGTTATTTAACAAAACCTATTCAGGATTAAAAGATAGTAGATCCTTCAGGCAAATCTTTCACGAGATCTTTCTTCCCCTTCTCGATGAGATAGGTCTTTTATGGCAAACAGATACAATTAACCCGGTACATGAACATTTCCTAGTAGGACTTATAAAGCAAAAGTTGTATCTTAATATTGCCCAACTGGAAGATGAAGCGAATTATAAGGAAGATGAGGCCCTCTATGTTTTGTTTCTCCCCGAAAACGAGATCCATGACCTTGGACTATTGTTCCTTAATTATGAACTCAACTACAGCGGAAGAAAAACAATATACCTGGGGCCAAGCATGCCCATTAAGGATATGAAATATTTGTTGGAAATTCATCCCAACCCTAAGTTTATAAGCTACCTCACAATTGCCCCAAAGGACCTTCAGGAATTCATAACAGAATTTGAAACAGAATTATGCCAGAAAGAAAAGATAGAACTTAAGCTTTTTGGTGCCAGGATACAGACTCTTGACCCCATGAAGCAGCCACAAAATGTTACCATTTATAAATCTATTACTGAATTTACTACAGGTCTGGAATGAAATACAGGGTGAGTATTATAGGATCGGGGTTTGCTTCTCTTGCTGCTGCCTGTTATCTCTCAAAGGATGGCTATAAGGTAACCGTCTTTGAGAAGAATGATACTATTGGCGGGAGAGCAAGACAGCTCAAAAAGGATGGGTTCACTTTTGACATGGGTCCTTCCTGGTACTGGATGCCAGATGTTTTTGAGCGGTTTTTTAATGATTTTGGCCATTCCACAAAAGATTATTACAGGCTTGACAAATTGAAACCTGCGTATAAAGTCCTGTTTGGTCCTAATGAAAGCATCACCATTGAAGATACCCTGGAAAAAATAAAAAAGGCTTTTGAGCAGGAAGAACCGGGTAGTGCAGTGAAGCTTCAAAAATTTATAGACAATGCCCAGAGTAATTATGATATAGCTATCAAGGACCTGGTCTACAGGCCCGGAATCTCTCCACTGGAACTTGTAACTCCCGCCACCATTAAAAAAATAGGACAATTCTTTAGTACCATTTCACGGGATGTACGTAAAGAATTCAGCAATAAAAAGCTTATCCAAATTCTGGAATTCCCGGTCTTATTCCTTGGAGCAAAGCCCAGTGACACTCCTTCCTTCTACAGTTTTATGAATTATGCCGATTTTGGACTTGGAACCTGGCATCCTATAGGTGGAATGTATAAGGTCATTGAAGGAATGGAAGCCCTCGCCCTTTCGCTGGGCGTGGAATTCAAGACCAAAGCAACAGTCTCCGGGATCAATGTCACCGGTCAAGCGGTTACTTCTATTAATGTGAATGACCGGGAGATTGAAACAGACATTGTATTAAGCGGCGCAGATTATCATCACAGTGAGACCTTGTTGGAACCCAGGCTGCGTCAATACTCTCCTGAATATTGGGAAAAGAAAACCTTTGCCCCCTCCTCTTTATTGTTCTACGTGGGTTTCAATAAAAAACTCGCCAATATAGAACATCACAATCTCTTTTTTGACGTGGATTTTGAAGCTCATGCAAAAGAGATCTACGATGAGCCGGCCTGGCCAAAGGAGCCACTGTTCTATGCCAATTTCACTTCTGTGACTGATGAGGGAACAGCACCTGAGAATTGTGAGAACGGATTTTTCCTTATACCTATTGCTCCCGGCCTTAAGGATACGGAGGAACTAAGGGAAGCATATTTTGAGAAGATCATGACACGTTTTGAAAAGCTAACAGGTCAGGAAGTGCGCAGCAGCATTCTTTTCAAGGAGTCCTTTTGTGTAAAAGATTTTATCAAAGATTATAACAGTTATAAAGGCAATGCCTATGGCATGGCCAACACTTTACTTCAAACTGCATTTTTAAGGCCAAAATTAAGGAGCAGCAAAGTAAAGGGTTTGTTTTTCACAGGACAGCTCACGGTTCCGGGACCGGGCGTACCCCCCTCTTTAATTTCCGGAAAATTAGTAGCTGGTTTAATCCAAAAAGAATATTCAATATGAAATCCCTCTTTGACAAGGTTTCGGGGAACTGCAGCAAAGCAGTAACAAATGCTTACAGCACATCATTTTCCCTGGCAACCAAAATGCTTGCTCCCTCTATAAGACAGGACATTTACAACATCTATGGTTTTGTACGTCTTGCAGATGAGATCGTTGATTCCTTTCACGATTATGACAAAGAAACCCTGCTTGATGAATTTTCATTAAATTTGCATAAGGCCATTGATGTTAAAATAAGCCTTAACCCTATATTGAATGCATTCCAGGAAACAGTTCACAGGTATGGAATTGAAGCTGAACTTTACAATGCTTTTTTGAAAAGTATGAGACAGGACCTTCATAAATCTACATACCTAACCGCAAAGGAATACGAGGAGTACATTTATGGAAGTGCAGATGTGGTTGGGCTTATGTGCTTAAAGGTTTTTGTAAAGGGAGACCGCCAGCAATATGAAGACCTAAAAGAAAGTGCTATGAGGCTTGGATCTGCATTTCAAAAGGTAAACTTTCTTAGGGATCTAAAAGCCGACCTGGAGGACCTGAGCCGAAGTTATTTCCCAGATACCAATTTGCATTCGCTGGACGAGCTAAGTAAAGAAAAAATTATCCATGAGATTGAAGAGGATTTTGCAGCAGGATTAATGGGAATAACAAAATTGCCCGTAGAAGCAAAATTCGGGGTTTATACAGCCTATGTATACTATAGTAAATTGCTTAAGAAATTAAAAAAGGTTCCTTCTTTGGAAATAAAGAACAGGCGTATAAGTGTTCCCAATTATGAAAAAGCCGGGTTGCTTGCAAAATCATATATCTCATATAGATTAAACATATTATAATGGACGTACTACTTTGGATTGGAGTATTCATACTCACTTTTTTGATGATGGAAGGAATGGCGTGGTTCACCCATAAATATATAATGCATGGTTTCCTATGGAAGCTACATAAGGATCACCACAGGAAGGACCACGATAGCTGGTGGGAAAGAAATGATCTTTTCTTTGTTTTTTATGCCCTGGTGAGTATAGGGTTTTTCCTATTATGGCGCTATGAGGATATATGGTATGCCTTGCCTATTGGCGCGGGAATACTCGCTTATGGGATTGCATATTTCACTGTTCATGATATTTTTATCCACCAGCGGTTCAAGATCTTTAGAAATGCAAATAATAGATATGCCAAAGGCGTACGTCGTGCTCATAAAATGCACCACAAACATTTGGGGAAGGAAGACGGGGAATGTTTCGGGATGCTTTGGGTACCTATGAAATACTTCAAAAAATAAATTTGCCTATCTTGGCTTTCTATGCCAAAACACTTTGATTACATAATTATAGGAGGAGGTTTGGCCGGACTTCAGCTTGCCCTGGAAATGGGCAGGGATAGGTTCTTTGAGCAGCGCTCCATTGCGATAATAGATCCAGAACCCAAGAATACCAATGATAAGACGTGGTGTTTTTGGGAACAGGGAGAAACGCAGTGGGATGATTTGATCACAAAGAAATGGGACGCAGGCCTGTTTTATTCAGCTAATGAAAAACTCCAGCTGGACCTTGAGCCTTACAGCTACAAGATGCTGCGATCCCTGGACTTTTACGAACACGTACGTTCTAAGCTTAGCCACTCCCCTTATATACACTTCATTCAGGACGAAATAAAGGAAATCGATAAAGCATCCACAGTTGCCTACGGAGCTACTGAGGCATACAGCACGCTGCATATCTTCGATAGCCGTTTACCTTCTGATTATTTAGAAGACCCCGGTTCAAATACAATCTTTCAGCATTTCAAAGGATGGATGGTTGAGACGACTACTCCTGTTTTCGACCCTTCAGTATTTACGATGATGGATTTCAGGATCAAATTTAAAGATAGCACGAGCTTCACATATGTACTTCCACTTTCCCCAACTAAGGCCCTGGTGGAATTTACTTTCTTCACACCTTTTTTAACTGAAGATGCTATTTATGATGAACATCTCTCAAAGTATATGAAAGAAATACTTAAAACAGATGATTACAGCATAACAGAAACTGAAAAAGGGATTATCCCTATGACAGATTACGATTTCCATAAGCACAGCAGCCCAAAAATAACCAAAATTGGCACTGCCGGCTCCTGGGTGAAAGGATCAACAGGATATTCCTTCAAGCATACCGAAAAAAAAGTTGCTCAAATAATCGAAAATATTAAACAGGGGAAAAATCCTGATGAGGGATTGATAATTCCCAGGTTTCGTAAATATGACGCGATCTTCCTCGATGTGCTCAAAAGGAATAATGAGATGGGAGAAAAGATCTTTACAAAATTTTACAGGAACAACTCCCCGCAGGAAATCTTTAAATACCTTGATGAAGAGACAACATTTAAGGAAGAATTAAAGATCATGTTCTCCCTGTTCCATCCCCAATTCCTCGTTTCGTTCTTCAGGAAAATATTTTAGATAATAGGTAGTATTCTCTTTTACTATTGCAGCAAGGCATCCAGGGTATTGCGCACGCTTTCACTATTCCAGTCTGCCGCTCCAACTTTTTGGATCACTATATTTCCGTTTTTATCCAAAAGAAAGGTTGTAGGGAGGGTTTTTCCATTAAGAGGTTGTGGTGGCTCACTTAGTGGGCGGTATGCAGGTAAGGTATAATTCTTCCGGTTAAGGAAACCTCTTACGGTCTCATGGTCTTCACTGGACACAAAGAGAAAGGTTACCTTGTCCTGGTAATCTTCATAAAGTTCCTGGAAACTGGGCATTTCGGCGATACAGGGAGGACACCAGGTAGCCCAAAAATTAATAAGGACTACTTCTCCTTCAAAACTCGAGAACTCTGTCCTGTCACGGTTATTCTTCTCCAGTACCCATTCATAACTTGCTATAGTTTTCCTATCTTCTTCAGAAGTTATTGAGGGACTAAAAGAAAGAAGTTTATTGGCGAAAATCTGGATTGGTTTTCGAATCCCGGGAATGATCATGGCTAGGATTATCACTGCAATAAGAATGTTTGACCATTGGTTTTTAAAGAGTTTCATACTCTAAAAATTTTCCGGTAAAGGAAAGAAATTAATGCAAATTCTCCTAGAAGAACTGCCTTATTTCCTGATGTTGTTTAATTTTTTATTAATAGTGTATAGTTCTTTTTTAAGATACTCAATTGATTCCTCGAGGGTCTGTATTTTACCTTTTGAAGTCATTTGGTGATGTGGAATAAGGACATTACTAATTTTCCCGCGCACCATGTAAATTTCCTTGATCTCCTTGTAATTACATTTAATAACCTCATTATCTTCGGGGTTATCATTTTCGAAGGCGAAAAGATTCTCTGCATCCTGCTTAATGAGACGCTTTACCAGCACCGATTCATTTGTGACCAATACCACTACAGAGCCACTGAGGATCAAATCCCAATTATTGTGTTTTTGACAAATAAGAACATCTCCCGGCAAAACTGTTGGCACCATACTTTCTCCTTCGGCTTCAAAGAGAAGATGGCCTTGGGTAGGATTATATCCTGGAATCCTGTACCATTCATAATCTTCGTAATCTAAATCTTTTGAAGAATTCTTTACAAAGCCAGCATGGGCCTTTACTTTTATATATGGAACAAATCCCTGGGAAGGGGAAATCCTAATAAGATGTTTATCACCTTTGAGGATAAAATCTGTAGTAACTTCATAAAGATTACTTAACCCAACTATATGCTCTGCTACGATTCCATTTTGAGAATTTTCGATAAGGGAATAAGCTGCCTGGGAAATGAAAAGATTTTCAGCTACGAATTGCTGAGAAAATTTATTTTTTTTCCGCAGATCTTTTAATCTGGCTCCTATTTCGACTCTTCTACTCATTTGTTAATAAAAGATTAAAGGTTTCATAAAGATTTGTTGTTGCCTCTACAGCAAAGGTCGCGCATTAAATTAATTCGATGCGTCTTTATAATTACTAATAGTAAAACCACTGGTACCACTGATGTGAAAAGTTAATATATTGTTAATGAATTTTGAAATTTTAATTTATTTGTAACAGACATTAAATTTATTTCCAATTTATCTGTGAATTATGTTTTCAATTAGATCCTATTACCAAATCCTCGACCTGCAGACATCGAATGTAAATCTATTAGATTTATACACTCAACTTATTGATAAACAATTACTCAAAGAAAAAGAAACCATTAAAATCATTTCTAAAAAAATAGAAATTCGCGAGAAAATTAAGCACGAATTAGACACCTGCCTGGAAGATAATTTTATTTCGAAAAGGGCCAGGTTAATTTCAACAATTTGCAGTTATACATTTCCTTTCCTGATGGAAACTAAATACACGGTCCTGAGATTTTCCAGGATAAATAAATGGGAATTAACCCTGGATCTTGAGGTGAAAAATATTAGAAATTATTATAAAATCTTGTTTGATCAAACGCACTCGCGAGGTGTAACAAATCTATTATTGGACCAAAAGAGAAGGGTAGAAACTGCTTTAATTGAAACCAGAAGTTGAATTCATACCCAATAGGAAAATATACAGATAAAAAAACTCCCGCAATCGGCGGGAGTTTTTATTTATTAATTATAACTTATACTACGCAGCAGCATTTTCCTTTTTAATTAGGTTTAATGCAGACCCGTGCTTGTACCATTCGATTTGCGGCAGGTTATAGGTGTGATTTGCCTTGATTACATCCTTGCTACCATCGGCATGCACAACCTCAATTGTAAGTGGCCTGTCTGGAGCAAAATCCTCAAGATCAATAAAGTTAAAGGTGTCATCTTCCTGGATTAGGTCATAATCATCCTCATTTTGGAAGGTGATCCCTAACATTCCCTGTTTTTTAAGGTTGGTCTCGTGAATACGTGCAAAGGATTTTACCAGCACCACTTTGACACCCAGGTGACGCGGCTCCATAGCTGCATGCTCCCTGGAAGAACCCTCACCATAATTATGATCTCCCACTACCACAGTTGGGATTCCTGCAGCCTTATAAGACCGCTGCACTACCGGTACCCCATCATATTCACCCGTGATCTGGTTCTTTACATAATTGGTTTTTTTATTGAAAGCATTAATTGCCCCAATAAGCATATTATTGGATATATTGTCCAGATGCCCGCGGAACCTTAACCAGGGCCCTGCCATAGAGATATGGTCTGTTGTACATTTTCCAAAAGCCTTGATCAATAGTTTCGCTCCTGTAAGATTTTTACCATCCCATGGTTCGAAAGGCTCCAGCAATTGAAGACGTTCACTATCTGTAGCCACTTTGACTTCTACGTGGCTTCCATCCTCAGACGGTGCTACATAGCCCGGGTCTTCCACATCAAACCCTTTTGGAGGCAATTCAATTCCTGTTGGTTCATCCAGCATTACTTCCTCTCCATCTTCATTGAGAAGCTTATCGCGTGTAGGATCAAAATCAAGCCTTCCGGAAATTGCGATTGCAGCAACCATCTCTGGTGAACCTACAAATGCGTGGGTGTTTGGATTCCCATCAGCTCTTTTAGAGAAGTTCCTGTTAAAGGAATGAACAATGGTATTCTTCTCATCTCCCTTGCGGTCACTCCTGTCCCATTGGCCAATACAGGGCCCACAGGCATTCGTAAATATCGTAGCATCCAGGTCCTCAAAAATTTGAAGAAGCCCGTCGCGCTCTGCAGTAAAACGAATTGTTTCAGATCCCGGATTAATCCCGAAGTCAGATTTTGCTTTTACTCTCTTGTCTACTGCCTGCTTGGCAATAGAAGCAGCCCTTGTAAGATCTTCATAGGAAGAGTTTGTACAGGAACCTATCAAGCCCCAGTCAACATTTATTGGCCAGTCATTTTCCTTTGCCTTGGCTCCCATTTCTGAAATAGGAGTGGCAAGATCTGGAGTGAAAGGTCCGTTGAGGTGAGGCTTAAGCTCAGAAAGGTTTATTTCAATTAATTCATCAAAATACTGCTCTGGATTGGCATATACTTCATCATCACCAGTAAGGTGCTCCCTTACTTCATTTGCTGCCTCGGCAACATCGGCTCTGTTGGTAGCACGAAGATAACGCTCCATGGAATCATCATAACCAAAAGTAGATGTGGTCGCACCAACCTCTGCTCCCATGTTACATATGGTACCTTTTCCTGTAGCCGACATGGATCTTGCACCTTCACCAAAATATTCTATAATTGCCCCTGTTCCTCCTTTTACGGTAAGGATACCGGCAACCTTTAAAATTACATCCTTAGGAGCAGTCCATCCCGATAATTTACCTGTCAATTTTACTCCAATAAGCTTTGGGAATTTTAGTTCCCATGGCATCCCGGCCATAACGTCTACAGCATCTGCCCCACCTACACCAATAGCAACCATTCCAAGACCACCTGCATTTACGGTATGAGAATCTGTACCAATCATCATTCCTCCAGGGAATGCGTAATTTTCCAATACCACCTGGTGAATAATCCCCGCACCCGGCCTCCAGAATCCAATTCCATATTTATTGGACACAGATTCCAGAAAGTCAAAAACTTCACTACTTGATTTATTGGCGGCCTGTAGATCTATGGCAGCACCCATTTTTGCCTGTATAAGGTGATCACAATGAACAGTGGTTGGAACAGCAACAGTTTTTTTCCCTGCCTGCATGAATTGCAAAAGAGCCATTTGTGCAGTTGCATCCTGGCAGGCAATCCTGTCTGGTGCAAATTCCACATAATCTTTCCCACGGGTGAAGCCCTTTGTGGCATTCCCATCCCACAAATGAGAATAAAGAATTTTTTCTGAAAGCGTTAAAGGCTTACCAACAACTTCACGTGCTTTATTCACACGCTCTGCCATAGTACTGTAAACCTTCCTGATCATATCAATATCGTATGCCATTGTCTAATTTTTTAATGTTCTAAAAAAGTCTTGCAAAATTACGAATTTTCACCCGATTTTAAAAATTACAACCTAATCTGGTCATTTAATGAATAAAATTTAATAATTAGCAAAAATGCAGGCTATAAATTAAATAAACAGCAAAATAATATCCTGAAAATAAGAATTTAGCAGTACCTGCCAGAGAGAAGGGAAATTTCCTGGGTGCCATAAGAGCCGGTTAACAGGTATTTTTAAAATTGCCAGGAATATCTTTCAATCAAAAGAATTATTGTATTGTGAAAGAGTCTGGACCGCATCCGCTGCCAGAATATAGAAACTGGAATAAAATCGACGTCAATGGAAAACAGCACCTTTTCCAATTCTAAAAAATGCGTATTCTTCTAAACTATCCAGGATTCAAAACAAACCCCTGGTTGAAATTGAAATGGTCTCTACCTATATATAGCGAGGCTACCGAACATCCACATATCTTTAGTCGAACACCAATGAATCAAAAAAGAGAAGTTCCCGAAAAATTACATACCCTCTGAAAAGAAATCTCACGAAAAGATATATACAAGCTTAAAAAAGGGAAGTGATTATCTTTTCTTCTGAAACACCTTCAGCCTCAGCTTTATAATTCTTGATCACCCTATGTCGCAGGATCCCAATCGCGACTGCCTGTATATCTTCAATATCTGGAGAGAATTTACCATTGACCACAGCATGTGCCTTGGCGGCAAGGACGAGATTTTGAGAAGCCCGGGGTCCTGCCCCCCAGTCTACATAATTTTTAACAAGATTTGGAGCCGTTTTGCCTTGCGGCCGGGTCTTTCCCACCAGGGTAACAGCATATTCCACCACGTTATCGGCCACCGGCACCCGTCGTATCAATTGCTGGATTTCTATGATCTCTTCAGCAGTAAAAAGGGGAGAAATATCAACTTTAATATTAGAGGTGGTATTCTTTACAACATTTACTTCCTCATTAAAAGAGGGATATTCGAGATGTATTGCAAACATAAACCTGTCCAGCTGCGCTTCAGGCAATGGATAAGTTCCTTCCTGCTCTATGGGGTTTTGGGTAGCAAGCACAAAATAAGGTAAACTTAGCTTATAATGATTTCCTGCTACGGTTACCGCCCTTTCCTGCATGGCTTCCAGTAAGGCAGCTTGTGTTTTGGGAGGGGTTCTATTGATCTCATCTGCCAGGATGATATTCGAAAAGACGGGGCCTTTTATAAATTTAAAGTGCCTGTTCTCGTCAAGGATCTCAGATCCTAAAATATCACTCGGCATAAGATCTGGTGTAAACTGGATCCTTTTAAAGTCCAGTCCCAGAGCTTTGGCGATAGTATTGACCATTAAGGTCTTGGCCAGGCCAGGTACTCCTATTAGCAATGCATGGCCACCTGCAAAAACAGAGAGGAGGATCTGGTTTACCACGTCCTCCTGCCCTACTATTACTTTGGAGATCTCCTGCCGAAGCTTTTTATGCTTATCTACCAGGTTTTCTACTGCGGCAACATCACTCATATCATTTAATTATTTTTTCAACCAGTTATGTGCATACTCACAATTACGGAACTTTCCATTAACTTTTATATATGTATCTGCAATTTTTTCTTTGCGCCATTTAGTTATCTCATTTAACTGCTTTTGCTGTAAGGCCAGTTCCTGGATCTTCATATAGTCCTGTGCAAACTCTGCCCTGTGTTCCGGAAAACGTTTGTTTACTGTTATTACCTTGAAGAACACCCTGCCTGTACGATCCTGGTCTGTTAAGATAAGAGAAACTTCGCCTTCTTTCAAGTTTACCACCTGGTCATATATTTCAGGATCAATTTTGGTTAATTCAAACCTTGTATCCCCGGTAGTGGGATTTATAAGCCTTCCACTATTTGCTGCCGTTTCTTCTTCTTCAGAATATTTTTTTGCTGCCTGGGCAAAGGTTAACTCTTTATCCACTATCTGGTTTCTTATGCTATCCAGTTTTTTTCTTGCCCGTTCTGTTGTTGCCTGTGTAACATCTGGAATTAAAAGAATATGTCTTATCTCCAGGTTTTGACCCACAACCTTATCTAACATAATAATATGAAAGCCAAATTGTGATTCAAAAGGTTCACTTATTTCCCCTTCCTGGAGGCTAAAGGCAGTATCCTTAAAATCCTTGTCAAGTGGATCTTTCCTGCTTATAAGCATTTTACCACCATTCCTGCTGGAACCGGGATCCTGGGAATACATGATCGCCTTTGTATTAAAACTGGCACCATTGTCCAGCACATCTTCACGCATTTCATAAAGACGGGCCATGATCTTTTGTTTCTCACTTTGCGGGATCTCGGGTTTGATCACGATTTGAGCAACCTCCACCTCATCTCCAAAAATAGGACGTTCATCTTCAGGAATAGAGTTGAAATATTCTCTCACCTCGTCTGGAGTGACCTCTACATCACCAATGATCTTTTCCTGCATCCTGTTGGAAAGCTCTCGCTGCCGGTTAATTTCCAGAAGTTCCTGCCTGAATTCTGTCTCAGATTCCCTTTTATAGAAATCCAGTACTTTTTCTATAGAACCTACCTGGCCAACCATCTGGCTTATTTGCTGGTCTACATAATTACTCAATTCAGCTTCAGAAACCACGATACTATCCTGGATAGCATGGTGAGCATACAATTTGTTCTCCAATAGGTTCCCTGCCAGCTGACAATCTGTAACATCTGCAGTTGATACCCCCTGGCTTTTTAGGTCCTGGTAAAGCATATCAATATCACTGTCAAGGATCACGTATTGCCCTACCACGGCCGCGATCCCGTCAACCTTGTATCTTCCTGGATTATCCTGTGCAGTCCTAAGTTCTGCAATGGCTTCCTGTGGTTGGATCGCAGTACTGTCTGTAACAATGACCTCCTGCGCTATTGCCCGGTTTCCTATCGCTACAAATAAAAATGCGGCGAAACCGTTAATTATAAATTTCAAATTTGTTCTTTTCAATTGCATCTCGTGTTATATCTTTTTCAAGTTCCTTAACCAAACCTGCCTTTCTTTTATTCAGCAGGATCTGTTTTATTGTTGATGTTGCATATTCCAGGGGTGCCTGGTCATTCCTTAGCAAAACATCGTTTACATATACCAAATATACTTCTAATGAATCTTCAAGCTGAAGAAAGTTAGCCTTTTTTAATAATTGAGCTTTGTTTGAATCATTCAACGGGCCTATTTTATTGTAGACAGATTTGGAACTTACCCAAACCGAATCATTAAAGGAATACCCTTTGAATTGAAGTGAGATCTTATCAAGTTCTTCTTTGTCCTTTTCATTATAGCGTACAAACATGCGCTTTATATCCTGAAAATCGAGTGTATTTTTATCAACACTTATATACCTCAACTTTACCAAATCCTCGTTCAACCTAAAGCTTTCCTGGTGATCCTCATAATAGGTCTCGATCTCTCCCTGGCTTAAAGAAGTATCAAGCTGCTTGGCTACAAGAGCATCTGCATAGGCCTTGGTATATAATTCATTCTTATAATTCCTTACCAGTTCTTCAAATTCGTCCTGCTGTCTCTGGCTTAAATTATATTTTGCCCTGTCGATCAATAACTGCTGGGTGGCCCAGCGGGTAATGAAATTGGTCACTATAAGTATACTGTCTTCTTTGGAAATACTCTCATCCACCAAAGCCTGAATGTCATCCTTGTACAGGTAAGAATCATTAACCCTGGCCAGCACTTCCCTTTCTTCACTCTTCTCGAAATAGCTACATGAAGTGGTACCAAAACCAAAGACAAGGGCAACTAAAATTCCAACTGTTAATTTCTTCATTAATTACCACAAGATTTAAGCCTGTTCTCCACGCCTTTCCTGAAATAAGACGGAATTGCCGCAAAAATAAGAATTCTACCGGCGTAAACAAGACTATACGTCAAACGATTTCAAATTCAATAAATTATAATAAAATTATAAAATCTTGAATTACTTTAGTGGTAAACAAAAATGGCACCAAGATGAAGTTTTCCAAACAAATAATTATCGACCTCCCAAGAGAGGAGGTCTTTAAAAAGGTGGAAGACCCTACCAATTTTAAACATTGGCAAAAGGGATTTATTTCTTACAGGCATTTAAGTGGGAAACCAGGCCAGGAAGGCTCGAGGGCAAAGCTTAAATATAAAATGGGAAAAAGGGAAATAAGCATGATCGAAACCATTATTAAAAGAGCAGTCCCGGGAAAACTGCATGTGAGTTATGAAGCTACGGGGGTTTTCAATATTCAGAAAAATTATTTTCAGGAGGAAGAGAAAACAAGAACCTTGTGGATTGCCGATTATGAATTTAAATTCTCGGGTTTCATGAAATTAATGGGGTTCTTCATGCCGGGAGCTTTTAAAAAACAGAGTTTAACTTATATGAAAGATTTTAAAAATTTTGCTGAAAATGGCAACAGAGTAAATGAATATGGAAAGACAAATTAAGCTTATATGGGACTTTAGAGGGCCCACTTCACAGAAGACCGCAGCACATCACGAAATTCACCTGCGGGAATTTATTAAGAACAATGACATTAAGGAATATACAATAACAGGGATGGAAGAACTTCACGAAATGCATTCGCTAGCCTATTGGGTAATCCCCGAGTCCAGAATCCCAGTTTATCGCGATGTTCTTAAACCCCACAGGGCTAGTGTGTATACAGCAGAATAATTTTAATTTTTTAAGGATTTATTTAAATGGCTCTTATATATTTGCTCAAAATCAAATTTTATCATGAAAAAATATTTGTTATTACTAGCCGTACTTTTAACCGGCTTTTTTGCACAGGCACAAACCAAGGTAGGAACCATTGATGCAGAGTTCATACTGGGACAATTGCCTGAAATATCTACCGTAGAGGAAGGACTTAAAGTTTATAATACAGATTTGCAGGGAGAATTACAGAGTACCATAAAGAAGTACGAGGACCTGGTAGCCGATTACCAGGCCACTACAGAATCTATGACAGAAGAGGACCGCAATAAAAAGGAGAATGAAATCATAAGTCTTGAAAATGATATAAAGAACTTCAGGCAAAAAGCTTCTGTTCTCTTACAAATGAGAAGGAATGAACTTACCAAACCCTTATATGAAAAAATAGACGGTGCAATGAAAGAGGTGATCAGGGAACAGAAATATACGCAGATCATCAATGCCAGCGCCAATGCACTAGCATATGCAGACCCTGCACATGATATTACAGATGCGGTATTGGAAAAATTGGGAATTACGGCAGAATAAGGATTAATTCTTCCTTATGAAAAAAGGCTGCCTTCCGGCAGCCTTTTTTATTATAACTTCTTTTGTATTACCTGCTATAATTAGGAGATTCTTTTGTGATAGTAACATCGTGGGGATGACTTTCGTGAATCCCGCTTGAGGTAATCTTTATGAATTTACCTGTTTCTTTTAAAGTGGCAATATCCTTTGCCCCACAGTAACCCATTCCTGCACGCAGGCCACCAACGAATTGATGGATACTTTCCTCCAGGTCACCTTTATAAGGCACCCTTCCTACAATACCTTCTGGAACCAGTTTCTTGATATCATCCTCCACATCCTGGAAATACCTGTCCTTCGAGCCTTTGTTCATAGCTTCAACAGATCCCATTCCACGGTAGGATTTAAATTTTCTTCCCTCGTATATAATAGTTTCTCCAGGAGATTCCTTTGTTCCTGCCAGCAAAGAGCCAAGCATAACACAATCTGCCCCGGCAGCTATAGCCTTAGGAATATCACCTGTGTAGCGAATACCACCATCGGCAATTACAGGAACCCCACTACCTTTAATAGCAGCAGCTACTTCAAGTACGGCTGAGAATTGCGGGAAACCTACTCCTGCTACAACTCTGGTAGTACAAATAGACCCGGGGCCAATTCCAACCTTAACAGCATCTGCCCCGGCTTCAACCAGGTATTTGGCAGCTTCAGCCGTGGCAATATTTCCAACCACTACTTCAAGATCGGGAAATTTCTTTTTTACTTCTTTTAATATAGTTACCACACCCCTGGTATGGCCATGAGCAGTGTCAATAATAACAGCATCTACTCCAGCATTTACCAATGCTTCGGTTCGTTGAACTGCATCTGGGGTAACCCCAATGGCAGCTGCCACCCTTAACCTTCCGAAGCTATCCTTATTGGCATTTGGCTTTTGAGTGAGTTTGGTTATATCACGAAAAGTGATCAATCCCACTAATTTTTTCTCATTATTAACTACCGGTAATTTCTCGATCTTGTTTTCCTGAAGAATAACCTCTGCCTGTTCCATCGAAGTCCCTTCTGCCACTGTTACAAGATTTTCAGAAGTCATCACCTCAGCAATAGGCCGGTTGTTATTTTTTTCAAATCTAAGATCCCTATTAGTAACTATTCCCAGCAATTTTCCCTCTTCATCAATTATAGGAATACCTCCAATGCTGTGCTCCCTCATATTTTCCTTTGCATCGCTCACTTTGGCGGTAATAGGTAAGGTGACGGGGTCTATGATCATACCACTCTCTGCCCGTTTAACTTTGCGCACTTTTAAGGCCTGCTGTTCGGTGGTCATATTCTTGTGAAGTACCCCGATACCTCCCTCGCGGGCGATAGCTATAGCCATACGGGACTCTGTCACCGTATCCATTGCAGCAGAGACAATAGGCACGTTGATCCTGATGTTTCGGGTAAATTGTGTCTGGATATTAACTTCCCTTGGTAGAACTTCAGAAAAAGCGGGAATTAAAAGTACATCATCATAGGTTAATCCTTCACCCACGATCTTGGATTCATGTGCAGTCATAGCAATTAAGATTTAATTGCGTGCAAATGTAATGATTTTTAATGCAAAAGCCGAATTTACTTTAAACCAAATATTTATGTGGGTGCTAATTCATTATTGTCCGGTTAAAGAGTCTGGACCGCTTGCGCTGCTAGAATATAGAACCTGGACTAAAATCTACGTCAATGGAAAACAGCGCTTTACCAAATTCTAAAAAGCATGAATTTTCCTAACTATTTTAGATTCAAAAACCACCCCCATGTGGAGTTTGACAAGACCTCAGCTTATATATAGCAAGCCTAAACGTAATTCACATTATGTTAATGGGACACCAATGGGTGCTAATTATTGAACTCAAGAACATCGCTGGAATTGAAACCAATCTTTATACGATCGGCCACATTACGGTCCTTGGTAAGTACCGCCAGTTGTTGACCGCTGTCCAACTTTAACAGCAGCTGGGTATCATTTCCAAGGAAAGTCCTTTTTAAAACCCTGGCATGAGTCACGTGCTCACACTCTTCATTAATAGCAAAATTCTCATTCCTGATGGCATGAGAACAGGCAGGGTTAAGCGGGCATTTAAATGCGGATTGCAACTCATGACTTAATTGGATCGTATTGCCAAACAAGGAAGCTACATAAATCGAATTGGGTTTGGTGTAAAGGTTGGCAGCTTCATCTTTCTGGATCAATTCCCCACCCTGGAGGATAAGGATCTCATCTGCCACTGCAAGGGCATCCTGGGTATCGTGGGTTACAAAAATTGCAGTTACTCCTGTTGTTTTTACGATCTCAAAGATCTCGTTGCGCAACTGCATCCTTAACATTGCATCCAGGTTGCTAAAGGGTTCATCAAGAATAAGAAGAGATGGGTTTGGGGCAAGTGCCCTGGCAAGAGCAACCCTTTGCTGCTGCCCTCCTGAAAGCTGATGGGGATAACGTTCTTTCATCCCTCCAAGGCCTACAAGCTCAAGAACCTCCTCTGCCCTTTGTTTTTTATTCTTTAGTTTGGAAATACCATACAGCACGTTCTTGAAAAGGGTCATATGTGGAAATAATGCATATTCCTGGAATACAAGCCCAACCTTTCTCTTCTCCGGGGTGACAAAATTCTTTAAAGAGGACACTTCCTCTCCATTTAATCGTATCACTCCCGCATCTGGGGTTTCCAGGCCGGCGATTAGTCTTACCAAAGTGGTCTTACCACTCCCGCTCTCCCCCACAAGGGCGCAAACATCACCCTTATTAAGGTGAAAAGATACATCCTTCAATGCATAACTTTTGCCTTTGTCAAAGCTTTTGGTAAGGGATTCGATCTCCAACATATACATTTTACCTATCTATTTAATAAGCTGCCTGTTCAAAAAAATTACCGGAATCATAACCGTGATTATTATGAATAATGACGGGATTGCAGATTCCATTACCATTTCGTCGCTGGCATATTCATATGCTTTCACCGCGAGGGTATTCACATGAAAAGGTTTAAGAATAAGGGTTAAAGGTAATTCTTTTAGAACATCAATGAAAACCAAAATAAAAGCACTGGCTATACCTGTTCTAATGAGTGGAAATTCTACCTTAAAAAAGGTCCTTAGATTCCCAACTCCCAACATCTTGGAAGAATCTGGAATTGCGTTGCTTACTTTTAGTGCAGTAGATTCTATTGGATTGTAAGCTACTGCAAGAAACCTCACCACATAAGCATATATAAGGGCAACCAGGGTACCGGTTAATATGAGCCCTATATTAAGGTTAAAAAGAAAATCCATCACTCCTATTAACCATTTATCTATTGAAATAGTGGGGATCATAATCCCTATTGCAATTACAGCACCCGGGATAGCATAACCCAATACTCCCAGTTTTGAAACATTTCGTACAAAAGATAACCTGCTCCATTTTGAGAAATATATAAGAGTGACCGCAAAAATTACCGTAATAAATGCAGTTAGAAAGGCAATCCCAAAACTTTGAAGAGATAGGGCAAGAAAGGAAATATCAAAAACCTTCCCGTAAGTAAGAGTTGCCCAATAGATTAATTGGGCCACCGGAATAAGGAATCCCAGTAATACGGGAATGAATACAACCAGGAATATAACAAGTTGTTTCCTGCTACTCACCTTTCTTCTGAATATACGGTCGTTGTTATTGCGGCTGCTGTTAAAACGAACGTGCCGGCGCTGAAATTTTTCCAGCAGGATAAGGCTAAAAACTATAACAATTAATAAGGCTGAAAGATACACTGCAGTTTCAGGCTCTTCCAGAGAAAACCACGACCTGAAGATCCCTGTTGTAAAGGTATTGACCCCGTAGTATTTGGCTGCCCCGTAATCATTCAACACCTCCATAAGTACCAGGATCAACCCGGCCACTATAGCCGGCCTTGCCATAGGAAGCATTAACCTGAAAAAAGTTTTCACCTGCCCCACTCCAAGCATTTCTGAAGCTTCCAGGAGACTATTCGCCTGGTTGAGAAAAAAGGCTCTGGAGCTTACATAAACATAAGGAAATAAAGAAACTCCCAGGACAAACGCCAGGCCCCACCTGTTCATTATATCCAGCCGAATAAATTCAAAACCCAGGCTTTGGAGTATCAACTGGAAGCTACCTCCATAATCAAAGACACCCGCATAGGCATAGGCTACAATATATCCTGGTATGGCCAGGGGCAGAATAAGCAGCCATTCCATTTGCTGCCTTAACGGAAATTCAAAACGGGCCACCAGCCAGGCTGAAGTTACCCCCAGAAGAAGGACCAGAGCGCCGCAAGCAAAAATGAGAAAGAAGGAATTCCCAATATAATCCAGGAGCAAGTTATCTACAATATGACCCCAGGTTTCCCCGGGGCCTGAAAACAGCTTTACCCCAATAGAAATAACAGGTAAAGCAATAAGGAAAAGAATGAATAATGTGAGAACCGCCCACTTATTGCTATCCCTTTTTAATCTCTTTAACCTGTATTTATAAGAAAATATGCTTTTACTTCCAGCCTGTTTCATCAAATATTAGAACGGCTTTTTTATTAAATTCTCCCAGTTTGGAAAGGTTGAGACTATCTTCCTTAAACTCTCCCCAGCTCTGTAATAGTTGAGCAGGCTGCACTTCTGTGTTTACAGGATACTCATAGTTGGAATTGGCAAAAACCTCCTGGGCTTCTTTGGAAACCAGGAATTCAATAAATCTTACCGCATTTTCTTTATTCGGTGCATAACGTGCAACTCCTGCTCCACTAACGTTTATATGAGTTCCTCTTCCTTCCTGATTTGGAAAGAAAACTTTTACAGCCTCACCTGCCTTTACTTCTTCAGGATCCTCAGAATTCAGTAAATTACCTATGTAATAGGTATTCACTATTGCAATATCTCCTTCTCCGGCAACAACAGCCTTTACCTGGTCACGATCATTTCCCTTAGGAGTTCTGGCCATATTCTCCACCAGACCTTTTGCCCATTCTCGCGCAGCTTCCTCTCCATTATTAACGATAATGGATGCAAAAAGGGATTGGTTATAAATATTTTCTGAAGAACGCACCAGGATCCTGTCGTTCCATTTGCTGGTAGCGAGATCTTCATAAGTAGAAAGCTCGGTGCTATCCACCCTTTCCGGAGCATAAACAATAATTCTTGCTCTTTTGGTAAGACCAAACCACTGGTTGTCCGGATCTTTAAGGTGAGAAGCTACTGTATTATTTAAAACCTCTGACTCCACTGCCTGCAACAATCCCTGGTCTTTTGCACGGGTAAGCCGTCCGGCATCAACAGTGATAAGAACATCGGCAGGAGACTGCTCTCCCTCGATATTCATTTTTTGGATAAGCTCATCGGCATTGGCATTGATAACATTGACTTTTATACCGGTAGTTTCCTCAAATTGACTAAACAATTCTTGATCGGCTGCATAATGCCTGTGGGTATAGACATTTACCTCCCCGGGAGAATCGCTCGAAGCTTCTGTTTTCTTTTCGTTTTTACAACTTGTGAACACCGCGATGGCTGCTAAGGCCAGTAAAAATTTTCTCATTTTTATTTATTTTTCGAGTTAGCAAATATAATTATTTAGACTTGGTTTAAATTAAAATTCTGGGAAGATTTACTTCCTTTCATATCCTGGCATCCCAGGTAACATCCCACTCTGTCTTACGTGTTTCGAAATAAATTTATAGTTTAATCTGCAGGGTGGCGTACCATGTAATTGGTTGGGCCGGGATGATCCCTGGGCCGGGATAACCCGTTGCCCTTCTTGTGAAATATGTTTCATTTAAAAGATTGTTCACTCCACTTTCAAGCTTATAGCGTCCCAATGAATAGGACAGGGAAAGATCAAGGATTCCATAAGCCGGGATGGCACCTTCGATTCCTCGCTGGGAATCATTTATATCCTGTAGCGCATTGGTGGCATCTGAAAATTGCCTTGAAAGATAAGTGTACTGCAGCCTTCCAAGAAAATTCCTGTACCCAAAATTGGTTCCGGTCTTTAAATTCCAGGTGGGAATAAACTCTACTTTATTACCTTCTACATTGGTTTGCTCAGAGCGAATATATTCTGAATCTGTGAGAGCGGAGTTGATGAAAATACCCGCAATAAAATCATTGGCCGCCGGGAAAAAGGTTGTTTGCAAGTTCCAGTCGGCAAACGTTTCGATTCCATAGATAAAAGCATCTCCAATATTCCCGCGAAACCTTACCAGCCTCCCCGTTTCAACCTCTTCCCCCTGTGCATTTGTCCTAACCTCTGTCTTTAATATTTCTCCAATGCGATCATTGTATTTAAGGGCGAACAATCCTGCATCAAAATTGATATAATTTCCCAACCTACCCCGAACCCCAATATCTGCAGTATACCCGGTTTCGTCAGAGATATTTGGGTCAACCTGAAAAACAGGATTCACCACCCGAATATCATTAAATGTAACTGAGCGGTAGTTTTCTGAGAAATTGGCATAAATTTCAGAATTATTGGAAATTTTATAAGCAGTGCCAACTCCCAATAAAATAAAGCTCCGTTCCAAATCCCGGTTATCTGTGAGAGTTTCATTCTGCAGCACATTCCCGGCGAGATCAAGAAATATATTTTTATAGGTACCTTCACTTTGAGTATCGATATATTCAATCCTTACACCTGGAGTAACAGAAAATTTATCGGTGAAATTGAAGATATTTTCACCAAAAAAGGCGAGATTCCTGTTAGGAAATTGAAAATCTGACTGGCGGGAATAATTCGGGAATTCGTTGGTAGCAAACGAAAAATCTGGACCTGCACCTGCACTTCCGGGCCCCTGGCGCTGGAAATTCTTTGCCTGGTAATATTTTGACCCAACTAATAACACAGACTCCTTGAAAAATTTATACCTGGTAAGAATCCGGGCTTCAGCACCCCAATAATTAAAATCATCTGATAGTAGTTCCCTCGGCGACTCAAGATCATCAGGCTGCGAAACCCTGTTTTCTCTGTAACCTACAGCCTTACGTGAAGCATCCAGCCCAAAAAGGTTTAAACTTACTTCGGTTTTTGATGATAAATTATGCTCCAGCTTGAGGGCATATAGATTCCAGTTTACATCAAACCAATTCCTTTCCCGGTTACTATAGGAAGGATCTCTGTAGAATTGCGCATCTGTTAACCCACCCGGCTGTTGAGCGAGATAATCCAATAGGGTGTATTCAAAGGATATCTTAGTATTCTCTGCAAGCTGGTAGCCAAGATGGGCAAAGGCGTTATAAGATTTATATTCAGAATTTGGACGGAAGCCCTCACCTTTCTTATAATTAAAGTAAGTGTAGTAACTGAATTTGCCAACCGTACCGCTTAGACTGTTAAAACTGGTAAAAAGGTTGTAAGAACCCGTAGATTGACGGGAAACAAGTTCAATCTTTTTATAAGAAGGTTTTTTGAACTTAAAGTTAATGAGGCCCCCAAATTGTGTTCCGTATTGAAGGGAAGCCGCCCCTCTTACCACTTGTATTTCACTCAATGCCTCAGCCGGAGGGGTGTAATAACTTTCGGGGTAGCCCAGGACATCTGCTGAGATATCGTAGTCATTTTGCCGGGTATTGAAGTTTTGAGTACGATTTGGATCCAATCCTCTTCCACCAATATTGAGCTGTAAACCAGCATCGCCATTATCATAAATATTAAGCCCAACAATCTGGCTATATATTTGCCTGGCATTATTTGTTGCAAGATTGGCCGTGAGTTCATCTATAAGCACTACTTCACTTTTTTTTCCCGCATATATGGCTGTTCCTTCCACCTGCCGTAAACTTCTAAGGGCGAACAGCTTCTTTCTGCGTTGGGTAAGAACCACTTCTGAAAGAATTTCAGAAAGTGGCATTAATTCAAATAACATAACTCCTTTCCCGGGAACATCTACGGTACTTTCTATTATCTCATGTTGAAAACTAAAAATAGTTAACTCATATTTTCCTGCCTCTAGTTCAACGAATTGAAAGTCCCCATTATTATCTGTAACGACCAGTTTTCCTGTAGTGCGATTATAAACCTCAGCTTCTGCCACCGGAAGCCCATTTTCAGCAGACACTACTTTTCCTCTTAGAGTCTCCTGGGCATTAATAGTTCCAAGAGTAAATAAAAACAGTAAACTAAATGCCTTTGATAGTGTCATGGAAGGGGAGTATAAAGGTTTTTGGTCTAAATGAGTCTTTGTGTTCAAGAAGGTTTATTTGAGGATCAATGTACGGCACACTTCTCCTGCCGTTAAGGGCAACGTAATTTTCCACGTATATCTCAATATTTTCATGACCGTCCTTTGCAAAATGCCTGGCCAGGAAGTGGGCATATTCCAGCATAAAATCTGGTTGTGTAGCCATTTGTTTTTCCTGAAACGGACTTAGAAAATCTGAATTATCAACATAGAACCAGGAACCGGTTTTTCCATCAAGGACCTTAAATTGCGCGTAACCGGACTTTTCCATAAGCATCACCCTCCAGGAAAAGCGAAAACCTTCTTCTGTCCAGAACAACTCTCCCGGGTACAGTAAGTATCTCCAGGGAAAAAGAAGCTGAATTAAGAAGAACAGGCTAAGAACACCCAGTAATAATTTCCTATTTATTGGTTCAAAGTACTTTTCCAGGCCATTATCAAAGTGAGATTTAGATATTCTACATAGAGCAGATATTTTTTTAAGGATCTTATGGTGAAGGCCGGCATCAAAGAATATAAGAGCACTTACTATCATAATGTATGGGAACATTCCAATAGGAAACAGGATCCTTGTTACAAGGTGAAACACTACTACAAGTATAAATCCAAACCACCTGGTTTTCCTGGACAATAAAAGAAAAGGTATTGCCAGGTCATACAGCATCCCGGACCAGCTAAAGAAATAATGGGTCCACTCCTGTTGCAGTAAATCGCCCAAAAGTGGAAGATCATATTTTGAAGGTAACCATATCTTTAAAGGCATAGCCTTTAACAACCAGTCTGAATTTATTTTGGCAAGGCCGGCATAAAAATATACAATCCCAATCAACAATTTAATACTGTCAATACACCAGGCAGGGATCCTTTGGAAGGCACTGGATGGTTTTTTCCAGGCATCAATAGAATAATAAGCATTGGCCGGTAAAAAGATGAGGAGAAAACTAAGGATACTTATAAAGTAATAATGATTAAGATACGTAGTCTTATCCATTAATTCTATGTAAGTAAAGCTCAGAAAAAAAACTATGACCGCCAGACGGTATTTATAACCTACAGCTACAAGTAAAGCTGAGATCCCAGAAATTATAAAAATGAGATAAGTCCATTCTCCCAGGGGCCTCACCCATTCAAAACCATAATAGGAAAAAAAGAAGGAAGGGGCGATATAAAGCTTTTCAATCCATCCAAGCATCGCAAACCGTAAAATGCTTATGAACATCATAACACCAAAAAAAATACGAAAAACCGCCAAGGGGGCGGCTTCCGTATTTTTATTTAGATATGCTGATAATTTTTGCATTTCTATTTTTGGGATCTAGTCTCCATCCGTATCAACATAGTCTACGCTTATGGACAATGCCTGTAACATATCCACTTTCAACAATACCACATTTTTTTGAAGGGCATCAAAAGCCTCCAACATAACGGTGTTATTTGATTGAACCTGTTCAAGGAAATTATTGTTGAGATCATTTGCCTGCTCTTCAATAGCATCGAACTGGGTATTGATAAGGCTGCTAAGATCTGTGGAATTCTTGACGGTATTAAGGTGATCCAGGTATTGTTTATAGCTAGGACCTGTTACATTACTGCCAAAATGCTTTCCATTGAAGAAATTCTTTACTGTTTCCACCGCCTTGAGATAAAGATCTTTTGACAGATCCTGTGAATACAGCGCTTCTACATTTTGAGGCACAGGATTCCCAGTAAAAGCTCCTGCAGGGATACCAATTTTTCCGGTCCTAAGATGTTTCTCGTAGTACATAACGTAATTGTTAGTAAAACGATCGACAGAACCTGTAGTAGATGATCCCGTATTACTTACGAAATCATCCCTGTAAGATCCCTGCCAGTGTACTAAAACATCCTGAGTGAGTTTATTGATCCTGGAAGAAACGGCCTGCAGATACTCGCCATAGTTTGAAGCATCTGTATGAATGCTATAGTATTCTATGATATCAGCATCCTGCTCAGCTACACCGTTCAGCAAAAAATCTAAAGCGGGAAACCCCTGTTCATCGTAAGAAGATGGCAATTCAAGGTTGTAGCTTCCACTTTCAATTTTGCTCTTAACTGTTGCCACATCCACCGGATAAGTGTTAAGAAACATCCTGTAATTAACAGTTTCTGCCATTCCCACGCCAAAAGGCGCAACAGTCTGGAACTGTATATAAGCCTCCTCAAAGGAATTTCTTAATTGTGCCAGGGAAGCTTCTGAAGGATCCTGAACAAATGCCTCCGTTTCGGCTTCCAAATCTTCAGTATATAAAGCGAAATTTTGGAAGGAAGGCACAATGATATTATCTGCCCAGTTTTCCAGGAGTGCACCGCGGTCAAAGTTATTTCCGTTTTCTTCCCTCTCCCCGTCATCTGAGGTACAGGAAACCAGCATTAAAGCTACAAGGACTAAGCTGAAAAATTGGTTATAATTTGTCATAATTTTTAATTTAAATGAAGCTGTTTAAATTGTGACTTTCTTAATCTCATTAGGAACTACAGAAAGAATTTAAACAGCTTCTTATAAGCATATTCTTACTCAGCTGCCTCTGCAACTGTAAAATTAAATGGTGCAGCTATTGCTTCTGAAAGAGCATCCAGCGTCAAAGGAGTTACATCCCAAAACCCGTCGCCTGCCATTAAAGTCTCAAGTATATCATCTACTTCAGATTTCGATAGGTATGGTGAGTTGGTATCTGGATTATGGGTAAATCTTAAGCTGTAAATAAAACCATATCCTTCTGAAAGGTCATGAAAAGCAGTTCCCATTTTTCCTTCTTCAAGAGCTCTTTTTCCAGCTTGTAAATAATACACTGCACGAATCCCTATCACTTTTGAAATGTTCTCCCGTATAATATCGATTTGCTCGTCTCTCACATCATATTCCCCTGCAACTATTGCGGCACGACCTAACTTAAAAGCATCGAAGGTTTCTTCAGCAATACCAGCAAAATCGGGATCTGAATTTACGCGTCCAAGGTACTTAAATAGCAATGGATCACTGTTACTTGTAAGGGCAGAATTAGGATTCGTTGAAGGTACAGATGGATGCCCGTACACATACCCGTAAGCCTCATCCCATTTGTGCTCCATGGTTGTATAACTCTTGCCGTCCTCAGTCAACCCATCATTATTTTTTTGAACATTATCTCCCGCATCAAGAACAGAGGAAGCCAGATAGTGGTTTAATACCTGATCTGCCACCAAAGCACCAATAAGTCCTTTGGCGAAAGCCTGATCCCATTCTAAACCTTGGGGATTAACGTACCGTACGCTGGAGCCATCTGCGATTTGTCCTGCAACACCACGGGCAGCAACTTCATTTTCATTTGGAAAAACTTCATTGATCTGGGCGGTGATATAACCTTCAAAGTCATTTTTACTCGCCACACTTTCTACAGTGTTTGTAGAAAAATAAAGATCTGAAGCCGCCACTTTACTCTTAATACTTTTATCTGAAGTGTTTAGATCCTCTGAAGAAAAGGGATTATTGGTATTTGAGAACATATTGGAAAGACTTTCCTCTGTAGCGTTGTTAAAGTCTTTAAAGGAAGATGCAAGTACAGAGGTCATTTCAAGCCTTGTGGTTTGTCCATCAAAATGAACAGATGAATTACCATCCCTTTCAAAGGTATAGTTTGCAGGTACATCTATGATTTTTTCGTTTTCAATAATGGTGTCATCATTTGATGAACAAGAGGCTAAAGTCAATCCTCCCAATACTGCTGCGAACAGAACTCTTTTCATTTTCTTATTTAGATTAGTTTAAAATAACGTTTGAAATTCGGGAGCAAATATAAGCAGCTTAGTTTGTTCTCAAAAGTTTATTTAGATTAATTTTAAATAAAAAGAAATGATAAAAAGTTCGGGATGCATTGGTTTTCCTAATGGTTAGTAGTAAAGATCTTAGTAGCCTCATTGTAAGAAGCTTCAAAACTGGTCATTTTCACATTCGTATCTGCTTTCTTCGAATTGAAATAAGAAAGGACCTTCTCTGTAGGCATATTGCCGGTTAGTTCATCCTTTGCCATTGGGCAGCCACCAAATCCCTGGATAGCTCCATCAAACCTTTTGCAGCCAGCCTTATAAGCTGCGTCGATCTTTTCGTGCCAGGAGGTAGGAGTGGTGTGCAAGTGAGCCCCAAATTCAATTTCAGGATAACGGGGAATAAGATTGGAGAAAAGATATTCAATAACATCTGGAGTAGAAGTTCCAACGGTATCAGACAGGGACAAGATCTTTACCCCCATTCCTGATAATTTTTCTGTCCACTCTCCCACGATATCGACATTCCATGGATCCCCGTAAGGATTCCCGAAGCCCATAGAAAGGTAGGCCACCACCTCCTTATTGGTGCTCTCTGCGATCTCAAGGATCTCCTGCAGGGTCTGTACAGACTCGGCAATTGTCTTGTGGGTATTCCGCATCTGGAAGTTTTCTGAAATTGAAAAGGGATAACCCAGATATTGGATTTCCTCATGTTGTGAAGCATCCTGTGCACCCCGGGTGTTGGCAATTATCGCAAGAAGTTTGCTGGTTGTTTTTGATAGATCAAGTCCTTCAAGAACCTTCGCCGTATCTGCCATTTGAGGGATGGCTTTGGGTGATACAAAACTTCCAAAATCTATGGTGTCAAACCCACATCTTAGAAGGGACTGTAAATACTGTATTTTTTTTTCTGTAGGAATGAAAGTTCTAATGCCCTGCATGGCGTCTCTCGGGCATTCAATGAGTTTGATCTTATCCATAGATCAAAGATACTATTTTACCTTTCATATTAAAAAGAAGGATTTTTTAAATAATTCTAAAAAACAGCGATGTTTTTCTTCAAAAAAGAATAAATAAGCCAATGCCAAGAAAAACAAAGATCTGCAGCCACTTCAATATTCTTCCTGAAGCAGAGTGACTGTTAAGGTAACCGGAGATCCTTCCAGCCAGCATAGCTACCATTCCAAAAATGAGCAGGGCCTGCAGCATAAAAAGCCCTCCCAGTGTATAGAACTGCAGGACAGTATCTTCGCCTGTATCCCATAAGAAACCAGGAAAAAAAGCAAGGAAAAATATAGTTACCTTGGGGTTAAGGACATTCATTATAAAGCCTGTTTTGAAGAGGGAAAGATTTGATTTTTCCGGCAAGGCCCTATTGGATAAAGATATCCTACTTTCTGCTGAATAAACTTTGAAAGCGAGATAGAAAAGGTAAACGGCCCCAAAAATCCTGATAGCCAGAAAAAAACTTTCCGATTCTTTTATAATTGCTGAAACTCCAAAGGCTACCAGGCTGGTATGTATCAATATTCCTGAGACCAGCCCAATGGTAGTCATAATTCCCGCTTTCCTGCCATTGGCTATACTTTGCACCAGCACATATATAATATCTGGCCCCGGGGAAATAGTGAGGATAATGGAAGCTGTAAGAAACGGGACAAGCTGTGCTATCACTTTTGATCTTCCTTATCCAGAATGGCTTCATTAATAGCTTTAATCAATCCCGGGCCTTCGTATATGAAACCTGTATAAAGTTGAACAAGGCTTGCTCCTGCTTCCAATTTTTCAAGAGCATCTTCAGGAGAATGTATACCTCCCACTCCAATGATTGGAAAGGCCCTGTTACTTTTTTCAGATAAAAACCGAATTACCTCGGTTGCACGTTTTCTAAGGGGTTTGCCACTTAATCCGCCCACTTCTTTCTTGTCAGGACTTTTCAACCCTTCCCTGGAGATAGTAGTGTTTGTGGCAATAACGCCGGCAATTTTACTTTCAGCCACGATATCTATGATATCCATCAACTGGGAATCTGTAAGATCTGGTGCTATTTTTAGCAGAATAGGCTTTGGTTTAGGTCGGGTATTATTCCTGCCCTGCAATTGCAAAAGAAGCCTGGTAAGCGGTTCTTTATCCTGTAGCTCCCGGAGATTTGGCGTATTGGGAGAACTCACATTCACTACAAAATAGTCTACAAAATTAAACAAGGCCTCAAAACAAAATAGATAATCACCCGCAGCCACATCATTTGCTGTGACCTTATTTTTGCCAATATTACCTCCAATGAGAACTTCCCCGTTATTTTTGCGCAATCTTCGCACAGCAGCTTCCACTCCTTCATTATTAAAGCCCATCCTGTTAATTATTGCTGAATCTTCCTTTAAGCGGAACAACCTTTTTTTCTCATTCCCTGGCTGGGGCTTAGGAGTCACTGTACCAATTTCTACGAATCCAAAGCCAAGCTGTCCCAGTTCCCTGTACAATTTGGCATCCTTGTCAAAGCCGGCTGCCAAACCCACAGGATTTTTAAATTTAAGTCCGAAGACCTCCCGTTCCAACCGGGCATCCTCGACGACAAACCTGGCCTGAAACATAGAGGCCATACCCGGTATCTTAAAAAGTGTTTTCAGAAAATCAAAGGTGAAGTAATGAACTTTTTCCGGATCAAATTTGAAAAGCAGAGGTCGTACAAAAGATCTATACATGAATTTTGAGTTTGTACAAAAGTAGATTATTTTAAAACCTAAGAGAAATATTAAATGTCTTTGTACCTGTAGGGTGATTGACTAATTTTGAAAAAACCATTTTTCATGATTGGCAAAAAGCAACTTATAGACAGGTTCACTCAATACGTAAAAATCGACACTCAAAGTGATCCCGACTCCCGGGACACCCCAAGCACTAAAAAACAATGGGATCTCGCTAATAAACTGGCAGAAGAGTTGCGGGAGATTGGAATGCAGGAGGTAGAAATAGATGAAAATGCTTACATCATGGCCACCTTACCCGCCAATATAGCTCATAATGTACCGGTTATAGGATTTATAAGCCACTTTGATACCTCCCCGGATTTTTCAGGAGAAAATGTAAATCCGCAGATCATTGAAGATTATGATGGAAAGGATATAATTCTTAACCGGGAACAAAATATTATTCTCTCCCCAAATTATTTTGAGGACCTTCATCAATATAAAGGACAAACCCTTATCACCACAGATGGCACCACTTTACTGGGAGCCGATGATAAGGCCGGCATAACCGAGATCGTATCGGCTATGGAATATTTGATCAACAATCCTCATATACCTCATGGAGAAATACGGGTAGGTTTTACCCCAGATGAGGAAATAGGCAGAGGGGCCCATAAATTCAATGTTGACAAATTTGGAGCACAATGGGCATATACTATGGATGGCAGCCAGGTGGGAGAACTTGAATTTGAAAATTTTAATGCAGCAGGCGCTACCATCACCATAAAAGGCAAGAGCGTACATCCGGGATACGCCAAAGGAAAAATGGTGAACAGCATGTATATCGCCCAGGATTTCATAACATCCCTTCCAAGGCTGGAAACCCCGGAACACACCGAGAACAGACAGGGGTTTTTCCATCTTACGGATATTAAGGGGAATGTGGAAAGGACAACCCTCAAATATATAATTAGAGACCATGACAAAGATCACTTTGAAGCAAGAAAGGAGGTCCTTCAAAAACTTGCGTTAGAGATCAATTCACAATTTGAGGATGAAATAATAAATATAGAGATTAAGAATCAATACTTTAATATGAGGGAGAAGGTAGAACCTTTAATGCATATTGTGGATATTGCTGAGGAGGCTATGAAGCAGGTAGATGTTGAACCTATCATCAAACCTATAAGAGGCGGCACAGATGGCTCCCAGCTTAGTTACATGGGCTTACCCTGTCCCAATATTTTTGCAGGAGGCCATAACTTTCACGGCAGGTATGAATATATACCTGTTGAAAGTATGCAAAAGGCTGTAGCGGTTATTGTGAAAATTGCAGAACTCACAGCAGAGAAATATAAAGACCTGGACTATGGCGAAAATAACAAGCGTTGAGGAATATTTGGAAGCTCATCCAGAGTGGAGCAGCCAACTTGAAAAGCTAAGGAACCTATTAAACACTTTCCCTTTAAAGGAAACCATCAAATGGGGTGCCCCGGTGTATACCTACAAAGGAAAAAATCTTATTGGGCTGGCGGGATTTAAGAATCATTATGCCCTCTGGTTTTTCCAGGGATCTTTATTGCAGGAGAACACTCAGCTTTTGCACAATGCCCAGGAGGGAAAAACCCAAACTCTCAGACAAATAAGGTTTAATTCTCAAAGTGAGCCAGATTTAAAACTTTTAGGTCCCTATATCCAGGAAATGGTTGAAATTCTTGATAGGGGCATTATACCACCTAAGGCAACTATTAAAAAGCTAATTATTATCCCGGAATTTCTGGAAATTTTTAGGAGCCAACAAGATTTGGAAGGTCTCTTTACCTCCCTTCCTGTGGGGAAGCAGAGAGAATATATATCTTATATATCTGAAGCAAAAAGGGCAGAGACAAAAAAGTCAAGATTGGAGAAAATAATCCCATTGATAAGGGAAGGGAAAGGCTTAAACGATAAATACCGTAAAGATTAAATTTTCACAACAAGACTTATCGTTGTGGGATGAAAGAGCTAGACCGCTACTAGAATATAGAACCTGGACTAAAACATAAGTGTTTGGAAAATAGCTATTTACCCTCTTTTGAAGAGCTCAATTTTTCCTAAACTATTTAGATCCAAAACCACCCCCATGTTGAGGTTGAAATATCCCCTGACTATAAAAATAAAGGTTTTAGGAAAATTTCACATATTTTAATGGAACGATAGTGTAAGAAAAATTTTAGCAGTACAGATGCCACAGGGTGCAATAAAAAAGAGCCGGAATTGCCGGCTCTTTATGAGATATAATTTTTCTTTAGAAGTAACAGCCACGGCCGCCTCTTCTTCTTTTATCTTTATTCGCGCTGTCCCACAATTTGATCGTAAGGCTTACTATGACCTGGTGAAGCCTTGCATCTTCAAAATTAGCAAGATTAACCCCGTAAACACTATTCACAATGTCTACCTGTTGATTTTCAGCAGTAGCAAGGGAATGATCGTACCTCACATCAAGGCCAAAGCTGCCAAATTCCACTTTAACCCCTGCCTGGGCAGAGAGAGGGAAATTTTGAACAACAATACTTTGATCTGGCGGCTCGGTGCCTTCAAGACTGGATTCAATTACCTTTTTATAAGCGGGCCCGGCATAGACATCCAAAGGACCCCAAATGTTGAAACCGACAAGGAAAGGAACACTTAATTCATCGACAGCATAGATCGCAGGCCTGCGTGGGAAGTCAAACCTGGATTCCAGTTTTGAGTATACCACCTCTGGCCTAATAAAGAATCTTCCAAATGACAGTTGGGTCCAGAGCCCTCCGTGAAAACCTATTTCCCCTTCAGCATTGAAGGTATCGCCAGTGTATTGTGCCGTAGATGCAATTCCTGTAAGCTGGCCTCCAAATGTTTTATTAACTCCTCCTTTTACTCCGAATTTAAATTCCTGCGCCTGGGATGTATATGGGAAACTACCAAGACATAGGAGTACAATTATAAAAAGTCTATTCATAAAGTGGGGTTGTTTCAGTTCTTATGTTGGGGGGTAAATATATTATTTTAAAAAATAATTCCCACCCGTTTTCTTAGCATTTAACGCAGAGATAAGAAAAAAAGTATAATCTGCCACAGCTTTCAGGATAAAAGAAAAGGCCGCCCGTGGGCAGCCTTTAAAAAATTCATCTGCATTATATACTTTTAATGTACGATAATTGGATCTGCATTTCCATCTGGGTCATTATTCACTGTACCATCTGTGCTGGCAGCTCCAAGAAGAAGAACACCGGCAGCGTGAGGTGAGGCCATTGACGTCCCGCTTATTGTGTTATAACCACCATCTTTCCAGGTTGATTTAACAGCTACTCCAGGTGCAGCATAATCTACAGGTGGGTTACCATAATTAGAGAAAGAAGCCCAGTTATCATTAACATCCATTGCTGAAATAGTTACGATATAAGCTCCGTTTGCTCGTGCAGGAGAACTGTTATTGGCGTCATTGCTCTCATTTCCGGCTGCAAGTGCAAACCATATACCTTTATTAGAAGCGGCTACAACTGCGTCATCAAGGGCCTGGGAAACTGGACCACCAAGACTCATATTGGCAACGTCTCCTGCTTTCCCGTTAGCTCCTACCCAGTCTACTCCTGCAATAACACCGGAGTAAGACCCGCTTCCACGGCTGTCAAGAACCTTTACAGGAATAACTGTAGCTCCAGGTGCAACACCTATCACTCCTATGTCATTGTTTAAAGCAGCCACTGTACCTGCCACGTGTGTACCATGTCCATTACCATCATCGGCAGATTTTCCATCCCTTCCGGAAGTAAAAGCATTAAAAGCACGGGATGCATCAACGTTAAGGTCTGGATGATCAAGATCAATACCACTGTCCACGATCCAGGCAACACCGTTACCGGCGTAACCGGAAACTCCATTCACACGGGTGATACCATATGGAGTATCCTGGTTGGAAGTTCCACCATCACCGGGATCTGTAGGGTCTGTAGGATCTGGCTCATCACAAGGGCCACCATTTGGAGTACCACAAGGTGGAGCGAAGGTTACGATCCTGTCCTGCTCAACATAAGCAACTTCTTTTTTCTTCCTAAGAACCTCTACTTGTTCTTTTGTTAACTTCAAAGTAGCACCATTTAAAGTTCTACTGTAAACATTCACGATCTCTGCATCACTAATCTTAGCATCGGCAAGGATCATCTTTGTTTGAGTGGCCATAGCTTCCTGTGCTTTGGAATAATTGTCGGGATATTTTGCCCCAAAATCTTCAACAGCACCGCTGCGGTAAACAACGATGTACTGGTTTTCGATCAATTTGGAATCAAAATTGGAATCCAGTTCTGTAAAGACGGCTTCTTCGACAGGGGCCTGTTCTTCCTGAGAACAGGAGAATAAAAAGGCAGATGCAACAACTGCAGTTGCAAATAAACGTAAGTTTAATTTTAACTTCATAAAATAATTAAGTTTTGGTTAATAATTGATTAATGGTTATCCCAAAACTAAACTTAATGTTCAGTAAATCAAATTAAACTTCTTAATCATCGCAATGTTGATTGGCAAAAAAAGTAGGAAATAGCTTTCAAACTCACGGCTGCTGCGCACTGTCATCGAATGTTAAACTTTTTAAAAAAAAATTAACTCTTTCAGAAAAAAAGGAAGGGAAATGTTAAAAATGAGATGAGTGACCTGTTAATTGCAAAAAAAACCCGCAAACAACGTTGCGGGTTAATTAATTTTAACACTTCGAATAGGCTTGCTTCTGCTTTATTGCACAGATTCAACCTTGTCTATTTCTTCTTTCCATTTTGAAATCCCACCATCCAGAACGTAGATATGTTCAAAGCCGGCTTCTTTAAGAATTTTTGCCGCTTCGGGGCTTACTTTGCCTGAGGTGCAATAGATGGCAACGGGCTTTTTCTTATCCAGATTTTCAAGGTTATGGCGAAAATCCTTGTTATAAATTATATTATGGGCGTTCAAAAGGTGAGATTTTTTATAATCTTCTTCCGGCTGCAAGTCCACTACCTGTAAATTATCATATTTCATATGAGTTTGCATTTCTGCCGCAGTGATTATTTCAATTTCTTTGGCAGAAGCGTCTTTACAGGAGTATACCAGGGTAGCCAATATAGCCAGTAGTAATAGTTTGTACCCCATATTATTGATGATTTACTTCCCCTTCCCACTCTGTAATTCCACCCATTAAATTATAGGCGTTCTCAATACCCTGCTGGTTCATAAGAGCACATGCCTGCGCACTCCTCGCTCCAGACCTGCAATAAACATAATAATTCTTAGACTTATCAAGTTGATTTATCTCATCGATAAATCCCTGGCCTTTATATATATCAATATTTTTTGAATTGGGAATATATCCTTCAATATATTCTTCCTCTGTCCTCACATCAAGGATTTGTGCATTATCATCTTTTTCCAGACTTTCCTTCCATTGTTCCTGCGTAAGATTTTTCATGATATTTTATTTTGTTTGGTGATAAAAAATAAAACGTAAATATAAGAGAAAGCTTACAAACCTTCATCCTGGTTGATTATATTTTTATTGTTGATGGATCCAGCACCCTACTCCTTATTTTCATATCCAAATACATAGACCTTTTGTCAAATTTTTCTTTATATCACCTTAAAGGGGAAAATATACCCCCTCAAATGGAGGGATCCAAAACATATTTAATTATTTACTGCTACAGATCAAGAAAAACTTTTGCCAGTTCAAATAACCTGTTTATATTTGGCCTAATGAAAATTCAGAATGTACATACCTGGTGGTGGAATAATTTACGTCAACACGTCGTGAAGTAACACTGCTATAGTATGATCTCATATACAAAAGGCTTGTCTCACGACAAGCCTTTTTTGTTTTAACTATTTGGAAGCTATGTATAAATTAAAGACAACTTATAAAAAATTGCTGGCAGATACTATTACCCCTGTAAGTATCTATTTAAAAATTAGGGATAAATATCCTAACAGCCTCTTACTGGAAAGTAGTGATTATCATGCAAGCGACAATAGTTTCTCTTATATATGCTGTAATCCAATCGCCTCTATAAAGATTGAGAACGACCAGGTCACAGAAACCTTTCCCGATGGGAAAAAGTATACAGAGAAGCTTAATCCTGAAGTAAATGTTCCCGGTAAAATAGAGCAATTCTCAAAAAAATTCCAGGCAGAGAATTCCAAATTTAAATTTATCAACAACGGCCTTTTTGGATATATAGCCTATGATGGTGTACGTTATTTTGAAAATGTGGAAATAAAGAGGAAAGAAGGCGATCTAAAAATTCCCGATATTTATTACGCTGTATACCAAAATATTATTGCTATAAATCATTTCAAAAATGAAGCATACATTTTTGATCACAATTATAATTCAGAGAATAAGCTTGAAGAAATTGAGCAGCTGCTGAAGGTGAAAAACTTTGCCAGCTACAGCTTTTCAAGACAACAAGAACCAAAGTCCAATCTTACCGATGAGGAGTTCAAACAGAATGTCAAGCTTGGAAAACAGCACTGCCAGCGGGGAGATGTTTTCCAGCTGGTACTTTCCAGACGTTTTTCCCAGGCTTTTAAGGGTGATGAATTCAATGTATACCGCGCTCTACGAAATGTCAACCCCTCCCCGTACCTCTTTTATTTTGACTATGGCAACTTCAAGATCTTCGGGAGTTCACCTGAAGCGCAACTGGTTGTTAAGGACGGGCAGGCAGAAATACATCCAATTGCGGGAACTTTTAAGCGAACGGGCAATGACGAGCAGGATGCCGACCTGGCCAGGAAACTCGCTAAAGATGAAAAAGAGAATTCTGAACATGTCATGTTGGTTGATCTCGCCAGAAACGACTTAAGCAGGCACAGCAGTAATGTAAAAGTAGAAAAATACAGAGAGGTACAATTCTTTTCACACGTGATCCACCTGGTAAGTAAGGTGACAGGTGACATAAAGGATAAGGTTGAAACTATGGAGGTAGTGGCGGGAACTTTCCCTGCAGGAACACTAAGTGGAGCCCCTAAACATAGTGCAATGACCCTCATAGAAAAATATGAAAATGTGAATAGAAGTGCCTATGGAGGGGCTATTGGATTTATGGATTTCGAGGGAAATTTTAACCACGCCATTATAATTAGGTCTTTTGTAAGCAAGAACCACCATTTACATTACCAGGCAGGAGCTGGTATTGTATCGGGCTCCCGTGAAGAGGATGAATTACAGGAAGTCTATAATAAACTTGGAGCCCTGGCAAAGGCGCTGGAAATTGCAGAAGAGATATAAACCACCCGTTAGAAAGAATTTGAAAAAATGGAAAATACTTCAGAATTAAATTTACATACAGAAAAGCCAGCAAAGCCTATTTCTGTACTGGTCATCGATAATTACGATTCGTTTGTATACAATCTTGTGCATTATCTTGAAGAATTAGATTGCCTGGTGACTGTAAGACGCAACAATGAAATAAGCCTGGAGGAGGTTGGCAAATTTGATAAGATCCTGCTATCCCCAGGGCCTGGTATTCCTGCAGAAGCAGGTCTATTAAATGAAATTGTAAAAGAATACGCCCCTACTAAAAGCATCCTTGGGGTATGCCTTGGACAGCAGGCAATAGGAGAAGTTTTTGGTGGAAAGCTGCTGAACCTGGATTCTGTATTCCACGGTGTTGCTCATAAAATAAAACTTTGCGTGGAAGATGAAGGTCTTTATAATGGCCTTGAGAAGGAATTTGAAGTGGGAAGATATCATTCCTGGGTTGTTGAAAGGAATTTGCCTTCCTGTCTTGAGGCCACCTCCTATGACGAACAAGGCCAGGTAATGTCGCTTAGACACAGGGAATTTGATGTAAGAGGGGTGCAGTTTCATCCTGAATCTGTACTAACACCCGATGGGAAGAAGATGATCAAAAACTGGGTAAATGGTACTCCCCCGGTACCTTCCAAACCTTCAGAAGAAAAAGAAAAGATAGAAAACCTTCTTAAATAATATCAAAATCTCCTGTAAAGGACATCCAATGAAACACTTATTAAACAGACTCATAAATCACGAAACTATCTCCCGGGAGGAAGCCAGGGAGGCACTCGTCCAAATTGCCGGGGGTGAATATAACCAAAGCCAGATAGCCGCGTTCTTAACGGTCTATATGATGCGAAGCATTACTATAGAAGAATTGGAAGGCTTTCGTGATGGCCTGCTGGACCTGTGTATTTCCATTGACCTGGAGGCCTATGACCCAATTGACCTTTGTGGCACAGGAGGAGATGGTAAAGACACTTTTAACATATCAACACTGGCTTCCTTCATAACTGCAGGTGCCGGCATCAAAGTCGCGAAACATGGGAATTATGGTGTTTCTTCAGTGAGCGGAAGTTCCAATGTAATGGAGCACCTGGGAATAAAATTTAGTGCAGATCCTTCACACCTTGAAAGATGTATAGAAAAAGCTGGAATATGTATTTTACACGCACCGCTCTTTAATCCTGCTATGAAAAACGTTGCTCCCATAAGAAAATCGCTGGCTGTAAAGACCTTTTTTAATATGCTGGGCCCTATGGTCAACCCTGCATCTCCCAAAAAACAACTGGTGGGCGTATTTAGCCTGGAACTTGCCAGGATGTATGGCTATCTTTATCAAAACACGAACAAAAAATTCACCATTTTACATGGGTTGGATGGATATGATGAGATCTCCCTTACCGGTCCTACCAAAACTATTTCTAATAATGCTGAAGGAATTTTGGAAGCGGCCGATTTTGGAGTAGAAGAATTGAATGCCTCTGAAATTAGCGGTGGAAATTCAGTTGAGAACTCAGCTGAAATTTTTCTAAATATTTTGAATGGCAAGGGAACCAGGGCACAAAATAATGTGGTTTGCGCCAATGCAGGAATGGCAATTGCCACCGCCACGTCCTGCTCTCCCAGGGAAGGCTTTGAGACAGCCCAGGAAGTGCTGCGATCTGGCAAAGCGCTTCAAAGCTTAAGAATATTGCAAGGGTTGAGTAAAAAATGAACTCCTCATAATTAAGATTTAATGTATGAACATTTTAGATAAAATAGTAGCCGATAAGCTTAAGGAAGTACAGCTTAAACAGCAACTTATGCCTGTAACCAGCCTGGAGAAATATCCCTTATTTGAAAGGAAGACGGCATCTTTGGCCTCTGCACTTAAAGCCAGTACATCCGGGATCATTGCAGAGCATAAAAGACGGTCTCCTTCAAAAGAGGTTATTAACCAGTCTCTCAATGTGCAGGATGTGGCTTCAGGTTACGAGCAGGCCGGCGCTTGTGGTATGTCGGTATTAACCGATGCCAAATATTTTGGAGGCTCACTGGATGATCTACTTCTCGCAAGGGCAGCCACTTCTATGCCATTGCTGCGGAAAGAATTCATTATCGACCCATACCAGATCGTGGAGGCCAAAGCCTATGGAGCCGATGTGATTTTGCTCATCGCGGCCATACTCACCGGGAAAGAATTAAAGGAGTATGCCGGACTGGCTAAAAGCCTTGGCCTGGAGGTTCTCCTCGAAGTGCACGATAGGGAAGAGCTCGAATGCTCCCTGGTACCCAATGTAGATATGTTGGGTGTAAATAACAGGAATCTAAAAACATTTGAAGTAAGCACAGATATAAGCAAGGAACTCTCCCAACACATCCCGGGTGAATTTGTGAAAGTATCTGAAAGTGGGATAGGTGGTGTAGAGGTCATAAAAGATCTAAAGCAATATGGTTACCGCGGATTTCTAATTGGAGAGAATTTTATGAGGACCAATGATCCCGGCTTTTATGCTAAAGAATTCATTAACGATCTAAATCAAGTCTAATGAAGATCAAGGTATGTGGGATGAAGTATGCTGAAAATATTCGGGAGGTTGCAAAGCTGAAACCGGATTATATGGGGTTTATCTTCTATGAAAAATCGACGCGTAATTTCACCGGAGAAATTCCTGAAATTTCCTCTGAAATAAAAAAAACAGGGGTTTTTGTAAATGCCACAACAGAATTTATTGTCGAAAAAGTAAAGCAGTATCATTTAGATGCTTTACAATTACACGGTGAGGAATCTGGAAGTTTCTGTAATCAATTAAAATCAAAATTACCAAGCGGGGTAGAAGTAATAAAAGTGTTTTCTGTAAAGGAAGATATAGATTTTCAACTCCTTAATGATTATGAGGGAATTGTGGATTACTTTCTATTTGACACAAAAGGAAAGAATAAAGGTGGGAATGGTATAACATTTAACTGGGAAAATTTGAGAAACTACCCCTCTACCACTCCCTTCATTCTAAGTGGTGGTATTGGAATTGAGGAAATTTCAAGAATTAAGGAATTTAAGAAGCATTTGGAAGAAAATAGCCTGGGCCATCTTTTATATGCTGTAGACCTCAACAGCCGTTTTGAAACTGAGCCGGGAAGAAAAAACAGTGCAACTTTAAAAATTTTTATGAATCAAATCTCCTCCCCTGCAACGTAAAAAATAAAAAAATGAAATCGAATACTAGTGAAACAATTACCTATCAGGTAAACGAAAAAGGATATTATGGTGATTTTGGTGGTGCTTATATCCCTGAGATGTTATACCCCAATGTTGAAGAATTGAGGTCAAAATACCTTGAGGTGATGCGGGAAGAATCTTTTCAAAGGGAATTCAATGATCTTTTAAAAGAATATGTAGGCAGGCCCACCCCGTTATATTTTGCTGAAAGATTCAGCAAAAAATACAACACCAAAGTTTATTTAAAGCGGGAGGACCTTTGTCATACAGGGGCTCACAAGGTGAATAATACCATTGGCCAGATCCTCATGGCCAAACGGCTTGGAAAGAACAGGATCATTGCTGAAACCGGTGCGGGACAGCATGGTGTAGCTACAGCAACAGTATGTGCACTTATGGGGCTGGAATGTATCGTATACATGGGAGAGGTAGATATTAAGAGGCAGGCTCCCAATGTTGCCAGGATGAAAATGCTTGGAGCAAAAGTGGTACCGGCACTTTCCGGAAGTCGTACTTTAAAAGATGCTACCAATGAAGCCATTAGGGACTGGATCAATAATCCCGTCAATACCCATTACATCATAGGATCTGTCGTAGGACCTCATCCCTATCCAGATATGGTAGCAAGATTTCAAAGTGTGATCTCTGAAGAGGTAAGGAAACAATTGATGGAGAAGGAGCACAGGGAGGATCCGGACTATGTTGTTGCCTGTGTGGGTGGCGGCAGTAATGCGGCCGGAATCTACTATCACTATCTCGATAATCCCAAGGTGGGCATCATTGCCGTGGAAGCAGCCGGAAAAGGCATTCTTACCGGGGAGAGCGCTGCAACATCTGCCCTGGGTAAAGAAGGAATAATACACGGTAGTAAAACTCTTTTAATGCAAACAGAGGACGGGCAGATCACTGAGCCTTATTCCATTTCTGCAGGGCTGGATTATCCCGGGATCGGGCCTATGCACGCCAATCTATTTAAAAGCGGCCGTGCAGAATTCATTTCGGTAACAGATGATGATGCTATGAAAGCCGGGCTTGCACTGGCAAAACTGGAAGGGATCATCCCTGCAATTGAAACCTCCCACGCCCTGGCTATTTTCGAGGACAGAAAATTCAGGGAACAGGATGTGGTGGTGGTCAACCTCTCGGGAAGGGGAGACAAAGACCTTAGCTCATATATAGAGTATTTTGGTCTTTAAAAGCAGCGGCAATAATAAAAAATTAAGGCTCTTCAACTGATATTACAAGGGAAGCCAGAAAAGACAAATCAAATGAACCGAATAAATAAAAAATTAAAAGAAGATAAAAAGCTGCTGTCCATCTATTTTACTGCCGGGTATCCGGAGCCTGAAGATACCGTTCCAATTATTCAGGAACTGGAGAAAAGCGGGGTAGATATGATAGAGATAGGCCTGCCTTTTAGCGACCCCCTGGCAGATGGCCCTACTATACAGGAAAGCTCCACAGCTGCCCTAAGAGCCGGAATGACCACTAAAAAACTTTTTGAGCAGCTAAAAGGAATAAGAGAAACTGTTTCAATTCCATTGTTGATCATGGGTTATTTTAACCCTATTCTTCAGTATGGTGTGGAAAGGTTTTGCAAACAATGCAATGAAGCAGGAATAGATGGATTGATCATTCCCGACCTTCCGGTAGATGTATTTTCAGAAAATTACAGGGAGATTTTCGAAAAATACGGACTTGTGAATGTATTTCTTATCACTCCCCAAACTTCAGCAGAAAGGGTACGGTATATAGATTCTGTTTCCAATGGCTTTATCTATATGGTGAGCAGTGCCAGTGTGACCGGTGGAACAACTGGTTTTGGAGAGGAAACCAAAGATTATTTTGAGCGGATTGCGGGGATGAACCTGAAAAACTCACAAGTAGTTGGTTTTGGAATAAGTGACAATGAGACTTTTCTACAGGCAACTCAATTTGCAAAAGGAGCCATTATTGGAAGTGCTTTTATCAAACATCTTACAAAGGAAGGTACCCATAAAATTTCCCAATTTGTTAAGAGTATACGCTAAGCTTTAACCAAATTGTAACAGGTTGTTAGTACGTTTTCCTATTATGAAATTGTAAATTAGAGTTCATTCTAAAAATTTTGAATTATGGGACGTATAGAAGATAATAAAAAGAAGAGAAAAGATACAGATAGTAATCCTTTAAATAAAATTGGAAATCGGGACAGGCCAAGTACTGTAGATACCGATAAGAAAACAATTAAGGATAAACAGGATAAAAAATAAAAAATGGGCAGAGGCGATAAAAAGACCAAACGTGGTAAAATAGCAATTGGAACACACGGCAGGCTGCGGCCAAAACGTAAAAAATTCAAGATCAAGCCTACCACGGTTGCAGACCAGGAAAAAAAGGAATTGGAATAGCCTGTCCCTATTTTTAAAAATAACCTTTATACTGCAAGACCCTGAAATCAATAGTATTGAATTCAGGGTCTTTTAGTTTCATATTTTTATAGTGCTGCATGCTTCCCACTGCCCGGTTTGCAGTTCCAGATGGAGCCGTCAAAGAAACGGTTTTGATGAGCCTTCCATCCAGCACGAATTGGTGTACCCGGGGCACTTCATTAGATATCACCTTTAAGTTTATATCTTCCTCACTTTCCCTTATATGCCTTCTAAAGAAATATTCAGGACCATTTTTGCTGTTGCCCCCGGTGAACAACAAGGTATCGATTTTTGGATGAGCTTTTAAGATCTGCACCATATTACGCATTTCCACCTGTTTCATTCCAAGATCGGAGGCATCGATCTTTTCCCTGCGACTGCTCTCTACCATATCGCAAATCCCAATCCCTCTTTTTCGAAGGAAATTTTCTCTTTGTTCAATAGCCTCTGTAGTGTTCTCAAACTTTAAATTGAGGTCAAACATTTTATCGAGGATTATCCAAAGGAGTCCGTCCCTGCTGCCATAACAAAAATCCACATCTCCTTCTCTTAGCTCCCCCGTGGTGAACCTTGGAGGAGGAAGTGTGCCCACGATCAATTTGGTGGCATTTTCAGGAATAAAAGGCCTGTAGGGATGTTGATGATGAAATATCTCTTGCTCCTTTTTATTATCCATATGGTATCTTATTTCATTACAACCACAAGATCATCGGCAAAGACCATTTCTCCTGCCGGTAAAACCACTTTCTCAATCTCCCCGGCCGTATTGGAAGTAATGGTCGTTTCCATTTTCATAGCTTCAATTATGAAAAGCGGTTCATTCTTTTTGACCTCCTGCCCGGCCTTCACAAGAACAGAAGCCAGAGATCCCTGTAAAGGCGCTCCAACTTCTTTTGGATTACTCTTATCAGCTTTTACGTGGCTTACTTTCTCAACTTTTACCGACCTATCCTTAATCTTTACAGCCCGCGTTTGCCCATTTACTTTAAAAAACACATCTACAAGTCCATCTTCATTGGCTTCCCCAATGGACATAAGTTCAATGAGCAGGGTCTTCCCCTTATCCATTTCCACAATGATCTCCTCACCGGGTTTCATACCGTAAAAGAAGTTCTTCGTGGGAATCGTGATAATGTTTCCAAATTCCTTGTGATGGTTATAGGCATCTGTAAAGACTTTTGGATATAATTTATAAGAGAGAAAATCTGTTATATCAAGGCTTCTTCCCATTCCCTCCTTAAAATTTTGCCGGAACTCTTCAAATTCGGTTTCAAAATCAATTGGTTCAAGGTGTGCATTTGGCCTTTCGGTATAAGGTTCTTCATCTTTCAGGATGATCTTCTGGATCTTCTCAGGAAATCCTCCTACCGGTTGGCCAAGATCTCCCTTAAAGAAACTTTTTACCGACTGAGGAAAGGAGAGGCTTTCTCCTTTTTCCAGGACATCCTCGATACTAAGATTGTTACTTACCAGGTACTGCGCCATATCTCCAACCACTTTGGAGCTGGGGGTAACTTTTATAATATCACCAAAGAGGTCATTCACCTTCTCATACATTTGGGTAATCTCATAGAACCTGTCTGCCAGACCAAGCGATTCCGCCTGCGGCTTGAGGTTGGAATATTGCCCGCCCGGGATCTCATTCTTATAAACATCAGCAGATCCCGCTTTGAGTCCGCTTTCGAAGGGATAATAATAACTTCTTACAGCTTCCCAGTAATGAGAATATTCATTGAGCTTTTCAATATCAATATCGGGGGTGCGATCTTCGGTTCCCAGCATTTCCACGATCGAATTGAAATTAGGCTGGGAGGTAAGACCGGAAAGGCCTCCCAGGGCAACATCCACAACATCCACACCGGCTTCAATAGCTTTTAAATAAGTAGCAGCCTGTATGGAAGAAGTATCGTGAGTATGTAAATGTATAGGAATACTTATTCTGGATTTAAGGGTTCCAATAAGTTCCTCTGCTGCATAAGGCTTCAATATTCCAGCCATATCCTTTATCCCAAGTATATGGGCTCCTGCGTCTTCCATTTGTTTTCCAAGCTCTACATAATATTCGAGGGTATATTTGGAACTTTTGGGTTTTAGGATATCCCCGGTATAACACATTGCTGCCTCGGCCAGGCCATTGGTATTATTTCTCACATATTTTATGCAGGGTTCTATAGACTGCATCCAGTTGAGCGAATCAAAGATCCTAAAGACATCCACACCATTCTCCCAGGCCTCATTCACAAATCTTTCAATTAAATTATCTGGATAAGCAGTATACCCTACTCCATTTGAGCCTCTTAGCAACATTTGAAGCAATACATTTGGCATTGCTTTACGAAGCAATTGCAGGCGTTCCCAGGGATTCTCCTTTAGGAATCTAAGCGCGACATCAAAAGTAGCTCCTCCCCATACTTCCATGCTGAAAATCTGCGGATGGTTTTTGGCAAATCCCTCGGCCACCTTCATCATATCATAGGTTCGCATTCTTGTGGCCAGCAAGCTCTGGTGGGCATCGCGAAATGTTGTATCTGTGAATTGGACCTTCCCCTGGTGGCGCAGCCATCTGGAAAATTTTTCAGGCCCCTGCTCTGTAAGTAAATCTTTGGTTCCCTTTGGATACCCTGCATATTCATCAAATTTGGGCACTTTTGGCGTGAGGAATTTCTTATGTGGGTCTATTTCACGTACATCTGGATTGCCATTTACGGTGATATCACCAAGGAATTTTACCATTTTTGTCGCCCTGTTCCTGGTTTCCCTTATTTTAAAGAGTTCCGGATTATCTTTAATAAAATTCACTGTAACCTTTCCTTCCCGAAATGTGGGATGCTGCAGGATATTATCAAGGAATGCCATATTGGTCATCACCCCTCTCACCCTGAATTCTGCCAGGGCCCTTCTCATTTTCCTACAAGCCCCGTCCAGTGTCCTGCTGCTGGCTGATACCTTCACAAGCATGGAATCAAAGAAAGGAGAGATCTTTACCCCCTGGTAAACACTTCCCCCATCCAAACGTATCCCAAAACCTGAAGCACTCCTGTACGTAGTGATAGTACCATAATCTGGTTTAAAATCGTTGGTTGGATCCTCTGTAGTGATCCTGCATTGCAATGCATAGCCATTGGTTTCAAGCGAATCCTGGTCTTCTATCTTTATTTGCTTATCACTTAGTTTATATCCTCCTGCAATGAACAACTGGGTTTTCACCAGGTCTATATTGGTAATTATCTCTGTTACTGTATGTTCAACCTGAATCCTTGGATTTACCTCTATGAAATAGATCTCCCCATTTTCAACAAGGAATTCTACTGTACCTATATTATTATAATTTACTGCCTTACAAATACGCAATGCATAATCATAGAGCTTTTCCTTGGTGTTTTGATCCAGGCCCAGGGATGGGGCAAATTCAATTACCTTTTGATAACGCCGCTGGACCGAACAATCCCTTTCGAAAAGGTGCACCATGTTGCCATGATTATCTGCAACGATCTGGATCTCAATGTGCTTTGGATTCTCTACAAATTTCTCGATGAAAACAGTGTCATCCCCAAAGGCATTTCCGGCTTCCCGTTTTGATTCAGGAAAGGCAGATCTTAATTGATCCTCATCACGTATCACCCTCATTCCACGGCCCCCGCCACCACTGGCGGCTTTAAGCATAACAGGATACCCAATTTTTTGAGCTTCTTCCAGGGCAATGTCCAGGGAATCGAGTTCGCGGTCATTACTCTGAATAATAGGGACCTCATTTTGTACGGCCACCTCTTTAGCCCTCACCTTATCCCCAAGGGATTTTAATACTTCAACCTTGGGACCAATAAAAATAATTCCATTCTCTTCACATTGTTTTGCAAACTCAGCATTTTCAGATAAAAATCCGTAACCGGGATGGATGGCATCCACCTCATTCTTAAGAGCTACCTGTATGATTGCATTTATATTAAGGTATGGTTTAAGGGGGTCTTTATCCTCCCCTACCTGGTAAGACTCATCGGCCTTATAGCGGTGTAAGGAATACCGGTCTTCAAAGGTATAGATACCCACTGTTTTAATTCCAATCTCTGTGCAGGCCCTGAATATTCTTATTGCTATCTCTCCCCTGTTTGCAACTAAAACTTTCTTTATTTTCATTACCGGAATGTATTTTAATTAGATATCATTTTTTGAAAGTTATTAAATATATCCCTCATACCCGAAGCAACTACAGGAGGATGGGGTTAATAAAAAGTTAAAAATAAAATAGCCACCCGTAGGTGGCAATTAATATCTAATTATTATTCAGGAGTTTACCTGGTAAATACCAGTTCATTCTTCTTTTTTGATTCTTCTGCGCTAAAACGGTAATCCATATAATCGAAACCCTTAAGTCCTTCTATAGTTTTAATGTCTTTATCCATAACATATCTTACCATTGCTCCTCTCGCCTTTTTTGCAAAAAAGCTAATGATCTTTAATTTGCCATTCTTATAATCCTTAAAAACAGGAGTTACTACCGGCACCTTTAATTTTTTAGGATCCACAGCTTTAAAATATTCATTACTGGCCAGATTAATAAATAATTCATCCTCCTCAAGTTCTTTATTGAGATAAGCGGTTATCTTTTCTTTCCAAACAGCGTACAGATCATCTTTCCTTTCAATACCTATTGAAGTCCCCATCTCCAGCCGGTAAGGCTGCATAAGGTCCAAAGGGCGCAGGATACCGTACATTCCTGAAAGTATCCTCAGGCTGTCCTGCAGGCGGTCCAGTTTTTCCACGGGAAGGGTATAGGCGTCAATACCACTATACACATCACCGTCAAAAGCATATATGGCAGGACGGGAATTTTCTTTGTTGTGATCTTCTTCAAACTCCTTGTAGCGTTGAGAGTTAAGATCTGCCAACTTGGAACTTATGTCCATAAGCTCTGCAATCTCAGTTTTTGTTAGCCTGGACAACTTTCGGTTGATCTTTGCTGTAGTTTCAGGGAAGGCTGGTTGGGTTCCCCGCGTCGTGGGAAGTTTGCTCTCGTAATTTAAACTTTTGGCGGGGGAAATAACGATCTTCATATGTGATTTGGTTTACTGTCACCCACAAAAATACACTACAACAATGAAGATCCCACAGGATTTCATTATTTGTTACCAATAGACTTATTGATAGCTTCTATAGACGCGTGAGGGATAGAGGCATTGTTGGAGCTCTCCCTTCTTTTTCGAAGGGAAGCGACTGCCGAAAGCCCGACCCCAATTTTTCATTGGGGAAACGCCCTAATCATCACCAAAATCCTTTTGATTTTTAGAGTAATTACGCCATTTTTCAACACAGTCTACCATGTCCTGGGGCAGCGGGGTTTCAAAGCTTAACCATTCCTTGGTGACAGGATGAGTAAACCCAAGTGTCTTTGCATGCAACGCCTGCCGGGGAAGGATCTTAAAACAATTCTCAACAAATTGCCTGTACTTCGTGAAGGTAGTTCCTTTAAGGATCTTATCACCCCCATATCGCTCATCATTAAAAAGGGTATGCCCTATGTGTTTCATATGCACCCTAATTTGATGGGTTCTTCCGGTTTCCAGTTTACAGGAGACGAGGGTTACATATCCAAGACGTTCCAAAACTTTATAATGGGTAACTGCAGGTTTTCCCATATCTTCCTGCTCTCCTGTATAAACTGTATTTTGGAGGCGGTTTTTGGGATGGCGGCCTATATTTCCTTCGATAATCCCCTCATCCTCTGTGACATTGCCCCAAACCAGAGCTACGTATTCCCGGGAACTGGTCTTCTTAAAAAATTGCTTTGAAAGATGCGTCATGGCAGCCTCTGTCTTGGCAATTACAAGCAGTCCACTGGTATCTTTATCTATTCTGTGTACCAGGCCTGGACGTTCACTGCTGTTATTTGGTAAATTATCAATGTGGTAGACAAGTGCATTAATAAGGGTGCCGCTATAATTTCCATGGCCGGGGTGTACTACCATTCCCGCTGGTTTATTCACCACCATAAGGGATTCATCTTCAAAGATGATATCCAGGGGAATATCCTCTGGGGTAAGAAGGAATTCATAGGGAGGGTGTTCAAACATCACCTGCACCACATCTCCCGGTTTAACCTTATAATTGGACTTTACCGGTGTATTATTTACGAAAATGTTACCATCCTTTGCCGCTTTCTGGATCTTATTCCTGGTAGCATTCTCTATGTAGTTCATTAAATATTTATCCACGCGTAACGGCTGCTGGCCTTTATCTGCAGTGAATTTATGATGCTCGTAAAGATCATCATCCTGGGATTCCAGTTCCGGGTCTATATTATTAGAATTCGTCATTTATATCACTCTCAAATTCATCATTCTCAATAAAAGTATCTTCCTCCTCTTCATCCTCTCCCCGGTACCTGCCCGAGCCATCACCTACCACCAGGTCAATGACAGATGTTTTCATCAACTCATCACCCGGCTCAATAAGCCTGCCCTTATGCCTTAACTCCAACACATCTGTACCTATATCTGGCTTTTCTGTAATATCGCCTATTTCAAATCCAAGGGAGCGAAGGGTTGGCTCCACCTGCCTGCGGGTTCTTCGCACCAGGTCCGGCACTGCAACTTTTCGGTATCCCGAAGGGTTAAGCGTAAGATATATCTTCCTGTTTTCCTTTACATGTTTTCCCGGTTGGGGCACCTGCTCAATTACGGCATACCTTGGATAATCGGGATTAAAATTGGCTGAATCCAGGATCTCATACCTTAGATCAAGTTCAGCCAGGCGATCTTCTACCACATCTAAGGATAACCTTGACAGGTCTGGCACTTCGATACGTTGATCTTGATTTGTGCTGTACTCCAACCACTGGAGAGCAAGAAACGCCACTATTACCAGCGCCAAAATTGCCAGGCCCAGTTGAATTAAAAAGGCCTTGCTGAAAAGAAATTTAAAAAAGCTCATAGATTTTTAATAATAGGCAAAGATATAAAAACGGCTGACTTTTGGTGGCACCCGTGAATAGTCATATTTTTGTTAACGAAAATCAAGCCAATTTATTAGGTATGAAGAAAAATATTGCCATTGCAATGGGCGGCTACTCCAGTGAATACCGCATTTCCATCAATAGCGGAAACGTGGTTTATAAAAACCTGGACCGCGACCTGTACCAGCCTTACCGGGTACATATTATGCAGAAAGAATGGTTTGTGGTGGCAGATGATGATACTCCTTACCCTATAAATAAAAGTAACTTCACGGTTAAGATTAAGGACAAGACGATAGTTTTTGATTGTGTTTTCAACACAATACATGGCACGCCCGGGGAAAATGGACTTTTACAAGCCTATCTCGACCTTGTTGGAATCCCGCAGACTTCCTGCGGATTTTATCAGGCGGCACTTACTTTTAATAAGAGAGACCTTATAAGTGTACTGCGACCTTATGGAATTAAAACCGCTGCAAATTACTTCCTTAACAAAGGTGAGGAGATCAATGCAGAAGAGATCGTAGAGAAAGTTGGGTTGCCCTGTTTTGTAAAGGCTAATAAAGCAGGTAGTAGCTTTGGAATTACAAAAGTTAAAAAAGCTGAAGACCTGGAACAGGCTGCCAAAGTTGCTTTTAAAGAAGATGATGAGATCATCATAGAATCCTTTCTGGATGGTACCGAAGTTTCTGTTGGAGTGATCACCTATAAAGGAAAAGTAAAGGCTTTACCGGTTACAGAGATAGTTTCTGAAAATGAATTCTTCGATTATGAAGCCAAATACCTTGGAAAATCCCAGGAGATCACCCCTGCAAGGATCACCGATGAGCAAACCAGGGAAGTACAGGAAATAGCCAAACTTATTTACGCAAAACTTAAAATGAAAGGGCTTACAAGATCTGAATTCATTTTTCATAACGGCGAAGCCCATTTTATAGAAATGAATACAACCCCCGGCTTGAGTGAAGCGAGTATTTTACCCCAACAAGCTGAAAAAGCGGGCATAAGCCTCACGAAGCTTTTTGGGAGCACCATAGAAGCTGCACTCAAATAATCAGCTTAATTTAAATTATATTTACCAAGAGAATTTTATAAAAAAACACCAATCAGGCAATGAAAAAAGCAGTCTTTCCAGGTTCCTTTGACCCAGTCACGCTTGGGCATGTAGATATAATAGAAAGAGCTTTGCCTTTATTTGATGAGATCATCCTTGGAATAGGTGTCAATTCAGATAAAAAATATATGTTCAGCCTGGAGGAGCGGGTAAATTTTTTGAACGAAACCTTTAAGCAAGAGAAGAAAATAAGGGTGGAAACCTATACAGGTCTCACTGTTGATTTTTGTAAAAAAGAAAATGCCGGTTTTATTTTACGTGGGTTACGAAATGCGCTGGATTTGGAATTCGAGAAGACCATAGGCCAGGCAAATTTTGAAATGGCAGGGATCGAAACCGTATTCTTAATTGCCTCCCCGGGAAAAGGACATATTTCCTCGACAGTGGTTCGCGACATTAAAAAGCATGGTGGGGATTATGGGTTTATGGTACCGGCTATTGTAAAACCATAATTGGATTAAAAGATATAATTCAACCCCACCCCTGCAAAATAGTTCCTGTCATTGCCGGGATAATAATATCTTGGAGCTGCCCCTCCAAATCCCACCGCGTTGGGCAATACACTTGCCGCATAGTTCTCATCAAATACATTGTTAACCCCTGCGCTTAAGTTAAGACGGAGGTCTTGAATTATTGCCAGGTCATAAACTGCTTTTACATTTAGGACACTGTAAGGATTGGTAAAAGCATTGTTATCATCATTTAGCGGAATTTCTCCAACCGCGAGGAGGTTATTGAACAGCCTAAAATTGCCATACCCCGCATCCAGTCCAATGTTAACTGTATATTCCGGCACGCCGGGTAGCTTGTTACCGCTAAAATCATTCTCCCTGTCCAGGTATTCGTCGAATTCGAAGAAGTTAAGAGCTCCATTCACGTATGGCCTAAGGCGCAATTTGTTGCCGGTGGAAATATTATAACTCACAAGGAACTCTGCACCATTATGATGAGTGCGCCCGGCATTGATCCCTACATAGCGATCCTCAGCCACTCTTTGTGCTACCAGCAAGTCCCTTACGCGTATGGAGTATAAAGCAACCTCTGTATATAAAGCATTATTAAGCCAGTTGCCTTTAAAACCAATTTCATAATTAAAGCCTTTTTCGGTTTCAAGGCTTGTGTTGATCTGTCCCTCTGGCGTAAGGGTTTCAGCTACCGTGGGAGTTGAGAATCCATGACTAAGAGAGGCATAAAGGTTTTTTGCATTCCCTATTTCATATGATGCCCCAAGTCTTGGGGAGAAGATGGCATTGAACCTGTAATCTCCGGTTTGGTCTACCTCGTCCTGTACAAAAAGGTCGGTTAGGCTGTATTGGGTAGAGTTTAAATTAAAACCGGCCTCGAGATTAAGGCGGTTCGTGACCTCCAGTCGCACCTGGCTAAAGAAATTAATATAATTACGATCCTGCTCATTGTTACTCAGCCTTTCTCCTAACACACTTCCCTGCCCCTCGAATTCGCGGTATAAATTCTCAAAGGTTCCGGTCTCATACCATTCCTTGTAATATTCTGCTCCAAAACTCAATTGCGAAGGGATTCCCAACATGGAAGTTCCCCAGTTAAAACGTGTCCTTGCACCGGTGGAGACCTGCTCTTCCTTAAGTATATCAAAAGGCCTGGGTTCATAGGCATCCCTAAAATTCAGGAATACGCTGGTGAGGTTTGTAAAACTGCCTGAAAAATTATGCTCATAAGAAGCGCCAAGCATTCCGCGGTCATAGGATTCAAAACCTCTTGAAGCACCCCAGGTAAATGCCGCTGTTGTGGGTTCATTTAAAAAATCATCTTCATTAATCGAACTGGGAATATAGGCTTTAAGCCTGGTAAAGTTTGCCAGGATACTAAGTGTATTGCCGGCAGTAGTTTTAAGTCGGGCGCTGGCAAGCGCCGACTGCCTGCTGTATTCCCCGTTATCCCGGTACCCATCTGTCCTTAAGTCATTATAATTAACAAAAATGGAGGAGTTGGAAGAACCATGGGATGCAGTAAGGGTTTGCTTTCTCATATTATAACTTCCAAAAAGGGACCTTACCTCTGCCCGGGTTTCATTTATAGCGGGTTCCCTGGAATAGAGATTTATAACACCTCCCAGCCCTGCTCCATAAATACTGGAATTTGGGCCTTTGATGATCTCCACTCCCCCTAAAGCTTCGGGATCAATATCATCCAGGGTAAGCTCCCCTTCAGCACTGGTCAGGGGTATTCCGTCAAAATAAGCCTGTATCCTGTTGGTGCTATACTGGGACCTGGCGCCAATCCCGCGTATATTAAGTTTAGTGGTATTGAGAGCCCCCTGGTTCACATAGATCCCGGGAACATTATTAAAAGCCTGCGCGAAATTGGTTTGGTCTATACGGGTAAGGTCTTCTGCAGAGATCACTCCTACCGCAGCGGGAATCTTTCTAAGTTCAGCCGGCAAAAGGGTACTTCTTATAATTACTTCTGAAAGACCTTCAGCAACAGGATCAATAGTAATATTCAGGAACTGCTCTCCGGTTTCAACAGGTAGCGTCCTGTTTGCATATCCTACTGCTGAAATTTTCAGTGTAATGGGAAAACTATCTACAGCCAGCTGAAATTCTCCTGCTGCATTGGTTGTGGTGGCAGCACCTGTTTCAGAAATAAGAATATATACATTCTCTAAAGGTTCTGCGCTGGAACCGTCTATAACAACTCCCCTCACTTCCTGGGAGAATACATGGGTTACTGAAAAAGTGAAAAGCAGTAGGAGGATTATAAATAATTTCAATAGATATATTATTAGGCCAACGGCCAATTAAAAAATAAACAGCAATTTATCCCCTCTTGCATCACAAAAAGGCCGCATAAAATTAATTTTTTAATTTGGGGAGACGAAAATTTCGGCCAAGGATTAGTGAATCTTTAACAGGAAAAGGTTTTCTTTAGCCCGAAATAATAAGTTTTGGCTGCTTTAAGAGATTTAAGTAGTTTTATAGCATTAACCCGGAAGGCTCCTATGAAAAAAATCTATGCAATTTTCCTTGCAGCTATCTGTCTCTCTTCCTGTGATCTATCTAAATATAAGCTGGTAAAGGAATATGATTTTACTACTGTTTTTGAAAGCTCAGAGGGTAAGGAAACGGCCACCTACAGCGAAGTTATAGATTATTACCGGCAGCTCCAGGAGGCCTATCCTTCTATAAGCCTTGAGGAATTTGGAACTACAGATAGTGGCGAGCCTTTACATGTGGCTGTTTATAGCCCCAAAGAAGAATTTGATCTCGATAAAATAAGGGAGGAAAATAGCATAATCTTTATCAACAATGGAATTCACCCAGGGGAAAGTGATGGGATAGATGCTACCATGATGTTATTCAGGGACCTGGCAGAAAAGAAGATCACCACTCCCAAGAACACAATCCTGGTTACAATTCCCATATATAATATAGGAGGAGCACTTAACCGAAATTCGACCTCCCGTGCCAATCAAAATGGCCCTGCAGAATATGGATTTAGAGGAAATGCCCGCAATTTTGACCTTAACAGGGATTTCATTAAAGCCGACACTAAAAACACCCGTAGTTTCGCAGAGATATTCCACCGGGTAAAACCTGATATTTTTGTAGATACTCACGTAAGCAACGGTGCAGATTATCAATATACCCTTACCCATCTTTTCACCCAAAAGGATAAGCTAGGCGGGGAGCTGGGAGAGTATTTGCATAACAGGATGATGCCCGCATTTGAAGAATCCTTATGGCAGCACGACTGGGATATAACCCCGTATGTAAACGTCTTCAATACTGTTCCAGATGATGGTTTCGTACAATTTCTTGATAATCCAAGGTATTCCACTGGATATGCCGCTTTGTTCAACACCCTTGGTGTCATGTTGGAAACCCATATGCTTAAACCTTATAAAGACAGGGTAAATGGAACTTACAGATCTCTTATCTCACTTATAGATGTTTCTGAAAGGGATTGGGCAACAATAAAGGACTTGAGGGCAAGAGCACAGCGTAAATATCTTACCGAGCGTTATTACCCTGTAAATTTCAAGGTTGACAGCAGCAACGTGAGTAAACTTCAGTTTAAGGGATATGAAGGTGAAATTTTGGAAAGTGAACTTACCGGGGGGCAGCAACTGCAGTATAACAGGGAAAAGCCTTTTGAAAAAGAAATAGATTATTATAACAATTTCCTCCCGGCTGAGAGGATTGAGATCCCCAGGGCATATGTGATCCCGAAAGGCTGGTGGAATGTAATAAACATCCTGAAAGCCAATAAAGTAGAAATGAGCAGCTTTCCCCGCGATACTGTTTTACAGGTAGAAACATATAGAATTGAAGATTACAAGACCAGGACCAGCCCCTTTGAAGGCCACTACCCTCATTATAATACCAAAGTAAGCAAAAGTGTTGAGAGAGTCACTTTTAGGAAAGGAGATGTTTATATAAAGACCTTCCAGCCTGGGGTGAGATACCTCATTGAAACCCTGGAGCCAATCACTCCCGATTCGTTTTTTAACTGGAACTTTTTTGATAGCATCCTGCAGCAAAAAGAAGGCTTTTCACCCTATGTCTTTGAAGATGTAGCTGTAAATTTCCTTGCTGAAAACCCAGAAATCCAGGAGGAATTCAACGATCTAAAAAGGAAAGACAGTGAATTTGCCGGCAACTCCTACGCCCAGCTTAAATGGATATATGAAAGATCGGGCCACTATGAAAACACCCATTTACGCTACCCGGTTTTTAGAGTTAGCCGCTAGATATTCCTTAGGAAATAAAAGCTTAATATTGGAATAGGACTTGGTAAGCGCCTTCTGGCTTTTTTCCAGATCCTTCCATTTCGCCTTTTTTATGCCTTCTTTAGTCTCTGGCACAAGCTCGCCTTTAAAATCGCTGTACATCTGATACCAGTGGGTAACCTTGATCTTGAGTTTATCTTTACGTTTGAAGATGTGATAGGTTTCCTTAAGAAAAGAGGTGATCTTTAGATCCCTTATGCCGGTTTCTTCCATGACTTCCCGTATGGCACTATCCTCAAGGGTTTCCCCCTTTTCAACTTTTCCTTTTGGAAGGTCCCAGCGTTTATTACGGTAAATAAAAAGGATCTCCCTTTTATCATTATAAACCAGTCCCCCTGCTGCAGTAACTACAGGGAGCTTTTTAAATAAATGCTTTAAGAGTTTTTGCTCATCCTTATGGTAAAGATTCACAAACATTAACTCGCCCTTATTAATTTTCTTTATTATTCTTTTTAATTTCACTGTTTTTATAGGAAATGAAGAATATTTTTCCCCAAAATCTTTTTTTGTTGACAGGATTATAGGAATGTCATTTACAAAAACTTTATACATTTGCAGTATGATTTTAAATAAAGAAACAGCTATTAAAACGGCTGAGTTATTATTGCAAATTAAAGCAATAAAATTAGAACCACAACAGCCCTTCACATGGGCCAGTGGATGGAAGTCCCCTATATATTGTGACAACAGGATCATCCTTTCTTATCCCCCTATTAGAAACTTTGTGCGAGAGCATTTCGCGCGGCAAATCGAGGAATTATATGGAAAGCCTGATGTTATTGCCGGAGTGGCTACAGGCGCTATAGGAATTGGGATGCTGGTTGCAGAGTATATGAACCTTCCATTTATCTATGTACGGCCGGAAGCCAAAGGCCACGGCCGTAAAAATCAAATAGAGGGGATCCTGGAAAATGGACAGTCTGTGGTTGTAATTGAGGACTTAATAAGCACGGGGAATAGCAGCCTTAATGCAGTAAAAGCCCTGAAGGAGGCCAATGCTAATATTAAAGGCATGCTTGCCATATTTTCCTACGGCTTCCAGGTTGCTGAAGACAATTTTACCGAATCCGGTATCGAACTTCACACCCTGAGCAATTATGAACACTTAATAGATACCGCCTTAAAAACAAATTATATTAATGCATCTGAAGCCGGGACTTTAAAATCCTGGCGGCAAGATCCAAGTAACTGGAAACCATAATATGAATTTAGAAAGCCAAAAAGTAACTACGCAAAAGAGTCAGCAGGAAATGTATAATTTCCTAACGAGTGTTGAGAATTATGAACAGGTAATGCCTGAGAGTCTTGAGAAGTTTGAAGTTACAGCAGAGGATACTTTTTTATTCTCTTTAAAAGGAATGCCTCAAATAGAACTGCAAATAAAAGAAACAAGGGAGCCCGAGCTGGTAGTTCTGGGTTCGACATCAAGTAAATTTGACTTCACCATAGACCTTGTCATTGAACCTGCAGGAGAAGATCAAAGCGAGGTGCAGCTGTTTTTTAACGGTAATTTCAATGCCATGACAGCTATGATGGTGAAAGGACCTCTTAAGAAGTTCATCAACACCTTAAGTGAGAATATCCAGAATGTTTAAAACAGGAGTTTTAATTCTTTAAGATCGAATTTTTTAATAATATTATCCTCCACCTGGACCGTTAAGAGCCCTGTGGGGGATATTCCTTTTATGATCCCTGTCAGGAGATCCCCGGAAGGCAATTCAAAGGTTGAAATTTTATCTTTCCGGAACAATACCTGCTCATATTGTCGCAGGATCACCTCTGCCGGTAGTTCACCAATATTTTTCATCGTCTTTTCAACTTCACTTATTATTAAAGAAAGTACCCGGTCCAGGTTAAAATCAATTCCCGTGGTGTTCCTCAATGAGGATGCTTTTGGTAGGCCGGGGAAGTGTTGTTGATTCACATTTAAACCAACACCAATAATACAAGCCGCGATCCTGCCACCAGAAAGTATATTTTCAATAAGGATCCCTCCAATTTTAAAATTTGCTGCCATTATGTCGTTAGGCCACTTCAGGCTTAATTTATTAATATTGAAGGAATTCAACACATTTATGATCGCCAGGCCTACGCCGACACTAATGAGAAATTGGCCCGGAACCTCCACCCCTGGAGAAGGATAAATAATGCTGAAGGTAAGGTTTTCCCCCGCATTTGAATCCCATCCAGCACCCCTTTGCCCCCGGCCCCTGGTTTGTTCTACTGCCGTGATCACAACAGGGGAGGTTTCTTTGTTGGCCGCAAACCACTCCCTGGCAAAATTATTTGTAGATTCAGTGGCACTAACTTTGATAATACGCATATATAATATGGACCGGTTTATGCAGTTAAATGTTCTGTTAACAGACCGTGAAAAAGACTAAAAAGTAATAACTTTGCGTAAAGAAATAAATTTAATGGCAAAAAAAGAAACGAACAACGATCAACTTGTAGCTCATATCATAAAAGGAATAGAAGAAGTTAAAGGAAATAACATAGAAATTCTTGACCTAAGGGAAATTGATAATACCGTTTGTGATTATTTTGTTATCTGCAGTGGAACTTCAAATACGCAGGTAAACGCCATAGTAAACTCCGTACAAAAAATAGTTAGCAAATCTCTTAAAGATAAACCCTGGCACATTGAAGGTAGTGAAAATGCTGAATGGGTATTGATGGATTATGTAACAGTCGTAGTACATGTTTTCCAGAAGCATATTAGAGAATACTACGACATTGAAAGTTTGTGGGGTGATGCCAAAACCACTTCAATACAAACAAATTATTAAAAGTTAACAAAGCAAGAATGGCTAAAAAGCAATCAAATAAAAAGTTAGAACCCAAAAAGCCTAAATTTAGCGCTTATTGGATTTACGCTGCTATTATCATCATTTTCCTGGGGATTAATTTCCTTGGGGGCGGGGGATTTAATGAACCTGCAAAAACAAATCCGGCTGAATTTGAATCTTTTCTAAAAGCCGGGGATGTTAAGAAAGTTGAGATAGTAAATAAGACTCACGCTAAGGTATTTTTAACTGAAGAAGCCAAGGCAAAGGATATTCACAAGAAAGCGGGGGAACCAGAGCTTTTTGCTGCCGGAGATGCTCCTGCTTATACTTTTGAGTTTGGTGACCTTCAAAATTTTGAGAATTCCATTGAAAGTATAAAGGAAAACTACAATGTAGACACCGTTGTTACCTACAATACACAGTCGAATGTATGGGGAGACATTTTCCTCACTCTGCTTCCCTTTATCCTTATTATTGGAATATGGATCTTTATAATGCGTAAAATGAGCTCTGGTGCCGGTGGTGGTGCAGGAGGGCAAATTTTCAATATTGGAAAATCCAAGGCAAAACTCTTTGACCAGAATACAGATGTAAAAACATCTTTTAAAGATGTTGCGGGTCTGGAAGGCGCAAAGGAGGAAGTACAGGAGATAGTTGATTTCCTTAAACAACCTGAAAAATACACTTCTCTTGGAGGGAAGATTCCTAAAGGGGCACTCCTGGTAGGACCTCCCGGAACAGGAAAAACCTTATTGGCCAAAGCCGTTGCAGGGGAAGCAAAGGTTCCTTTTTTCTCCCTGTCAGGATCAGACTTCGTTGAAATGTTCGTGGGAGTTGGTGCCTCAAGAGTACGAGATCTTTTCAAGCAAGCCAAGGAAAAATCACCTTCTATTATCTTTATTGATGAGATAGATGCCATTGGACGGGCAAGAGGAAAAAGCAACTTCTCCGGTTCTAATGATGAACGGGAAAACACCCTCAACCAGCTGCTTACTGAAATGGATGGTTTTGGCACAAACACGAATGTAATTGTTGTTGCTGCAACCAACCGGGCAGATGTACTTGATAAGGCATTAATGAGAGCAGGTCGTTTTGACAGGCAAATTTATGTGGACCTGCCTGATGTAAGAGAGAGAAAAGAAATTTTTGAAGTACACCTTCGCCCAATCAAAAAAGTTGCAGAGGAACTGGATATAGACTTCCTTGCCAAACAAACCCCAGGATTCTCCGGGGCAGATATTGCAAATGTTTGTAATGAGGCAGCACTTATCGCGGCCCGTAAAGGGAATAAAGCGGTAGGAAAACAGGATTTTCTTGATGCTGTGGACAGGATAGTAGGGGGACTTGAGAAAAAGAACAAGATCATTACTCCCGAGGAGAAGAGAGCAATTGCCTTCCACGAGGCGGGACATGCAACGGCCAGCTGGATGCTGGAACATGCTGCTCCCCTGGTAAAGGTAACCATCGTGCCAAGGGGACAATCCCTGGGAGCTGCGTGGTACCTGCCGGAAGAACGACTCATTGTAAGACCGGAGCAAATGCTTGACGAGATGTGTGCCGCATTGGGTGGCCGGGCTGCAGAGAAGGTTATCTTTAATAAGATTTCCACAGGTGCTCTAAGTGACCTTGAAAAGGTCACAAAACAAGCCAGGGCAATGGTAACCATTTATGGCCTTAACGAGACTTTAGGAAACCTTACCTTCTATGATTCCAGCGGGCAAAGCGAATATAACTTTACCAAGCCCTATAGTGAAAAGACATCTGAACTTATAGATAAAGAAATTTCTAACTTAATTGAATCTCAATATCAACGGGCTATTGACCTGTTGCAGGCTAATAAGGATAAACTTACCCAACTTGCAGAGATACTTCTGGACAAGGAGGTGATCTTCAAAGACGATTTACAAAAGATCTTCGGAGACCGTCCCTTCGACAAAAAAGAGGAAGTGCCGCTGGTGACTAAGAAAGGGGTAAATAGTCCAAATTCTTCAGAAGACCAGGAGGTTGACTCACCTTCTTCTACAGACGGGGATGCCGCTGAGGATACAGAGATCACACAGGATTCTTCGGTTAATAAATAATTTAATAATCTATTGGAAAAAATCTTAATTTGACCTAGTGTTAGATTAAGATTTTTTACCTTTGGTATAAAGGCGCTATTAACCCCAATCTCAATATGAGTCTATTTAGAAAATTTTTAAACCCTAAATCTAAATCAGACAAAGGTCCGGACACCTCTGAAAAAGCTGACAGGGGTAAATATATGCCTGATGTCAAGTTACCTACTGATGAGCGATTTATGCTCAACTTCAAAAACAACGGCGGTAAATTCCTGTATTGTGAAAATGATAAAGAAGTACAGGAGGCTTTTGACAATATACTTCTTGAAAATGATTGGTATGAAAGCACCAGCTGCTGCTTTGACGAAAATTTGAAAAGTAAATTCAATAATTTTAACCTGGAATACACAAAATCTGGGAATTCTTCCTTTTTTCTTTCTACCTGCGAATATTTAATCGCCAACGATGGATCAATACTTATATCATCGAACCAGATCAAAGAAAAGAAACTGAATGAACTACCTGCAAATTTTGTGATCATCGCCTCAACCAGCCAGTTGGTAGATACCATTGGCGAAGGCCTTAGAGGCATTAAGTTCAATAACAAAGAACGCATTCCCTCAAACATAACTACCATAAAAAGTTTTGAGACCCAGAAAGAAGGCGATTTTATGAGTTATGGAAGTAGCACAAAAAACCTATATTTGCTGCTTCGGGAAGATCTATAACAAATGAGGGAATCTATTATTAGAACTATATCAGGACTGCTGTATATAGCCATATTGGTTGTCTCAATCCTGTCTTCAGAACTTATTTTTATCTCCCTTTTCTTCCTTCTTGGCTTTGTTTGCCTGCTGGAGCTTGAGAAATTACTAAGATTGAAGAGTTATGCACTCTATGGAGTACACGCAATTTTCTTTATACTTTTTAGCTACCTTAAGTTTGATGCAACCGCAACCGTTTTACTTTTATGTATTACTATTTTCGTAAATCTTTTCCTGGTAAAGGACCTGCTGTTTATACGAAAGATCCCGGTTTTTGAGAAAAAGAAATATATCATTCTCATATTTTACCTTATTTCATCTATTGTCTTCCTTACTCTTATTCCCACATACAATGGTGTCTTCAATCCTGTGTTGATCGTTGGAGTATTTATTCTAATCTGGACAAATGATACTTTTGCCTTTATTGTAGGTAAGAATTTTGGAAAGAATAAGCTATATGAAAAGATCTCACCCAACAAAACCATTGAAGGATTTGCCGGGGGATTACTCTTTAGCTGCCTGGGAGGATATTTTATATTTGAGTTTACCCATTACCGTAATTTCCAGTTCTGGTTGGGAATGGCAATTATATTAAGTATTTTTGGTACACTGGGTGATTTGATACAATCCAAATTCAAGCGACAGGCGGGAGTTAAGGATAGTGGAAAGTTAATGCCTGGTCACGGAGGTTTGTACGACAGGCTGGATAGTATTATTTTTTCAAGCCCTTTTATTTACGCCTATTTATTAATTGTAGAATATGTTTCATAAAGAAGGACATAGAATTATTTTGATCACGGCGATCTTATTGATCGCGGTGAATGTTATATCCTACTTATCCATTAATACATACTGGATCAAGTTTGCTATACTTGTTATAAGTGTTATTATCTTTTTATTGATCATCCAGTTCTTTAGAAACCCAAAGCGCTCCACGCAACATAATGATTCACACATAATGGCCCCGGTAGACGGGAAAGTTGTAGTGATTGAAGAAGTTTTTGAGAAAGAATTTTTCAATGAAAAACGTTTACAGGTTTCTATTTTCATGTCTCCTATTAATGTTCACGTTACCCGCCATCCGGTTGGAGGAATTGTGAGATATAGCAAGTATCACCCCGGGAAGTTTCTTGTGGCCTGGCATCCAAAATCCAGTGAAGAGAATGAACGCACAACAGTTGTGGTGGAGAATCCTGTGGCCGGTAAGATACTTTACAGGCAAATTGCAGGCGCTTTAGCCAAAAGAATAGTCAATTACGCCCAGGAAGGCCAGGAAGTCACACAGGGCAGCGACAGCGGATTTATAAAATTTGGTTCCAGGGTAGATGTATTATTACCTTTGGGCACTAAATTGAATGTGAAACTCCAGGACAAGGTCAAAGGAGGAATGAGCATTATTGCTAACATTGAATAAAATAAAATGACTGAGATTACAGATCATAAGTTTCTAAAAGCTTATGAAATGGCAAGTAATACGCACCTAAGGTTTCCGCCAGATATCATGCTGCACTTTTATGCCTATTATAAACGTGCTACTCAACTCAATGGATTTTACGCTCCAGGGAATGATGAAGATATCAGGCAGGGGTTTAAGGCAAATGCCCTACTACAGGTTAAGGATCTTTCCAGGGAAGAGGCCAAGAAAAAATATATCCAGATGGTAGAAAAATATATAGGGGAAGTGTAACACCTCCCCTACTAAGCTATTTAATTTAACTTCAAGTTATTTTAAAGACGCAAGGCTAGTTTTAAGGACCTCGATCTTAGACTGTGCATCTGCCTGTTTTGCCCTCTCAATTGCAATCACTTTTTCTGGCGCATTACTTACAAACCGCTCGTTGCTCAATTTTTTCTCAACAGATTTTAAGAAGCCCTCTGTATAAGCAAGTTCTTCTTGAAGTTTCTTGCGCTCTGCCTCTACATCTACCGCGCCTTCCACAGGGATAAAGTATTCATTGGATTTAACCCGGAAGGAAAAAGCGCCTTCTACCTGCTTTTCTACATATGAAATACCGGAAACATTTCCCAATTTGGAGATAATAGCATTAAAACTTTCTGTCACTCCTTCGGTATTAAGTATTTGAAGGGAAATAGGGTTCCTAAAAGAAATATTCTTGGACTTCCTTATATTTCTTATACCTCCAACCACTTCAGCAGCAAAAGAAAATTCCTCGATTACCGTAGGATCTATTTCTCCCGCCTTAGGCCATTCTGCGATAATTAGAGCCTCCCTGGTAGAACGCTCCTTTAATTGCTGCCATATCTCTTCAGAAATGAACGGAACAAATGGATGCAATATTTTTAGATTGTTTTCCAGGATAGAAATAACCTCATCATAAGTTTTACTGTCTATACCTTCCCCAAAAGGAGGTTTTATCATTTCCAGTAACCACGAACAGTAATCATCCCATACGAGCTTGTAAGTAGCCATTAAAGCATCACTTATCCTGTAGCGGGAATAATGATCTTCAATTTCTTTAAGTGTTTTCTGAAACCTGGATCTATACCATTCTATTGCTTTTGCCGATGATTCCGGTTGCTTTTTGGAGTCATCGATCTCCCAGCTTTTAATGAGCTTAAATGAATTCCATATTTTATTTATAAATCCACTTCCCTGCTTACAAAGGTCCTCATCAAACATGAGATCATTTCCTGCAGGAGAACTTAAGAGCATACCTACCCGTACCCCATCGGCCCCATATTGATTGATCAATCCTAATGGATCTGGTGAATTACCGAGGGACTTGGACATTTTACGCCTTTGTTTATCACGCACGATACCTGTAAGATAAACATTAGTGAATGGCTTCTTTCCTCTAAATTCATAGCCGGCAATGATCATTCTTGCTACCCAGAAGAAAAGGATCTCGGGTGCAGTGACAAGGTCATTTGTAGGATAATAATAGTTAATCTCTTTATTATCTGGCTCCAGAATTCCATTGAATACACTTATTGGCCATAACCAGGAAGAGAACCATGTGTCCAGTGCATCATTATCCTGCCTTAGGTCCCGGGCTGTCAACCCTGGGTTTGAACTTTTTTCCCGTGCCTTTTCCAGCGCGAGTTCTGCAGTTTCAGCAACAACAAAATCTTCTTTTCCAGGCCCGTAATAAAATGCAGGGATCCTGTGGCCCCACCATAGCTGGCGGGATATATTCCAATCCCGTACATTCTCCATCCAGTGCTTATAGGTGTTCAAAAATTTATCTGGCACCAGGTTTACCTCTTTTTCAATCACTGCATCCAGTGCAGGTTTCGCCAGATCTTTCATTTTAAGAAACCACTGGTCACTTAAACGTGGTTCTATTACAGCACCAGTACGTTCACTAGTTCCAATTTTATTTAAGTGTGTTTCAGTCTTAATTAAGATCCCCAGGTCTTCCAACTCCTTGACGATCTCTTTGCGCACTTCGAACCTGTCCTTTCCTTCATAATGCAATCCATAGGAATTCAAAGAAGCATCTTCATTAAAGATATCGATTACCTCCAGATTATGTCTTTCTCCCAGCACCTTATCATTTTCATCATGTGCAGGGGTTACTTTAAGACATCCTGTTCCAAATTCTATATCCACGTAATCATCCTCTATTACAGGTATTTCGCGGTTGGCAAGAGGTACAATAGCTGTTTTTCCCTTTAAATGTGAAAATCGTTCATCATTAGGATTAATACAAATAGCAGTATCTCCCAGGATAGTTTCCGGTCTTGTTGTGGCAATGGTTACTTTTTCCTCACTACCCTTTATTTTATACTCAAGATAATAAAGGCTCCCCTGCTTCTCCTGATAAATAACCTCTTCATCACTAAGGGTCGTTTTTGCCTCGGGATCCCAGTTTACCATTCGGTATCCCCGGTAAACCAGGCCTTTTTCATAAAGATCCACAAATACCTTAATCACTGATGCAGACATGTCCTCATCCATTGTGAATTTGGTGCGTTCCCAGTCACAGGAGGCGCCCAGTTTCTTTAACTGTTCCAGGATGATCCCGCCATGTTTATGGGTCCAGTCCCAGGCGTGTTCAAGAAAATCTTCCCTGCTAAGATCTTCTTTGGATATCCCTTCTGCCTTGAGTTTGGCCACCACCTTTGCCTCGGTAGCAATCGAAGCATGGTCTGTACCAGGCACCCAGCAAGCATTAAAACCTTTTAAACGGGCCCTTCTTATTAGAACGTCCTGTATGGTATTGTTGAGCATGTGCCCCATGTGTAGAACCCCGGTAACATTAGGAGGGGGTATTACGATAGTATACGGTGTTCTTTCATCAACTTCTGAATGAAAATAACCGTTCTCCATCCAGTATTTATACCATTTCTCTTCTACTTTTTGAATTTCATATCGTTGGGACGCCGTCATTTGTGGTCTAATTTTTGAAAATAAAAGCAAAAGTACTTATAAGTTGAGGATTAAAAAAGAAGTTGCTTTCCTTAATCACCATTTTAAAATTGGGTGAAAAATGCTATCTTTATTAATTCGCTCTCAAGTCAAAACCAAGAAAAAAATGAAAACAATTATATCAATATGTATGATTTTTATGGCCGGTTATTCTACAATGACGGCTCAAAACACTGCTAAATTTCAGTTCCAATCTGAGGTTATAGATTACGGGGAAATCAAAAAAGGAAGTGATGGGGTTCGTGTATTTGAATTCACCAATGTAGGTACTGCACCACTTACCATCGACAATGTATTCGCCAGCTGTGGATGCACTGTTCCTTCCTGGACAAAAACACCGGTTGCACCCGGGGAAAAAGGAAAAATTGAAGTTAAATACGATACAAATATAGTAGGCCCTATACGCAGGACAGTGAGTGTTTATTCCAATGCAGATGAACCTACGAAAGCTCTTAAAATAAAAGGAAAGGTAGTCGAGTAATCACCTGGCCTATATTATATGAAGACTCCCGTTATCACGGGAGTTTTTTATGAACTCTATCCCGCTTTGAATACAGCCAAAATAGCTTTGATCCGTCTTCTATTCTAAAATCCGCTTTTTTAGATTATTATGCTGGTATAGACCAATAAATTCTCCATTAAATTTCGCATTTTTGCAGCAGTAAAATTTAAACTTAAGATATGCCCAGTATTTCAAATAAAGGCATTTCCATGCCGGAATCACCAATTAGAAAATTAGTTCCTTTTGCAGAGGAAGCCACCAGGAAAGGACGCACAATATATCAACTTAATATAGGCCAGCCAGATATTAAAACCCCCCAGGCTGCACTGGACGCGGTAAGAAATCATACTATTGAGGTTTTGGCATACAGCCACTCGGCTGGATTTGAAGGGTACCGCAATAAACTTGCTGCTTATTACGAAAAGAATAATATCCCCGTAAAAGGAGATAACATCATTATAACCACCGGCGGCTCTGAGGCCTTATTATTTGCAATGGGAAGTATTGCCGATGCCGGGGACGAGATCATCATCCCGGAGCCTTTTTACGCTAACTACAATGGCTTTGCAACAGCTTCTGGAGTAAAAATAGTGCCGGTAGAATCAAAGATCGAAACCAATTTTGCCTTACCGCCCATCCAGGAGTTTGAAAAACTTATTACCTCGAAAACAAAAGCTATCCTCATATGTAACCCGGGAAATCCTACAGGTTATCTTTATACTGAGGAGGAGATCAAGCAACTTGCCCAAATTGCGCTTAAACACGATATTTATTTGGTATCGGACGAGGTATACCGGGAATTCGCATACGATGGAGTAAAGCATTTTTCCATTATGAGCCTGCCGGAACTTGAGAACCATGCTATCATGATAGATTCGGTTTCTAAAAGATATAGCATGTGCGGGGCAAGAATTGGTTGTCTTGTTTCTAAGAACAGGGAAGTTATCCAAACTGCTATGAAATTTGCCCAGGCAAGACTAAGCCCGCCTACCTTTGAACAAATTGCGAGTGAAGCAGCCCTGGACACCCCTCAAAGTTATTTTGATGAAGTTATAGAGGAGTATACCAGTAGAAGAAACCTATTGGTAGAAGGACTGGAATCCATTGAAGGGGTGAGAGTAGCCAATCCTAAAGGAGCCTTTTATTGTATAGCAGAATTACCGGTTGAGAATGCCGATGACTTTGCCCGCTGGTTATTGGAGACCTTCCATTACAATAACGAAACTGTTATGGTAGCACCGGCTGCAGGTTTCTATTCAACTCCAAATACAGGGTTAAATCAGGTACGTATTGCCTATGTTCTAAAAAAGGAAAATCTTCAAAGAGCAGTTGAAATTTTAAAAGTAGCCCTGGCAGAATACAACAAGAAATAATGAACGTTTCCCTAAATTCTTCTTTAAAGGACTACAATACTTTTGGAATAGATGTTAACGCAAAGCAGTTAATATCTGTCTCCTCTATGAGGGAACTTAAACAGGTCCTGAGGAATAACTACTCGAATGAATTATTTATTTTGGGAGGTGGCAGCAACATGCTGCTCACCAGGGATATCAATGCTACTGTTCTTCACATTAACCTGAAAGGGAAGGAACTTTTAAGCAGCTCCAGCGATAGCGCCCTGGTAAGGATAAATGCCGGGGAAAACTGGCATGAAACTGTTCAATGGACACTTGAGCATAATTTAGGGGGACTTGAAAACCTGTCCTTGATACCGGGGAATACCGGTACGGCTCCTATTCAAAATATTGGGGCATATGGTGTAGAATTAAAGGACACCTTTGTGTCCTGCGATGTTATTGATGTTCAAACTCTGGAAACCCGCAGTTTTTCCAAAGAAGAGTGCGATTTTGGTTACAGGAGCTCTATATTTAAAACCAGCGCAAAGGGAAAATATATAATCACCAGTGTAACCTTTCAATTGACAAGGAAGGATCACAACCTCCATACAGAATATGGTTCCATTAAAGAAGCCCTATTGGAAATGGGAATAAAAGAACCGGGATTAAAGGATGTATCGGCCGCAGTAATAAAAATAAGATCTCAAAAATTACCCGATCCAAAGGTATTGGGCAACAGTGGCAGTTTTTTTAAAAATCCGGTGCTTCCTGTAGGGCAACTAATAAAACTTCAGGACAAATATCCGGATATCCCGTTCTATAGTATATCAAAGGAGGAGGTTAAAGTGCCTGCGGGATGGTTAATAGAGCAGGCAGGTTTCAAAGGGTACCGGGAGGGAGATGCCGGCGTACACAAGAACCAGGCATTGGTTTTGGTTAATTATGGCGAGGCCAGCGGGAATGAAATTCTCCATCTAGCTCATAAAATCCAGGATAAGATACTAAAGGATTACGGTATAGATCTACAGCCTGAAGTAAACATATATTGAGAGATTAATTTCACAATATAAAAAGAGGCTGTTAATCGAATTAACAGCCTCTTTTTATTTAATAAACACTTAAGTTATTTAAATGCTTGCACTGGTTGAATAGTGCTCCCTTACATATCGGTATTGGAATTTCCGGTGTTAGTGTTGTTATTCATTCTACTGGCAGCCTCATTTCTTGTGGGATCCTTAGGCCTTAAAACACCATCTATAACGTGCACTACACCATCTGATGCTTCAGTATCGCTCTCAGTGATTCTCGCCTGGTTACCGGAAGCATCTCGCAGAATGATCTCATCACCTTCCATAGTGGCTGTGATATTTTCACCCTGCATGGTTCTTATTTGATAAGTTCCATTGGAATTCTGGATTTGCTGTCTCAATTGATCTTCAGTCAATCTTTCCTCAACCATAAGATAATTTATTGAAGCAACATTTCTATCCCTGTTTTGGGTATCCATCATCTCCTGTCTTTGAACATCTGTTAGATTCTCATAGGCATCATTGGAAGGAGCGAAAATCGTATAATTGGCTTGCCCCTGCATGCTTTGGGTTTGTCCCGTAGTGCCTGTTGCCCTGTCACCTGTAGTGGTTCCCGTGGTGGTCCTGTCACCTGTAGTTCCGGTTTGGGATTGGGTTTGGGTACCGGTTTGAGATTGCGTGGTCATACCGGTGGCAGCGGTACCTGTGGCTCCGGCCCTCATTGAGGTTGAAACCTGGTTCCTGGTCATGTTCTCAGAAAACGTACTCAAATTCTGGTTCTCGCTAATCCTGGTAGAAACATTATTACGCTCCCTCTCTAAACGGGCTTCATTAGCACGCATTTCAGCATCCCTGTCTGCAGCTCTTCTATCCAACTCTATTTGATCATCATCTACCTCCCGTGCGTTATCCCTACAAGAAGTAAAACTAACTGCTGAAATTACAGCAATTATCATTAAATTTCTCAGTTTCATAATTTGGTTGTTTTTTGTTATTAGCCATGCAATTTAGAGATGAAAACACTAAAAATCAGCGACATACCAACTAAAGTTTAGTTAAATAGTGTAAAGGATATATTAATTGAAATATACATTTTCACCTGGTTAATTTTATTCTTATTTTTGCACTAAGAAAAGATTGCTATGAAATTACTTATTATAACTATTATATTATTAGCCCTTGCATTTGCGGGTATAGCCATAAAGATCTGGGGTAAAAAAGATGGAAAATTTGCAGGAACCTGTGCAAGTCAAAGTCCGTTTTTAAATAAAGAGGGAGAGGCGTGCAGCTTCTGCGGAAAATTACCAGAGGAGATGAAAGATTGTTCTGAACCAAAGAAGATCGATTAACCTCCTTGTATGGCAATAACATTATTTGTTTTATTTTTAATATTCACACTAATCAATATCCTATTTTACATAGGATATTTTAGTTTTGCCCTTGCCCGCCCCAAAGCTGTCTCTACATCTTCACTTCCTGTATCAGTGATTATTTGCGCTAAGAATGAGGCTGAAAATCTAAAAATTTTGGTCCCAAAGGTTCTTAGCCAGGATTATCATAATTTTGAGGTAATCCTTATCAACGATGCATCTACAGATGAAACACTGGAAGTGATGGAGGAGTTTGCTGATGTTGATCCAAGGGTAAAAATCGTGAATGTCCAAAACAATGAAGCTTTCTGGGGAAAAAAGAAATATGCCTTAACACTGGGGATAAAGAAAGCCCGCCACCCTTACCTCCTGTTTACAGATGCCGATTGCCTTCCTGACACAGAATACTGGATAGCCAATATGGCTTCACATTTCAACGATGAAACCTCTATTATACTGGGCTATGGGGCTATCTTAAACATAGGCGTTCCCTTTTGAATAAATTGATAAGATTTGAAACCCTTTTCACCGCGCTGCAATATTTTTCATATGCTCGCTTGGGCTCCCCTTATATGGGTGTAGGCAGAAACCTCGCCTATACATCTACAGAATTTTATAACCAAAATGGTTTTGCATCACATTTGCACGTTAGATCCGGTGATGATGACCTCTTTGTAAATCAGGCGGCCAATAAACAAAACACAGCTTTATGTTTTTCTCCTGCTTCCATAACCCGCAGCGTTCCTGAGGTTAAACTTGGAAAGTGGGTTTCTCAAAAACGAAGACATATTTCTACTTCTACCCTTTACAGGAAAGAACATCAACTCCTGCTGGGGATCTTTTATTTTTCCCAACTGGCATTCTGGTCATTGGCAATAATTCTTTTGGTATTTGGATTCCAATGGGAGATAGTCACGGCCCTTATTATTTTACGTATTGCCCTGCAATATTTTGTTTTCTGGAAAGCAGCCTCAAAATTTGACGAAAAAGATGTTATTTGGCTTACCCCCTTTCTCGATATATTTTTAGTTTATATGCAATTGGGTATCTTTAGTGCCAACCTCATCTCAAAACCTTCTAATTGGAAATAGAAAAAGCCAGGCTTCATAAACAAATAGAACTTGCCATGGCAGGGCAGCAGGCAGCATTTAGATATCTTCTTGACAGCTTCTGGACAGATGTGTATGCTTTTCAATTAAAGCGGACCAAAAATGAATATGATGCGGAGGAGGTAACCATCCAAACATTCTCAAGGGCCTTTGACAAACTTCACACCTACGATCCACAATACGTTTTTAAGACATGGTTAATCACTATCTCCAAAAACATTCATATTGACCTGGTACGAAAAAAAAATGCTTCCATCCAGGGTAATACAACAGATGATTCACACGACAAAGTTTATAAGATTGCCGATGACACCCCCACAATTGAAGACAGTCTTATAAACGAACAACACCTGGCACAACTTTTAAGTGACATTAAACAACTTAAACCGCCATATCAGGAGGTTATAAATTTGCGCTACTTTCAGGAAAAATCTTATAAGGAAATAGCCGCCAGCCTTGATGAACCCCTTAATAATATTAAGGTAAAATTACTGCGGGCAAAGAAATTATTGGCCCAGATCATCCAATCACGGGAAGCCTAGGTGGAGAGCTCAAGAGAGTGTCCTCATATTTAATGTTTTCAGCATAAAATTGTATCTTTGCTGCCTAGATTTTTTTTATGGCTATAGATACTTTACCTACTCAAAAACCGGCTCCCAAACCAAAATGGCTGCGTGTAAAACTTCCTACGGGAAAAAAATACACAGAGTTGCGAAGCCTGGTAGATAAATATGACCTTCACACAATTTGCACCTCGGGAAGCTGTCCAAACATGGGCGAATGCTGGAGCGAAGGGACTGCAACCTTTATGATACTAGGGAATGTTTGCACGAGGTCCTGTGGTTTTTGCGGTGTAAAAACCGGAAGGCCTGAAACTGTGGATTGGGATGAGCCAGAGAAGGTAGCAAGATCTATAAAGCTTATGAAGATCAAGCATGCGGTTATTACGAGTGTTGACCGCGATGACCTTAAGGATATGGGATCAATTATGTGGGCAGAAACCGTGAAGGCCATTCGACGAATGAATCCCGAAACAACGCTTGAAACCCTGATCCCCGATTTCCAGGGAAATGAAAGAAATATCGACCGCATCATCCAGGTAAATCCTGAAGTTGTTTCCCACAATATGGAAACTGTAAAGAGATTAACCAGGGAGGTGCGTATCCAGGCAAAGTATGAAAGAAGCCTTGGCGTACTAAAATACCTTAAGGAACAGGGCATCAAACGCACAAAATCTGGTATAATGCTTGGACTTGGTGAAAAAGAGGATGAGGTCATCCAAACATTAAAGGATCTAAGAAGTGTAGATCTTGACATTGTAACGATTGGGCAATACCTGCAACCAAGCAAGAAACACTTACCGGTAAAACAATTCATCACTCCAGATCAATTCAGGAAATATGAAACAATAGGTCTTGAACTTGGATTTAGGCACGTAGAAAGCAGTGCCCTGGTAAGATCTTCATATAAGGCTCAAAAACATCTAACCTAGGTTTTCCAGAGAGCAACATGTCGAACAAAATAAAAGTAGCCATTAATGGTTTTGGCCGTATAGGACGTAACCTATACAGGCTCCTGCTGGACCACGATCAAATAGAGGTGGTAGCTATTAACGATATAGCCAGTGCACATACCCTGTCCCACCTTCTTAAATATGACAGCATCCACGGGAAGTTAAAAAACCGGGTAAGTTTTGAAGAAGATTTTTTATTTGTTGATGATAAAAAGACTCCTATTCTTTCCTTTTCCCACCCACAGGAAATTAATTGGGATCAATTTGGAGTAGATGTTGTAGTTGAAGCATCGGGTAAATTCAAAAGCTCAAAGGATCTTGAAGGCCACCTTTCCCCCGGGGTTAAAAAGGTAATTCTGGCAGTACCACCAAATGATGATTCTATCAAAATGGTGGTGTTGGGAGTTAATGAGTCCATTCTTGATGGATCTGAAAAAATTATCTCTAATGCCTCCTGCACCACGAATAATGCAGCTCCCATGCTCGAGGTTATACACCGTAATTTTGGGGTCAAACAGGCATATATTACCACTGTTCATTCCTACACCAGCGATCAAAGCCTTCATGATCGTCCCCATAGGGACCTTAGGAGATCACGGGCAGCAGCCCAGTCGATAATCCCTACTACCACCGGGGCCGCAAAAGCCCTTACGAAAATATTCCCGGACCTAAGCGAGGTAATTGGAGGATGTGGCATACGAGTGCCGGTACCTAATGGCTCTCTAACAGATATGACCCTTAATGTGCAGAAACCAACCAGCATCGAAGAGGTAAACAAAGCTTTCAAGACCGCTTCAGAAACCTACCTGAAGGGATTATTAAGCTACACAACAGTACCTTTAGTTTCTATTGACATAAACGGGGAGCCGTTTTCCTGCATATTTGATTCCCAGATGACCTCGGTAATTGGAGGTGATCTCATCAAGCTTATTGGCTGGTATGACAACGAAATAGGGTATTCAAGCCGTCTAATCGATTTAATTTCTTTCATTTCAAAGAATTAACTTATATTTAACCCTGTTACCTACACCAGCCCCCAATGAAAAAGTTGTTTTTTTCGCTAATACTCCTGTTTACCTTTTATATAGGTGCAGCATTTCAGGAGAAAAGCCAGGAAGAAATCGCAGAGATCAACAAAGAAATACAGCAGCTTCTTAATGAGGCAGAGATCTCTGTGAATGTTTTGGAATTTGAGAAAGCACTGGCACAACTCAACCAGTCCCTCGACCTCGCTAAACAGATTAATGATCAAAAGTTTATCGCCTTATCCAGCAGTATCCTGGCGCAGCTTTTTTATATAAGGCACGACCTGGATCGCGCAGCTACAGAGTTACAAAGGGCTATATCAATACAAAGGGAGATCAATGATGACGCCGGGCTGGCTTATAGCTATCTCACCAATGCAAAGATCTTTGATGCACTGGGCGAATTTGACAGGGCCCATAAGTATCTCTCGCTGGCAAGGGATTACTACCTAAAGGAAAATAATACTGAATACCTGGGTATTGTAGACCTCAATAGTGCCATTACTATTCTTCATGCTGGTAACACTCCAAAAGGTAATCAAGAGGCACTTTCCTACATTCACCGGGCTGAAAAAAACCTGCAGGATGCCAATAATGATTATGAGTTGTCCCGCCTTTATTTTTTTAAGGCCAGGGCTCTTATGTGGCAGGGAAACCTGGAACAGGGAAAAGCTGAAGCAGAGAAAGCATTAAAGATTGCTGAAGCCAATAATTTTGGCAGTATGATCATGAGTTCAACGAGGCTGCTAAGCCAGGTTTATGAACTGGCGGGAAATTACCAGGAATCCCTGGAGTACCTGCAATCCAGCAACAGTATAAGAGATTCTATATTTAATATTAATCGTGAAGCACTTGCACTTGATGCCAACACAAGATACGGTGTTGATGCTATGAGGACCAATTTAAGGGAACTCACCAGGCAAAATGCAGAGCAGGAGAAATCCTTAAAAGTCAATAAACTCACCACGATCCTGAGTGTGGCTTTAATAACCATTCTTTCTCTGCTTACCCTCTCTTTATATAAGAACAATAACCTTAGGGCAAGGGCAAATGACCTTCTTCAAAAGAAGAATGATGAGCTTACCATTGCAAAGGAAAATGCTGAAAAAGCATCCCTGGCCAAGGCACAGTTCCTTTCTACAATAACCCATGAGCTTCGTACTCCCCTATATGCTGTGACAGGGCTTACTCACCTTTTACTGGAAGAAAGCCCTACTGAAAATCAAAAGGAACATCTTAATTCCCTTAAATTCTCAGGGGAATATCTATTGTCGCTTATCAACAACATCCTTGACCTTAATAAGCTTGAGGCAAGAAAGGTTGAAATCCTGGAGACATCCTTTAATCTTGAAAAGAGAATTTCAGATGTACTTATAGCGCTTAAAAATTCTGCCGACGATAAGAATACCAAACTCCATTTCAATTTTGACCAGGAGATCCCTAAGAAATTAAAGGGTGACCCACTTAAGATCTCCCAGATCCTTATTAACCTCATAGGGAACTCCATTAAGTTTACTGAAAATGGGGATATCTGGATAAATGTGAGCCAGGTAAACCAGGTTGGGCAGCAGGTATTCCTGCATTTTGAGATCAAGGACAATGGAGAAGGTATAACAAAGGAAAAACAAAGCGCGATCTTTGAGAACTTCACTCAGGGATCCCTTCAAATTAACCGCAAATTTGGTGGAACGGGGTTAGGCCTTTCAATTGTAAAAAACCTGCTTAATTTAATGAATAGCGAAATTCACCTGGACAGTGAATTAGGTAAAGGTTCCACGTTTAGTTTCGACCTAAAATTCGAGGCATTTGAACAACCGGGAGAAAAGACGGCAATTTCCTCTCAAAAAGAAGCAGCTCCAAATAATAATGGCTTACAAGGCAAAAAGATCCTTATAGTAGAGGATAATAAGATCAATCAAATGATCACCCGTAAAATACTTGAAAAGCATAAGGTAATATGTGATGTAGCCGATAATGGTACAATTGCTATAGAAAAGGTGAAAAACAACCCATTTGACCTCATCCTCATGGATATACACATGCCGGGAATAAGCGGAATAGAAGCTACCATCGAAATAAGAAAATTTGACGATCAAATTCCTATTGTAGCTTTAACTGCAGTAACCCTGGATGAGAATTTGGATGAATTTTATTTAAACGGATTCACAGACATTATTCCCAAGCCTTATAAAACGGAAGAATTCTTCCACAAGATCAATAAACATATAGCAGCAACAATTCCTGCTTAATTTTTTGGCATACCATTTGAGAATAATGGAGTAGTAGGATTATATAGATCGAGAAGATATATAGTTTGAATTAGCCGAAAACGAAAAAATGAGGTGCTTGTCACCTCATTTTTCATGTATGAAATTAAGTATTCCTTTATTAAAATCCTCCTTATTCTCTAAAAATTCAGTTTGGATGGGGAGATAATATAATCCAGGGTGAGACATATCCTTAAGCCTCATATAATCCTTCTCTGTAGTCACTACGAGTTCAGCTGCTTTGATCTCCTCCAGCTCTTTAGGAGAAAAATTATGATGGTCTGGGAATTTTAAGTGCTCAAAGCTAAAACCACGGCTGTGTAAAAAATTAACTAACGCCAGTGGGTTGGCAATACCGGTTAACAATGTAAATTTCCTGGTTTTTAAAAATTCCAGAGGAAATGTTTTTTCCCCCTTCATTAACTCTTCACCATATTTGATATATGAGAAAAATAGTCTTTGATCATCCTTTAAATTCAATTTTGCCGCTATATCCTTCCTTTCCTTTATTCCAAGGGTTGCAGGACATTTAGTGACCACCACGACCTGTGCCCTGGAAGCACCTTCTATAGGTTCCCGTAGATTACCGGCAGGAAGAACAAGATCATCTGTATACATATTATTATAGGCCGTTAGTAAAATATTATAACCCGCATTTACCCTACGGTGCTGGAATGCATCATCAAGGAGAATTACCTCCGGCTTAAAGTTATTTATTAACTGACTTATTCCATTGCGCCTGTTCTCGTCTACGGCGACAAAAACCTCCGGGAACTTATTCTTGAACTGCATAGGCTCATCCCCTACTTCCCCGGCATCTTCATTTCCCGTAACCTGAATATAGCCGCTTGTCTTACGGCCATATCCCCTGCTTAGGGTTGCTATACTATAGCGGCTATGTAATAGTCTAATGATATATTCTATCATTGGCGTCTTTCCCGTACCACCCACACTTAAATTCCCAACACAAATAACAGGGGTGGAAAAGGAAGAGGATTCCAGGACCCCCCGGTCATATAAAATATTACGCACTTTCATCACACCTCCATACAAGAGGGAGAATGGCAGTAGGAATTTTCTCGGTTTAACCATCGTAACGAAAGTATAATATTTATATTTGATATAAAATCACATTTCATGTTTATTGCTGATGTTATTAAGGAGCTCGAAAATTTTGCTCCTCCCTCTACTGCTGAAGATTTTGATAATGTAGGCCTTCTTGTTGGAGATCCTTCAGAAAAACTTACCGGGATCCTTATTACCCTCGACACTCTGGAAGGGGTGGTGGAAGAGGCCATAGAAAATAAATGTAATTTTATTGTTAGCTTTCACCCTATCATCTTTTCAGGACTCAAAAAGATTACCGGCAGCAACTATGTAGAAAGAGCGGTTTTAAAGGCAATTAAGAATAATATCGCTATTTACGCCATTCACACCGCATTGGATAATCACAGGCTGGGAGTAAATAAAATGATTTGTGATAAGCTGGGATTACAGAATACCAGCATCCTTATACCGCAGAAGAAAACTATCAAGAAGCTTACCACCTATGTACCTGTAAAGGATGCTGAGGCGGTAAGGACCGCTCTATTTACAGCAGGTGCCGGGGGAATTGGAAATTATGACAACTGCAGTTTTAACCTGCAGGGCCAGGGAAGTTTTAAAGCCAACCAGGATGCCAACCCAAGTATTGGGAAGATAGGAGAAGTCCATTTTGAAGAGGAGATCCAAATTAATGTAGTCTTTCCAGCGTATTTTGAGCATAAGGTCATTAAAGCCCTTTTTTCCTCCCATCCTTATGAAGAAGTAGCTTATGAAGTTATTACCCTGGATAATGAATATCAGGATAAAGGGATGGGAATGCTAGGGGAACTTCCAGAGGAATGCAGTGAAAAGGAATTCCTGTCATTACTGAAGGAAACCTTTCAAACAGGCTGTATAAGACATTCTGAACTTTGCGGTAAAATGGTAAAAAAAGTCGCAGTTTTAGGCGGTAGCGGAAGTTTTGCAATAGAGAATGCAAAGAGAGCAGGGGCAAATTTTTTCGTCACAGCAGATCTTAAGTACCACGACTTTTATAAAGCTGAGCAAAAGCTGGTCCTCGCAGATGTTGGTCATTATGAGAGTGAGCAGTTCACAAAAGAATTAATACATTCGTTTCTTAGTAAAAAAATTAGTAATTTTGCGCTTATTTTAGCGAATACAAAAACCAATCCTATCAAGTATTATTAACTATGGCAAAAAAAACCGATGTTACTGTAGAAGAGAAGTTAAGAGCGTTGTACGATCTTCAACTAATTGATTCCAGGATCGATGAAATTAGAAATGTACGAGGTGAACTTCCGTTGGAGGTGGAAGACTTGGAAGATGAAGTAGCCGGATTAAATACACGAATTCAAAAACTAGAAGCCGACTTAGAAGTCATAGATAACGACATTAAGAGCAAAAAGATCCAGATAGAGGATTCAAAAACGGCCATAAAGAAGTATACAGAGCAGCAAAAAAATGTTCGTAACAACCGTGAATTTAATGCTCTAAGTAAGGAAATAGAATTCCAGGAACTGGAAATCGAACTTGCAGAGAAACACATTAAGGAATATCGTGCTCAAATTGAGCAAAAGAACGAGGTGATAAATCAAACCAAAGAGCGTTTGGAAGATCGGGAAAAACATCTTACTCACAAAAAAGGGGAACTAGATGCGATTCTTGCCGAGACGCAAAAAGAAGAGGAATCTTTGATCCAGAAATCCCAGGAATTTGAAGGTCAAATCGAAGAAAGATTGATCACCGCTTATAAGCGTATTCGCAATAATGTAAAGAATGGTCTTGCCGTGGTTCCGGTTGAGCGAGGAGCCTCTGGTGGTTCTTACTTCACCATCCCACCACAGGTAATCGTGGAAATTGCAGGTCGCAGGAAAATCATTACAGATGAGCACAGTGGAAGAATTCTTGTAGATGAAGATCTGGCAAAGGAAGAGCAGGAAAAAATGTCTGCTTTCTTTTCAAAAATTTAAAGAAGAGTTTTTCTCCAAAATAATTTAAGGGATAATTAAAAGTTCAACTTTTAATTATCCCTTTTTTATTCTCCCAATTTGCCATTAACACAGCTTTCACATTAATAATGATTTTATCTTCTAACTTTAACCATCCCTAAAACAGCAAAAATGAAGCTAAGATCACTATTAACACTACTTGTAAGCTTTTGTATAATAACTTCCTGCAGGAACGGGGAAAATAAAGAGGATGACCTAATTTCGCCAGAGACTGAAAGTTCTTACGAAACGAATACTCCATCTGGAGATAGAAGACAGTCATCCCCTGCTTCCTCCAGTAGCACCATTGAGGATAATTCAAACCCCGGCAGTGGGACTACAGCTATTGATGATAATATTAACGACAGCGAAACCTCGGCATCTGTGATTTCTCAAGGAAAATATATTAAAGAAGGAGCGGCAGATCCATCGTGTGATTGTTTTTGCATTGACATTAATTTTTCTGCAAACACAGAACTTTGTCTTAAAGAAGAAACAATTTTCATTACCGGCAGGATGAGCAAAGGAAGTGATGGAGTTGTAAATATTTATTTTGTAGAACCGGCTTCCGGTAATACAGAGGGTGATGATATACCCTGGAATGATTTTGATAAAAACACTCCCATAGCCAGCATTACTCCCACTTCAAACGGACAAATAGAGCTGGATTGGTTAGGTTTTAGCATTAATGGCGACTTAGCTATGGATTATGCAATCTATGGTAAAAAAACCCTTGAGGGCATTTATAAAAAGAAATAACAATGAAGTCACTTTTCGTTTTAACTTTTAGCTTTTTTTTACTCTCCTGCGGGAATGGCAATACCCAAACTGTAACGCGGGATGAAATTGCCAATGCGCCGCCCGTCGAAGTTCCTCTTGAGAATGGTCTTGCAAAGGCATATTTTGCCAGTGGTTGTTTTTGGTGCGTTGAAGCTGTATATGAAAGTGTGAAAGGTGTAAAGGAATCAATTTCTGGCTATTCCGGTGGACATACAGATAATCCTACCTATGAGTCCAGCAATACAGGTCGAACAGGACACGCAGAGGCTGTAGAGGTAATTTACGATCCAGAAGTAATAAACTTCAGGACCCTGGTAGAAATCTATTTTGGAAGCCAGGATCCAACCCAGGTCAATGGGCAGGGACCAGATATTGGATCGCAATACCGGTCTATTATCTTTTTTCAGAATGAGGAGCAAAAAGAGATTATTGAGCAAGTGAAGGCAGAGGTGGCAAAGGAATACCAAAAACCTATAGCAGCCGAAGTTTTACCTTTCCAAAAATTCTGGGTGGCGGAAGACTACCACCAGGATTATGAAAAACTAAATCCCGGAAATCCTTATATCCAAAATGTATCTATTCCCAGACTCAACCGTTTTAAGAAAAAATTTCCGCATCTTTTAAAAGAGAACGAGAACCATTAGTTTTTCCTGCCCACACTTAAAAATGAAGCTCGCGTAGCTTCATTTTTATTAAATCCCTTTAAAGTGATTTATGGTTTCTTTAATTTTACCTGCAATTAATTACCAATGGAAATAACCACAGAAAATGTCTTACTTATAGGTTCTCTGCTCCTTTTTATAAGCATCATGGCAGGAAAGACCTCCTACCGCTTTGGAGTGCCAACTTTGATCCTATTCCTGCTAGTTGGTATCCTTGCCGGATCTGAAGGCATAGGGAAGATCAATTTTGAAGACCCGCAGCTGGCACAGTTCATTGGTATAGTTGCTCTTAACTTCATATTATTCTCAGGGGGACTCGATACCAGCTGGAAAAGTATAAAGCCGGTAATGTGGCAGGGAATATCCCTTTCGACTCTGGGGGTTTTGGTCACAGCCCTTTCAGTTGGCGCATTCGTGAGTTTTATTACAGATTTTACGATCTACGAGGGCCTTTTGCTGGGTGCAATCGTCTCTTCCACAGATGCTGCTGCGGTATTTTCCATCCTGCGGTCCAAAAATTTGGGACTAAAATCCAATCTTAGGCCTACCCTCGAGTTGGAAAGTGGAAGTAACGATCCTATGGCATATTTTCTCACCATTGCTTTTTTGGGCCTTGTAATAAACCAGGACCAAAGCATTTATAGCATAATTCCAATGTTCCTGCAACAGATCATTGTTGGAGGATTACTGGGATTTGGCTTTGGTAAGCTTAGTAAGGTTATCATTAATCGTATAAAGCTGGATTTTGAAGGACTTTATCCTGTGCTGGTTATTGCGTTAATGTTTATCACCTTCTCGGGAACAGATTTCCTTGGAGGTAATGGTTTCCTGGCCGTGTATTTATGTGCCGTTTACCTGGGTAACCACGACATCATTCATAAGAGGACCATTATGAGGATGTTTGACGGGCTGGCCTGGCTTATGCAAATTGTACTTTTCCTTACCCTCGGGCTACTGGTATTTCCAAGCCATGTACTTCCCGTTGTTGGTATAGGAATTTTTGTATCCGTTTTCATGATCTTTATCGCGAGGCCACTTAGTGTTTTTATAAGTCTTATGTTCTTTAAAATGAAAATGCGACGTAGACTTTACATCTCCTGGGTAGGGTTACGGGGGGCTGTGCCAATTGTATTTGCTACCTATCCCCTGCTCGCCGGTATAGAGAAGGCCAGTATGATCTTTAATATTGTGTTTTTTGTTTCTCTTACTTCGGTAATAGTACAGGGTACTACGTTATCTGTAGTAGCAAAGTGGCTTCATGTAGCCCTGCCGGGCAAAGCCAAGCCCAAATCTCCTGTTGACACCTTCCTTAATGACGGAGTAAAATCCTATATTAGAGAGATCGTTATCCCGGAGCATAATCATTCTATAGGTAAAAGGATCGTAGACCTTCATTTCCCAAGAAAAGCTATAATTGCAATGATCTCAAGGAACGATAAATTTCTTACTCCAAATGGAGCAACAGAAATTTTGCCGAATGATATGCTAATCATACTTACTGAAGATCAAAACACCCTCCAGGGGGTTTATGAAAGCCTGCACCTGGATATGGTAAAGGAGGAAGAAGAGATGGCGTAATTACGCTTTTAATTTCTGAAGGATAAAGTCCTGCACTTCTGGACTATCCCATTTTTCATCAATATTCTCTAAGGCCATTACCTCATCCATTATAGCTCTTTGTTTGTCCCCAATAGCCAGTGCCTCGGCATAAGGTTTATCTGAAAAAGTTACCCTGGAGTAGAGCGGGATCCATTTTTCGGGAAATTTTTCAGAAAATCTGCCTTCAATCTTTTTTCTGAGAAGGAAGTCTGGACTTGCTGTCTTATTGCTCATTTCAATAAAGTTGCGATAGCTAAGCTCTGCTATTGCATCGGCATTAGGCTTTCTTTGCACCTGGTATTCCTCAAAAATTTTACTCCAGTCATCCCCATAATTTTCCATAAGGTCATCCAGCACAGAGATGTCCTCAAAACCTGCATTCATGCCCTGGCCGTAGAATGGCACTATGGCGTGTGCAGAGTCCCCCACCAGAGCTACTTTATCCTCGAATGTCCAGGGATAGCATTTCATTGTAACCATTGCACTGGTTGGATTGCGGAAAAAATCCTTTTTTAAATTAGATATCTCTTCCTTAATATCTGGAAAATATTTTTCAAAAAAAGCATCTGCCTCTTTTTCTGTAGTGAGGGATTCAAAGCTCACGGGGCCTTCAAAAGGCAGAAATAAAGTACATGTAAAACTCCCATCAATGTTTGGCATTGCAATGAGCATAAATTCCCCTCTTGGCCAAATATGAAAGGACGCATTATCCATTTTATGGCTGCCGTCCTCATTGGCAGGTATGGTAAGTTCCTTATATCCCACATCAATAAAATGCTGGGAATAATTAAAACGGCTTTGACGTTGCATTTTATGCCGTACGCGGGAGAAAGCCCCATCGGCCCCAAAAACGTGATCATATTGATATTCCTTCCACGTGCTTTTTTCGTCCTCTCCGGTGTAAATCTTGGCCCCTGGCAAATCAATATCCCACACCTTTTCTTCAAATCTAAAAATTGCACCTGCCTCTTCTGCAAGATCTATCATTCTCCTGTTTAAGACCCCACGGGAAATAGAATATATGGCTTCACCCTCCTTTCCGTATTTTTGGAAATACACTGGCCTGTCATTTACATGCATTGCCCTTTTATCCAGCGGTAAGGCTATTTCCCTTATTCTTTCTTCGATCCCTACCTTCCGCAGGGCTTTCCACCCCCTGTTTGACATTGCAAGGTTAATGGACCTTCCTGAGAATTCTACAGTACGTACATCTGGGCGCCGGTCAAAGATTGTAACCTCATGGCCTCGTTTTCTTAAATATATAGCCAGTAAGGATCCAACCAGGCCAGATCCAATTACAGCTATTTTTCTTGATTCCTGCATTAATTTCTTTTCCGGCGGCATCCACTTTAGTTTGTGGAGTACCACATTTCCCTGTAAAAGTAAATAAATAAAATAATACACTACTCTTTAATAATATACGGCTCCTTCTTAAGGCCTGCGACATTTGTCCTAAAAGTCCTTTTTCCCTTCAAGGAAGGTTAAAATAGACCCTATTTATCAAACCTTTAACAGGGCCGGTTGTTTTCAAGCTTTAACTTTAAAGAATTAACTAACCAAAGAAATGACCACCGCTTTGCCTAACATAGGAAAGAGTTGTGAGTGTACTTCTTTAAAACCAAAAATTATGGATCAGGAAAAACTGGATCAAATGCGGGCGATCCTTAATAAGCTCGAGGACATTAAAAATAGTCAGGAAAGTGTAATTGATAAGATAAATCACGTGATCACAGATCTTTTTCAGCACCCCGATAAGGAGCTGGAGGAAGCAATGGAGAAGGCACATCAAAAATCATCAGACAACGTAGATGCAGTTCGTGAGGTCATAAATGAATATGAGATCAAGATCAATAAAATGGAAAATGAGGGATAAAATTTCTATAAATGAAACATTACAATTCCAATGACCTGAAAGGTCTGGACAAGATCTTTAGATCAAACCTTATTAACAGCTGTACAGGATATAAGTCTGCCAATCTCATTGCCACCTCCTCTGCTTCAGGAGACACTAATGTAGCGGTCTTCAATTCAGTTATTCATATTGGGAGTGACCCGGCAATACTGGGATTTCTTTTACGCCCTGTAACAATTCCCCGAAACACCTTTCAGAATATTAAAGCAACCGGGGTTTTCACCGTAAATCATATACATAATCATATGATAGGTAAAGCCCATCAAACAGCTGCAAAGTATGAGGCAGGAGTGTCCGAGTTCCGGGAAACAGGGCTGGAGGAAGAATATCTTGATGAGTTTGGAGCTCCTTATGTGAAGGAGTCCACCATTAAGATGGGATGCAGATATATAAATGAATATCAAATAAAAGAGAACAATACATTATTAATTCTGGGTGAAATACAAAATCTTTATTTTGAGGAGGGAATACAAATGCCAGATGGATGGCTTCGGCTTGATGATGCAGATACCGTAGCTATAAATGGTCTTGACGGGTATGCATTGCCAACACTCATCGACAGGTTCCATTATGCCAGGCCCGGGAAAGAGATCACATCTTTCTTTAAAAAATGAAAGCAGCCTTTTTTAAAAGAAAGATTATTATTCACTTAATTTTTAGCATTTTACGTTAAACAGGCGTTAAAATGGTTTTCACTGGAGCAGCGATTCCATAAATTCGTAAGAGATTAACTAACCAGGTTTAGAGATTTTTGAAATAAAGGTATGAGTACCTGGTTTTAAGGTGAAACTTTATTTTGAGATCGACAAACTATTAATCGTAACAAGCGTTACACTAAAACAACCAATAATTATGAGAGATTTAATTTGGCTTATCGTAGTATTATTAGTAATCGGGTGGCTTGTAGGATACTTTGCCTTCCCCGACCTAGGAAGCATCATTCACATATTAATTGTGGTGGCCGTAATTTTAGTTTTATACAAATTACTAACCGGTAGGAGATTGTAGTCAATTTTTATAATTTAGAAAGCCCTTTGAAAACCTCAAAGGGCTTTCTATTTTTAGGAACTTAATTAAAATGGGAATTATGTGGAATTTAAAAGGGCAAACAGCGGTGGTAACCGGTGGAAGCAAAGGAATAGGGAGGGCCACGGTAAGAGAATTTCTGGACCTGGGCGCTAAGGTTATCTTCACAGCCCGAGACCCCGAACACATTCAAAAATTTGAAGAGGAACTCAAGGCTGAAGGGTTTGAGGTGACGGGAATTGAGGCAGATGTTTCCACAAAGTCGGGCCGGGATGAGATCGTCAAGATCGTTCAGGAAAAATGGCAGGCGCTGGATATCCTGGTCCATAATGCAGGCATAAACATAAGGAAGAAAGCCAAGGAATATTCTGAAGAGGAATACCGCAAGGTTTTGGAGATAAACCTGGTGGCCCCCTTTGAGTTAAGCAGGATGTTGCACCCATTCCTGAAACAGAGCGAAAGAGGAACAGTAATAAATGTTGCCTCTGCAGCTGCCATGCAGGATGTTGGTACCGGCACCCCATATGCGATGTCTAAAGCAGGGCTTTTGCAACAAACCAGGAGTCTGGCAGTGGAATGGGCCGGTGATGGGATTAGGGTGAATGCAGTCTCCCCCTGGTTTACAGAGACTCCTTTAACTGAAGGTTATCTCTCACAGGAGGAAAAAATGACACCAATCTTAAACCGTACTCCATTGAACAGGGTTGCAAAAGCTGAAGAAATGTCCTCGATCATCGCTTTTCTTGCGATGGAAAAATCTTCATACATCACCGGCCAGAATATAGTGGCAGATGGGGGAATGAGCATAAATGCCATTTAATTTTATTGCGGCCTGCGGGTAAAGGAAATAAAAGCCTACTTTTAAATAAATTTCTCAAGTATGAAAACATTTTTATCACTTTCATTATTTTTCCTTCTACTCACCGGTTGTAGAGAAGAAACCAAAAATCAAAACGTGTTTGCTTCCACCCCTACCAATGATCCTGAAACCACTAAAATTGCCCTGGCCAATGGGTATGACAATTTTGAGAACGTGAGGCAATTGGATTTTACTTTTAATGTTAAGGTTAATGACACCTTAAGAAGCCAACGCGCGTGGAAATGGTTTCCAGGAGAAAACAGGGTTGAACTTACAGAAAATGGACAAACCGGCAGCTATATCAATGATGGAGACCTGGATGAAACTGAAAAAGCAATTGACCAGAAATTTATAAATGACACCTATTGGTTCCTTTTTCCTTACCAGCTGGTTTGGAGTGATTATGATTTTGAACATAATAGAAGCGCAGTAGCACCAATTAGCGGGGAAGAAATGGAAAAGATATCAATAATGTATCCTTCAGCCGGGGATATACTCCCGGAGACACCTATCACCTCTATTTATCACCAGATGATTCTCTAATCAAGGAATGGACCTATGAATCCTCATCTGGCAGAAGCCTTTCTACCACCTGGGAAGACTATGAAACCATCGAGGGAATAACAGTAGCTAAAATGCATAAAAGTGCAGATGAAAGTTTCCAGTTATTCTTTACAGATATTGATGTTATAGTTAAAGAGGATTAATTTTTTTCCTCTTTTCCTTTAATCAATAGATCTGCCCCTTTAGCCGGTTTCCAGCCAGATTCCGGTTCAAAGTAGTTCCATAAGTGGGCAGATATCATGCGTTGTAATTCAAAAGCTTCATTATCATAACCCCAGGACATGTCTTCATTATCCTTTGTAGCAATGTAAAAAACATAATCGCCACCCGGTGCATTGACCATTACCAACTCAGACCGGGACCTGTTCACCATACCTTGTTTAGCTGCCGTCTGCACATATGGTGGTATTTGAGAAAGTGCGTACTCGGTATAGAAAGAATTGGTAAGCATCCTGTACATTTCATCGCTGGCAGCTTCATTTATTAACTCCCGGTTCCTTATTTTCACAAGAATAGAAACCATTTCCCTGGGGGTTGTTTGGCCCCAGCCATATTTTTTCCATATTTCCTCCCTGCCTTTTGTCCTGGAGTTCACCCTGGTATCCTCAAGACCAAGGCTTTCCATAAACCTGTTTATCTCTTCTCCTCCCCCTGCAAGCTCCTGGCTCCACAGGGAAGTCACATTATCACTGTAAGTGATCATTAGTGCCGCCAGGGTCCTAAGGTCAGTACCTGTGCTGTCTTTATAGAATTGCATCAAACCAGACCCGCCGTAGATCCTGTCCTCAGTATATACAAGGCTATCATTTAAATGAAGTTGTCCCTCCTGGATCTTATTAAAAAGGGTCACAAGGATAGGCACTTTAATTACGCTTGCCGTGGGAAAAATAGTATCGGCATTGATGGCAGCCTCCTTCCCCGTGGCTATATTATAAACATAGACCCCGGCGGTACCGTTAAAATTTGAAAGCAATTGCTCCAGCTGTCCTTCCAGATTGATATCCCTCTCTTTTTGCTGGGAAAAGAGAAGGCCTGGAACAAGGAAACATAGTAATAGATGAAGTTTTTTCATGGATAATTATGTTTATAGTATTATCATTATTTAAAGCACATTCAATCTATTTTAAAATTCCCTCTTTAAGGATTTGCCCAAAATTGTACATATCCTCAAATGAACAATAAAATGGCGCAGGCGCGAGCCTTATGACATTAGGCTCCCTCCAGTCGGTAATTACCCCATTTTCCATCAAATAATTAAACAATTGTTTCCCTTCCCCGTGTAAAAAGACGGAGAGTTGAGTTCCTCTCTCTTCCCGGGAAGAGGGGGTGATTATTTCAAAATCTCCCTTAACCTCCCTACCTATTTCCTCCAGGATAAACTCCAGATAAGCTACAATTTTATTGCGTTTTTCAAGAAGTGCAGGCATCCCAACCTCATCAAACATTTCGACAGATGCCAAATAAGGAGCAAGAGCCAGGATTGGTGCATTGCTTATTTGCCAGGCATTAGCATCTGGTTCAGGCTGGAAGGCAGGTTCCATTAAAAATCTTCTTTCCTTGTTATGTCCCCACCACCCTTCAAACCGTGGGATTTCCCTGGAGCCGTGATATTTCTCATTTATAAAACACCCCGAGGCATTTCCGGGGCCGGAGTTCATATACTTATAACTGCACCAGGCGGCAAAATCTACTCCCCACTCGTGCAATTTCAATTCGATATTTCCTGCAGCATGGGCCAGGTCCCAACCAACTTTTGCCCCAATTTTATGGCCTGCATGGGTAATGGTTTCCATATCCAGCACCTGGCCGGAATAGTAATTCACACCTCCCATAAGTATAAGGGCACATTCATCGCCGGTTTCTTCAATTGTTTTTAAAATATCCTCAGTCCTAAAGTGGTGTTCGCCGGGCCTTTTTTTAACCTCCACAACTGCTGTTTCGGGATCAAGGCCGTGATAACGAACCTGCGAAGCTATCATATACTGGTCACTGGGAAAAGCTTTCTCCTCTACTATGATCTTTACCCTTTTCCCTACAGGACGATAAAAAGAGACCATAAGTAAATGCAGGTTTACGGTAAGTGTATTCATAACCGTGACCTCCTGCGGCTTGGCTCCTACAATCTTGCTTAACTTCCCGGGAAACCGTTCATGGTAATCCCACCATGGTTTTGAGGAATGAAAATGCCCCTCGACTGCCAGCTGCGCCCAGTTATGCATGACCTCCTCTACATATTTTGCCGCAGTTTTAGGCTGCAACCCCAGGGAATTTCCGGTAAAATAAATAACCTTCTTGCCCTTGACCTCCGGGAATATAAATTCATCTTTATATTTTGCCAGTAAATCTTCTTTGTCCAGCGATCTTGCAAAATCCCGGGTATTCTTAAATTCCATAGAAAAATGTCTTTGACGTAAAAATAATATTTAATTCCAGCATCAGGAACAACTGGGGATTATTTCAAAAAAAATCTGCTAGCGTGCTTCATTAGTTTTTTAAATTTGAATAAAAATACACAGCCATGCATTTTATTCCTGAAGCACTCGATGAGTATTCCCTAAAGCATACCCAGGCAGAACCTTCACTTTTGGCCAAACTCACCCGGGAAACCTATCAAAAGGTATTGCAACCAAGAATGTTGAGTGGCCATTACCAGGGTAGATTGCTTAGCCTGCTTTCAAAAATCATTAATCCTCAACATATCCTTGAACTGGGCACCTACACAGGGTATTCTGCTCTTTGTCTAGCTGAAGGTTTAAAGGAAGGAGGCGAGCTGCATACTATAGACATCAATGAAGAACTTACCGACATTCAGAAAAAATATTTTGACTTATCTGATTATAAGGATAGGATACACCAGCACCTGGGCCCCGCGCTGGAGATCATCCCTTCCATTAACATTAAATTCGACCTGGTTTTTATGGATGCAGATAAACCTAACTACCCTGCATATCTGGACCTAATAATAGATAAAATTAATCCCGGTGGTGTACTTTTAACAGATAATGTTTTATGGAGTGGTAAAGTGGTAGAAGAGATTAAAGCAGATGATATTTCTACTCTTGCCCTCGTGGAGTATAATAAAAGAATTGCAGAAGACCCCCGGGTGGAAACTATAATGCTTCCCATTAGGGATGGCTTAAGCATTACAAGGGTAAAATAATTTTTTACCGATGAAAGAGTCTAGAACGCTGCGCTGCTGGAATATAGAACCAGGACCAAAATATAAGTTTTAAGAAACAGCGCTTTACCCATTATTAAAAAGCTTGGATTTCACTAAAACATCTTCCATCCACAACCACTCCAATGTTAGGATTGATATTACCTGGAACTATATAGAAAGGCTTAACGTAATTTGTATATTTTAATCGGACACCAATTGAGTAAAATAAAGAAAAGTAACTTTTTGCGAAAAAAGCAATATTAGAACCTGCGTTTTACAGAACCTGTGATCTCCTCGATATCTTCTTTCACCTTGCTTATCTCACTGCGAACATCCTTGGAAATATCTGAATCTATCCCCTGTTTCTCCGCACTTTTGGTGATCTCGTTCTTGATATCATTGGAAGCGTTGCGAAGGGTGCGCATACCTTTGCCCAGACCCCTGGCAATTTCAGGGATCTTATCTGCACCAAAGACCATCACCAGGATGAACATGATGAAGCCAATCTCTGCACCACTAATAAATAAAGGAAGCGTAGTCATAGTCCCGCAAATATAACCACAAATTTATCTAAAAAAGAAGCCGACTCGTTAAAGTCGGCTTAATATTTTTTTGAGCTCAATTAATCACCCGATTGGTTGCGGAACTGCTCAAATTTATCTTCTTTTTCCTCCCGTGGCCAGGAATTATTTTCCAGGTCAACATCGGCAGTTTCCAGGTATGGGTCTACCACTACCTTCACGATCTCCTTATCTGTTGCAACGGCTTTACTTACCTCTGCATCATTCTTTCTCCATACCTGCACTGGATATCTCACCAACTCTGTAGTACCATCAGCAAAAGTATACTCCACTATAAGCGGCATTACCAGTCCTCCCGGCTTTTCAAAGGTGATCTGGTAGAAGAATTTAGGTTCTTTTAGCTTAGCTCTTTCAGCAGGAGTGAAATTATCCATAATATACTCATTTAGCCTTGGTGCATTCTCCAATGGGCTGCGGCCTTTCATCTCTTCCTTATATTCCTCACTACCTTCTTCCACTACAAAAACAGCATCTACACTATTAGGATCTGTAACCCCGTAACGTTCCAGGAAAGCAGCACCTTCTTTGGTTGCTTTATCTGTAACGAAATATTTCTTCACCTCCTTTACACCAATATCAACATTATCTGTGCTGTAGAACCAGCCTCTCCAGAACCAGTCAAGATCTACCGCAGAAGCATCTTCCATCGTTCTAAAGAAATCTTCCGGGGTAGGATGTTTGAACATCCATCTTTGGGAGTATGTCTTAAAGGCGTGGTCAAAAAGTTCATGACCCATCACCGTTTCTCTCAAAATATTTAAAGCCGTAGCGGGTTTTCCATAAGCGTTGTTACCAAGCTGGTAAACGTTTTCCGGATTGCTCATAATTGGAGAAATATATCTTTGATCACCTTTCATATAAGGAACAATATTGGCGGGGATCCCTCTCCTTGAAGGATACACATCATTTGGAGCTATAGCCTGTGGGTACTCCTTACCAAACTGCTGCTCTGCCAGGTATTGCAAAAAGGTGTTTAAACCTTCATCCATCCAGCCCCACTGCCGCTCATCACTATTCACGATCATTGGAAAGAAATTATGTCCTATCTCATGGATTATCACACTTATCATCCCATATTTAACCCTGTCGCTATATGTGCCATCTTTCTCCGGGCGGCCATAATTCCAGCATATCATTGGATATTCCATCCCTTGATTCTTAGCGTGAACAGAGATAGCTTTATGATAAGGATACTGGAAAGTAAGATCTGAATATGATTTCAGGGTACTGGCTACGGCAAGAGTGGAATATTCTTCCCAAAGAGGATTCCCTTCTTTAGGATACATTGAAATGGCCATTACTTCTTTTCCCATTACATCTGTATTCATCATATCCACCACAAACTTTCGGGAAGTTGAGAAAGCAAAATCCCTAACCATTTCGGCCTTTAATTTCCAGGTCTTCTTCTTTTCTGAAAACCCTTTTTCAGCCTCTTCTGCTTCAGCCTGCGAAACTATTATTACCGGTTTATCGAAGGACTTCTTCGCCTGCTCATATCGTCGAATCATCTCCCGGCTGTACACCTCCTTGCGGTTAGTGATCTCTCCGGTACCATCAAGAATATGGTCTGCAGGTACTGTAATATTCACTTCGTAATTTCCAAAAGGAAGAGCGAATTCACCATTCCCCCAGAACTGCATATTCTGCCAGCCTTCCACATCATTATACACTGCCATACGAGGAAAGAACTGCGCGATAACGTATACATTGTTCCCATCTTCTGGAAAATGCTCGTATCCAGACCTTGCCCTATCTGTAACGTGATTATTTACCTGATACCACCACTTGATGTTGAAGGAATAGCTTTGACCAGATTTCAACGGCTGGGGAAGATCTATCCTCATCATAGTAAAATTGATGGTATACGTCAATGGTTTTCCATCTTTAGTAACTTCCTCTATTTTAAAGCCGCCGTCGAAAGGCTCCTCCATAAACTGGTTTACGAATCCGCCTGTTTGTGAAACTGGAGCTATTCCATTCCCATCCTTCTGTAAAGCAGGGGAATCTTTAGTACGAATATTTTGGTCCAGTTGTACCCAAAGGTATTCCAGGTCATCTGGCGAGTTATTATGATAGGTGATAGTCTCGACACCGCTTAAAATCTGGGTTTTGTCATCCAGTTCAATATCCATCTTATAATCGGCGTGATTTTGATAATATGCCACTCCCGGTGCTCCAGATGCGGTACGGTATTGGTTAGGCGTAGAGAACAGGTCATAAAGTTGCCTGAATTTATTCTCATTAAAATGACCTTTTTGTTTTACTTCCTCATTTTCCTGTTCCGTCTCCTGTGCAAAGGTTCCTGCAGAGAAGATAAAAAAACAGGCTAAAATCCCCAGTTGAAATCTTTTCATTTGTGTGATAATTATTATTAAACGTCTAAAATAGCTATTTATAGCCAGTAGTTGCTATTAACCTAAAAATTTAAAGTATTTTCTTCCCTGCCAGTTACAAGCACCATGCTTTTTGTTTTTCCTTTCACTTTCACGTGTACCAGGTTCTTTTGCTCTTCAAACATATCCATAAGAACAGTATTTCTTACAAGGACATTTTTTACATCCTTTATTCCGGGTGCTTCTATATAAAAAACCAGCATATCATTCTCATACTCTTTCCCCAGGTATTCTATATCGACAGTTTTACCATTTACTGTTAACTGAAGCTTTTGATTAAGGTATTTCCTAATATAATCTTCAGCTCCTGGAGATTCGTCCCGGGGGTCCAATGTCAAACCCTGCGAATATCTAAGATTAAGGACATTCTCAAAATCATCGATAAAGACCCGGGAAATTATCTGTAAACTTTCGTTTTTTTGGTTATGCTCAATTTCTGTAACGCTTACATAAAATTTGTGCGCAGCAGTAAAGGCTGAGAAATTGAAAAATGCTATAATAAATATTATCCCTTTCATCATTCTTAATTAGGTAATCTTAAATCTTCATTGCTCATTGAGATATGCTCTATAACGTGGTAACATCGTCGAAAAGTATTCCATAAGAAGAAGTATATTTTCTCCTGCTACTATAGATTTCAGGTCATCTTTCTCTGCACAATAATACAGAAATTCAGATACTTCAAAATCCTTCATCCCCAAATCTTCTAAAAAATACGTTTTTTCAATTAGTTTCTCAATCTTATACACAAGCCTCAGCAGTTCAGAAATTTCCTTTTCTTTTTTCAATTTCTTAATCTCGCCTGTTAGGGTGTTTATCACAAATCCTAGTGCTCCGGCATTTGAAGCTGAATATAATCTTCGTTCCTCAGCGGTGGGAAGAGGCTTTGTTCTCAATGGAACCCCCAGGTTATATTTGTTGAATACAGGTATATTTCCAAGATCTGTCTCAACATTTCCGGTAAGGTTAATATTGCTTATATTAACTTCAGACAATTCATTAATAGCTTCCTTAAGTTTAATCCTGAAAAATTTTTGCTGAAATATTTCTGCTGAAATGATCACTTCCTCCTTTTTATATTGCAAAGAAGTAAACCATAAGGTATCATTTTCCTTTACCCTTAATTCAAAACTCCCTGAAGCTGAATTAACGGTACCTGTTTGCTGTGTTATATTTATAATATGCACAGAAGCTTCCATTAGGGAATCAGCTACGATTGTTCCCCTAAGCAAATCCTGCGCGTTTAGGAAATACGGGCATATTACTAACAGAAATAAATAACATCTTAATTGCAATTTCTTATCCAGGCCAGGTGACAGGATCATATCATTATTCAAAACCACGTAATGCTTTGTACTTTGCACTGTGGTCAAAAAGAAATTCAATTAAAGCAAATTGGTTTTCTTTCTTCAGCATTTCACCGGTGAGGCCAGTGTCATCCAGATAGAATACAAAATCCCCTATATTCTCCTCTTTTATACCTAATGATTTTATAAAGAAAGAGTCTCCCAGCATTTCCCTTATCTGGCGGGATAATGGCAGGTTTATTTTTCCAACCGGCTGCGAATCGTGTTTTTTCTTAATTCCCAAAAGATCACCAATGAGACTGGCTGCAGCAAGCAGGTCAACACTGGTAGCCCCGGCGTGGCTCATTACCTGGTTTTCTTTAAATGCTAAATTATCCGGTGCTGCCTGCGGGTCATTTATATCTGCCTCGAACCTGGTGTGCTTGATATCCCCAAATCTCATATTCACAGGCATGTCCTTCACAATATCCAGGGAAGCAACATCTGTATTAATATTACCTGTGAGGCCAATATTACTTAATTTCACCTCTGGGAGCTCATTTACATCTTCTATAAGCTGTATGCGCAGTTGTCCTGAATTAAAAATATCATGGGAAATAATAATTTCCTCATTGATGAACTGAATGGAAGAAATAAGCAGGGTGTCATTTTCCCTAACTTCGATATTAAACCTACCGGTGGACGAATTTACCGTTCCTGTCCTGGTGGTGGTGTTAATTATATGTACAGAGGAAGCATCAAGGGAATCTGTTACCAGCAAGCCTTTTAATTGAATTTTTTCCTGCGAATAGGTGTTATGGACAAATAATAATGTAAGGGTAATAAAAAATAAGTTGTTTCTCATCACCCAATAAGGTTTTTTGGATTAATTTCTTGCTTGCTGCTTTTTATATTTTTTGCTTTGTTCAATTAAAAACTCAATAAGATCCAGTTCATTTCCTTTCTGCAGCATTTTTTCATCCAAACCATTGGCATCGGCATAAAAAATAAAATCGGGTATATTTTCTTCTTTAATATTAAGATTCTGCTTAAAAAACTCATCACTGTAAAGTTCTCTCACATCCCAGGACTGCCTGGATTCAGGATTCTGGATATGATCTCTCTTACTTACGAGGAGCAGTTCTTTGAACAAGTTTACAAAATTTAATCCATTTACAAGCCGGGTACGGCTCATTTCCATCGCTTCATTACGTCGCGGGGATGTATATCGAGGTTCAGCATCAGATTCAAAATACATGAACTGCGCCTCCCTGGAGGTAAGTGTATCTGGCGTTTGCACTACTCTAATCCTGGCAACATCAACATTCACATTCCCCGTAAGATCAAATGGGCTTACAATCACTTCCGGCAGCTGGTTTACTACCTCTGTAATATTAATATTCAACTGGCCGCTTTCCATTACCCCTTCATTCACTATTACAGTAAATTCCTGGAATTGGATTGCAGATATACGAATACTATCGTTCAACCCCACCTCAATCCTGAATTGCCCATTATCATTGGAAACGGTACCGGCATTGGTATTGAGATTATATATACTCACCCCCTGTACTTCCTCCTCTGCAGGCATTTGTAAGGTGCCCACCACCCGCTTCCTCTCTTTTTCCTGGGCAAGAAGCGAATTGCTAACAAAAAGCAGCAGAACAATAATCAGAACTCTTTTCATAATTAATTTTATTTTTTTAATATAGATAGAAAGCTCAGCATAAGCACTCTCTCTTTAAAAATTCATGTTGCTACTAAAGAAACAATTGAAATTCTTATTAATATTATAAGTAGCGCCTAAACTTTTGTTAAACCGCCACATTCCATAAATTTACGCAAATTCCTGCACCGGTTGATATAAATGACTGGTGGGAAAGAAAATCTATCTATTATGAAAAATGCTATTTTAGCCAGCACCTCCACCCTTCACGGCCAGTCGTACCTTGAATATCTCCTTCCTGAAGTAAAAAAGCATTTTGGAGATGCAGGGGAAGTGATCTTTATACCCTATGCCAGGCCCGGCGGGATATCTCATGATGAATACACCCGGCTTGTAAGAGATACTTTCCAACCAGTAGGAATACAAATAAAAGGCCTACATGAATACAAGGATCCCGTCGAGGCGATTAAGGGTGCCAGCGGGATATTTACGGGAGGCGGCAACACATTCTTACTTGTTGAGAAGCTCTACCGGAATAAGGTAATGAGCGTATTAAAGGAAACCCTGCTGGCAGGCATTCCTTACCTGGGAACCAGTGCGGGAACCAATATAGCCGGGTTAAGCATGCAAACCACCAATGATATGCCAATTATTTACCCTCCAAGCTTCCACACCCTGGGCCTTGTGCCTTTTAATATTAATCCTCATTACCTCGATCCAGATACCAATTCAACCCATAAAGGGGAGACAAGGGAAACCCGTATCAAAGAATTCCATACGCTCAACACACAGCCTGTAGTGGGGCTTAGGGAAGGTAGCTGGCTGGAGGTGAGAGCTGATAAAATTTCGTTAAAAGGCCCTTTGCCCGCCCGCATTTTCAAAGTAGATGAAGTACCTTTCGAACTGGAGCCAAACGGAAGTTTAACTCATTTAAATTAACATGGATTACCAAAAAGTACTGGACACCATTCACGAAGAGCTAAGCCATAGAGACGTCTACGGTAAGGTCGCTTCATATATCCCTGAACTTGCAAAAGTAGACCCCAAAAAATTTGGAATGCATTTGTATAAGGGCAAGGGAGAACATTATTCCTTTGGGGACAGTATCGAGAAATTTTCCATCCAAAGTATTTCAAAAGTTTTTACCCTCTCCATGGCTATGCAGCTTTTAGGAGAGGACCTTTGGGACCGGGTTGATGTAGAACCCTCAGGTGATCCTTTTAATTCCCTTACCCAGCTGGAATATGAGAAAGGGATCCCAAGGAATCCCTTTATTAATGCTGGAGCCCTGGTAATATGCGACATATTGGTGTCAAACCTCGATGATCCCAAGAAGGACCTGTTGGAATTTGTGAGAAAGATATGTGATAATGACAGCATTGAATATGACCATAAAATTGCTGCTTCTGAAAAATCTACCGGTTACAGAAACTATGCTTTGGTAAATTATATGAAGGCATTAGGCAACATCAAAAATGAGGTGGAACCCATTGTAGATTTTTATTTTCATCAATGTTCGCTTGCGATGTCCTGTGAGGAGCTGGCAAAGGCATTTATGATCTTTGCAAATAATGGGAAAATGTTGGAAACAGGTGAAAAGATACTCTCTAAAACCAAGGTAAAACGTATAAACGCTCTCATGCAAACCTGTGGCTTCTACGATGAAGCAGGAGAATTTAGTTTTGAAGTAGGGCTCCCCGGCAAGAGTGGTGTAGGTGGTGGCATTGTTGCCATTCATCCGGCACAATATTCTGTAGCAGTATGGAGTCCCATCCTCAATGAAAAAGGAAATTCTGAACTTGGTATGGCCGCTCTGGAGAAACTTACTACCATGACCGGCTTGTCTATATTTTGATTCTCAGGTTTAGGTTTTCATTACCATCTCATACTGGTCAATAACATTTTCCAATCCAGCATTTGTAAGAGCACTCCTTAAACCTATCCTGGATTCATCAACATTATTCATCTTCACTTCCCCTATAACCTGTCTTATTGCACTAAGGAGGTCATTATAAGTACCAACTTCTGCCCTTTCCAATCTTGCAATATAACCTGTTGATGGGTTTACAGTAAAATATCCCATTTCCTGTTGAAGCTCATTAAACACCAGAAAACTTTCATAATCACCCCTCACTGCCAGCACCGCCTCTTTTGTATGGTCCCAGGAATAAAATATCTCATCAGCATAATTACCTTTAAGGATCGTGCGATGTTCAATTTTTTTAACCAATGGGTTTTTACTACCGGGGACACCAAAACTTCCTTTAAAACAGTGCAGGCGGCGTGTAATTTTAAAGCCAATTCTTTGATACACATTTATCGCCCTTTCATTTTCCACTATAACTTCCAGGCGACAATGGGTTACCCCTTTCTCCTGCAGTCGTGGAATAGCATATTCATAAAGCTTGTCCACAATCCCACAACCTCTGTAGTTAGGTAAAACACCCGTTCCCGTATTAAAGGCAGTAGGCTCTGAGTGGAAATTATCAATTCCATTAATTATAAAACCTACTAATTGGCCATTGTCAAACATGCCATAGGAATATTCCATAATAACCCTGGCAGCAAGAAACCGCTTCTCCCAATATAAAAGATCTGACGGCATGGGTACAAAATACCCCTTAAAGGCTTCAAGAAGACAATTAACAATAAGATATAAGGGAGTGTTTTCGAGGGGTTTTATTTCCATTTGAAAAGCTGTATTATCCAAAACCTTTTAAAACAAAAAAACCTCATTTTTCAATGAGGCTTTTTTTGAGCGGGAGACCGGGTTCGAACCGGCGACATTCAGCTTGGAAGGCTGACGCTCTACCAACTGAGCTACTCCCGCAAGTACACTGCAAATATAAACGTTAAATTTTTCATCTTCCAAAATAATTTATAGCTTTTTTAAAAAATGATATCCCTTGATAACAAAGCCATGATTCATATAGAATTTGTGAGATCTAAAATTGTGCACGTATGAATTTAGTTCAGCTGTCTCACACCCTTTATCTTCAGCATATTGAAAGATAAATTCAAAGATTTGCTTACCCAGGCCTTTATTTTGATATTCTGTTTTAATAAACACATGGTCGGGTTCACAAGATTTTCCCGCGTAGTGCCGGGTCATAAACCAAAGGCCGAAAACACCAATCACCTCCCCGTGCAGATAAACGCCGAAACATTCATAATTTTGATCAAACATTTCTGCCAGTCGTGCTCTTAAAAGCGCCACATCGGTTTTATACTCACCCAATTCCTGGATAAATGGGATCACCAGTTCCAGGTCTTTCTTTAAAATCTTGTTAAATGCCAAATTCATCCTGCACTTTTCTGCGAAAATAGTCATAATTTTAGCTATTAATAATCTTTAGTATTTTCATATACTAATAAAATGAGCATAGCTGGTATATTTTGATATCCCGGAAAGAAAAGAGGGAAATCCAAAATACCATTAAAAAAAAATCTTATGAAAGAAAAAACCGGAAAAGCCCAGGACCTTATAGATGAGCAATTTTTAAAACATCGAAAGGTTTTCCTTTGGGGAGAGGTTAACGATAAGAATGCAAAACACGTAATAGACCGTTTATTATATTTGGATGCCATTGACAATACAGAAATTCAACTATTCATAAACAGCCCAGGCGGTTATGTGACAGATGGATTTGCCATTTATGACACTATGAAAACCCTTCAAAGCCCTGTTTCAACCATTTGTACCGGTTTAGCCGCTTCAATGGGTTCTATCCTGCTCTCAGGAGGAGCTAAGGGACGCAGGTTTATCCAGAAACACGCTAAGGTTATGATCCACCAGCCTAGCGGTGGGACAAGAGGCCAGGCTTCGAATATTGAGATCCAGGCCACCGAGATCCTTAAGATCAAAGAATTGAGCGCAAAAATCCTTGCTGAGAATTGCGATCAAACCCGGGAAAAAATCCTGAAAGATTTTAACAGAGATTACTGGATGGATGCAGAGGAATCTGTAAGCTACGGGATCGTGGATGCCGAATTTAAACCTTAAAGTGATGAGTGAAGAGATAAAACATAAGGAAAGTGACCGCAGAGGCATGTTCTATATGGAAGATGACAAAGGAATAACATCTGAACTTACCTATAGCATACTGGATAATGGGATAATGTTGATCGACCATACTGAAACCCGGCAGGAACTCGAGGGCAAAGGGCTTGCGACGCGCCTGGTAAAAAAAAGTGTTGAATTTGCCCGGGAAAAGAATTTGAAAATAGATCCCCTATGCCCATTTGCTGAAGTCCAGTTCGACCAGAATAAGGACTATGCAGATGTGCGAGCTGATTCATAAAACTAAAATCATAACTACGTTGCTGGTAGGGAATTTTTCTCTGCAGCAACTTAGTTGTCGATTCTTAACCATTCTACAAGCTTTTCCCCTATCCAGGATCCCCTTACAAGGTTTTTTTGCAACCTAAAATTTAATGAAGAAGCAGTTGGTTAAAAAAAGCAAGCTGTATTCAATTTATATTTATTACTAATTCATTGGCTACCGGCCATCAAAATAGATCGAATGAAATATCACCATCCCCATTTTTTGCATACAAGGTATATACTTGTGCTTATTTTAATTATAAGTCTTTCTGCCTGTAAGAATGAATCATCGGGTGGCTTCTTCTCCTTTGGCGGGATAGAGGAATTGGGGAATGCAGAATATATTCACAAGGCAGTAACCAATCCACCGGCAAGTCTGTACATGCAGGATTCTGTTACGGCATTTTACGAAAACAGGTCTTACCTGCCTGCGTGGAGCAGCCCTGGCCTTAGGGATGGCCTCCTGGAAGCCCTGGAAGCTTCAGAAGATGAAGGGTTGATATTCGGGGAGTACCATGGAGAAAAGATAAGGGAAGACCTTTCTAATTTAGAGGATCTTTCAGAAGAAGAACGCAGCAGGCTTGATGTCATAATGACCGATGCGTATTTAAAATATGCCAGTCATCTATATAATGGAAAAACCAATCCCAAGGACCTGCATGAGATATGGGACGTGCCTTCAGTAAAAATTGACCACCTGGCCATATTAGAAGAGGCTGTGGAGGAAAAGGATTTTGCGAAAGCCCTGGATCAAATAAGATCTAATCATCAAATCTATAACGAATTAAAAAAGTCCCTGAAGGAGTATCGGGATTTAAGCGCCAATTTTCAAGGTTTTGAGGCTATCCCCGAAGGAGAAACTGTGGAGCCAGGCGAAGAAGATTCCCGCATATCACAAATCCAGGAGCGCTTAGAATTCTTTGGCTATCTTAAAAATACCGATTCCACAGGAAATAAATATACCGAAGAACTTGCAGAAGCCCTAAAGAGTTTCCAGGAGGAAAACGGTATTGAAAATGACGGGATCATTGGAAATAATACAATTAGGTTCCTTAACAAAGGTTATGACCAGCGAAGGGATCAAATCCTGGTAAATCTTGAAAGGTGGAGATGGTATCCCCGTGACCTTGGCGATCATTTTATCCTTGTTAATATTGCAAATTACAGGTTACAGGTGGTAAAAAACGGCGATACAGTGCGCACCCATAAAACAATGGTGGGAACTGAAGCCCGTAAGACCCCGGTTTTTTCCCGGGAAGTTAAACACCTGGTCTTTAATCCAGACTGGACCATACCTCCAACTATTCAGAATAAGGATGTAATTCCAGGGATGCAGAGGAACAGCAATTACCTGGCAAACAGGAATATTAAAGTGTACGATCAAAGCGGGAACGAAGTTAACCCATCAAGGATCAACTGGAACGGCGACCAGGCCAAAGGCCTTACCTACCGGCAGGATCCCGGGGCCTCCAACCCCTTAGGCAGGGTAAAGATCATGTACCCCAATGAGTATCTTATTTACCTACACGATACCCCATCACAAGCCTTGTTTGAAAGAAATTCAAGGGCAGAGAGTTCGGGGTGTGTAAGAGTGGAAGATGCTATTGACCTGGCAAAGTATTTATTAGAGGACCAGGATGAATATACTTCAGATAAGGTAGATGAGATAATTGCGGGGGGCGAAAAAACTCATGTAGATATGAAGCAAGAGGTTCAGGTTCACCATTTCTACTGGACCGCCTGGAGGGAGAACGGCAGAACAAGATTCACCGAGGATATTTATAATTATGACAAGAAACTTTTGAAAGCTCTTAAAAGTGGCTCCTAAGCTTTTATCATTTCAGAATTTTGAAGATAATCCTCATCGGCAGAATGTATATATAGTACAGACTGGCCTTTGATAGTATCAATAAATTCATTGGTAAGGGCGGTAGGCACAGCAGGACATCCATAACTTCTACCAAGTCTCCCGGTGCGTTTAGCCACCTCTTCATTTGCATAAGAGGCCCCGTGGATAACGACATATCGCTCACGCGCTTTAGAGTTATACCTCTCCTCCATTCCATCTATGAATAGGGAGTAGCCATTTCCACCCATATAAGTCTCACCGGTAATATAAAAACCAAGAGAACTTTGAAGGGAATTTACGGTATTGGAAAACTTTGTTGCAAACTCATTTCCGGTATTCTTACCGTGAGAAACAACAGAATTGATCAATACTTTATTATGGGCCATATCAAGAACCCACATTCTCCTTTTGGTGGAAGAAAGACTAAAATCGATAATTGTAAGAATTTGATTTTTAACAAGCCCCTGGTCAAGTAGTTTATAATATCCAATCATTCCATTTTTAAAACTTTCCTGATTTGGAACAGTGGTATTATTAGCAGAGAAAACATCATATAATTGATCGATTTCCTCTTCTATTGAAAGTTTATTTTCGGTCTCCGGCAGGGGCGCCGGTAGTTCATTGATGGATTTATTATTGTTGACGTTTGCAGTCGTGAAAGCGAATGAAAAAATTATAATTGCCAGTACAGTTAGAATTTTATGCGTCATAGATTGTTTTAATTTTTTGGTTATATGTTAATAATATGCAAACACAATACCAAGATCCAATTATTTAATTTTAATTGCCCTTTGAGCGAACTTTTAACATTTAAGCGCTTTATATTCAGCTTCAAGGCATTAGAGGGGATTAATCGAAAGATGCAATACTTCCTTACAACGTGAATTAAACCATATTATTATCATGCTGCACAATTGAAAAAGTTAAAATTTTCCTTAACAACTGTAAACCTTCCGCTTAAATTATAAAAAAAACTCCGGGGAATCCAAATCACAGAAAATATAATTCTTAACTGTATAATTCGCAATGGGCAATATAGTTTTTATCTTTACCTTAAAATTGATTAAAATGGAGAAGAAGGTAATATTAGTAATCCTTGATGGCTGGGGAATAACCCAGGACGAAAAAGTATCTGCAGTTGCACAGGCAAACACCCCATATTTTGATTCGCTGGTAAAGGAATTTCCTAATGGCCAGCTCTTAACTCACGGAATGAACGTTGGCCTGCCAGACGGGCAAATGGGAAACAGTGAGGTTGGACATATGAATCTGGGAGCAGGGAGAGTTGTTTACCAGGACCTTGCAAAGATCAATCTCGCAGTTCAAAATAAATCCCTTTCCAGCGAACCGGTGCTGGAACAGGCTTTCAATTATGCAAAAAAGAATAAGAAGCCCATACATTTTATGGGGTTATTAAGTGATGGCGGGGTTCATAGCCATATAGACCATTTAAAAGGTTTGGTTGAAGCCGCCAATGAATTCGGAATAAAGGAAAAGTACGTTCATGCTTTCACTGATGGTCGTGATGTTGATCCAAATTCTGGCAAAGGATTTATTGCTGAAATTGAGGAGCATCTTAAACAACACGATGGGAAACTGGCATCTGTCATTGGAAGGTATTATGCGATGGACCGTGACAGGAGATGGGAAAGGGTCCAAAAAGCCTATGATCTTATAACCCGGGGCATAGGGACTAAAACCCAAAATGCGCAACAAACAGTTCAGGATTTTTATGACAGGGATATTACAGATGAATTTCTTGAGCCCATCGTTCTTACCAATGAGCAGGGAACCCCGGTGGCGACACTTAAAGATGATGAAGTTGTTATCTTTTTTAATTTCAGGACAGACAGGGGCCGGCAGCTCACCTATGTACTAACCCAGGAGGATATGCCCGAATACCACATGAAAACCCTACCCTTATATTTTGTTACCCTAACCAAATATGACGATACTTTCAAAAATATCAACGTTGTTTTCAGAAAGGAAAATATAAAGACCACCCTTGGGGAAGTACTTGAATACATGGGAAAAACCCAGATACGTATAGCCGAGACAGAAAAATATCCTCACGTTACCTTCTTCTTTTCCGGAGGACGGGAAGAACCCTTTAAGGGAGAAAAAAGGATCATGGTGAATTCTCCTAAAGTTGCCACTTATGACCTGAAACCTGAGATGAGTGCTTACGAACTAAGGAATAAGATCGTTCCTGAGATTAAGGACGAAAGTGCCGATTTCATTTGCCTTAATTTTGCGAACCCCGATATGGTGGGGCACACAGGAGTATTTGAAGCCGCCGTGAAAGCCTGTGAGGTAGTAGATGAATGTTTGCGTGATGTGGTAGAAGCAGCAAAGGAAAACAATTACAGCGTCCTGGTCATAGCAGATCACGGTAACAGCGAAATGATGATAAACCCAGATGGGTCTGCCAACACGGCTCACACTACAAGCCCCGTTCCCTTCATCCTGGTGGATAAGGATATAAAAAATGTAAAGGATGGTAATTTAGGGGACATTGCACCGACTATTCTTCAATTGATGGGTATCACCAAGCCAGAGCTTATGACCCAGGAATCTTTAATCTAAAAAAATGAAAATGAGTTTTTTAATTTTACTACTTGCACTTTTCACCTCCTGCGGGAATACCACCCAAAATCCTGAATCCAATGAAACAGCAGCAACAGCTTCTCCTGTTGTTATGGAGAATGAGGATGAAGAACTGGATGATGATCAACAAAATATGATCGTGGGAAAATTAACCAAAAAAGACCTTCAGGAAGGGTCTTACGCAGGGTGGTTTAACCGAGGTTATGACAATTATAAACCTTCAGCAGAAGAAATTGAGATCATTAAGGAAAATATAGGTGACTATGAGATCGTAGGGTTTATGGGAACCTGGTGCCCCGATAGTCGGCGGGAGGTGCCGGAATTCTTCAAATTACTTGATGAAGCCGGCTATGATCTTTCAAAACTTACTATGATTGGGGTAGACAGGAGTAAAACCACACCAGACAATCTTGAGGAAGGTTACAACATGTCCAGGGTTCCAACTTTTATCTTTTTAAAAGATGGGGAAGAAGTAAATAGATATGTAGAGTATTCTCAGGAATCTCTTGCAGAGGATGTGGCTGCCATTGTTTCCGGCAGGGATTATAAGGATTCTTATTCTAACTAATAGATTGGGGAGAACGTAGTTTAATCCTATATTATTTTTAATTTTGCTGTTATGATTAAGATCCTTACCATAGCAGTAGATTTTGATGGTACAATAGTAGAAAATAAATATCCGGCAATAGGAAAGCCGGTTTTATTTGCCTTTGAAACCCTTCAGAAATTACAGGAAGAAGGGCATCATCTCATCCTTTGGACATATAGAAGTGGGAGGGAGTTGGAAGAAGCTGTGAATTTTTGCAGGAATAAAGGGATTGAATTTTATGCAGTTAATAAAAGCTATCCTGAAGAAATTTATGATGAAGGCTTAAGCCGTAAGATCCAGGCCGATATTTTTATAGACGATCGCAATTTTGGTGGGTTAAAAGGATGGGGGGAAATATATCACTCTCTTTCAACCGGCACCACCAATTCGAAGACTCCTAACTTAAAAAGAAAAAATAAAAGTCTTATTGACTTTCTTAAAATCAAACTATGATCATTACCAAAACAAGGGAAGAGATTGAATTAATGAGAGAAAGCGCCCTGGTTGTTTCACGAACATTGGGTATGCTGGCATCTGAAATTAAGCCGGGGGTTACAACTCTTTACTTAGATAAACTGGCAGAAGAATATATAAGAGAGCAGGGTGCTGTACCGGGATTCCTGGGACTATATGATTTTCCCAACACCCTTTGCATGAGCCCAAATGCCCAGGTCGTACATGGAATACCCAATGCTACTCCCCTGGTTGAAGGTGATATTATATCCATTGATTGTGGTGCTATAAAGAATGAATATTACGGTGACCATGCCTACACCTTTCCCGTTGGTGAGATTGACCCTGATACTGCCGAATTACTTAAGGTAACAAAGGAGTCCCTATATGCCGGCATTAGCGAATTCAAAGTTGGCAACCGCGTAGGTGATGTGGGGTATGCCATTCAAAAATATTGTGAGGACCATGGCTATGGTGTGGTACGCGAACTTGTGGGGCATGGGCTTGGTAAGAAAATGCATGAGGATCCTGAAATGCCTAATTACGGCCAGCGTGGAAGAGGAAAGAAATTTGTTGAGGGTATGGTGGTGGCCATAGAACCTATGATAAATCAAGGCAGCAAAAGGATCAAGCAACTACGTGACGGCTGGACAATTCTTACGGCCGATAATAAACCCAGCGCTCATTTTGAACATAATGTGGCAATTGTAGATGGAAAACCAGAATTACTTTCTACCTTTAAGTATATCTATGAAGCATTGGGAATAGAATCTACAGAAGAGGACCAATACAGGTCTAAAGTATATGATTAAAAACTACAGGCATGAACAATGGAAGTCCCTGCATAAAGAAATTTGGCAGGACAGGTTTGTTTATGATGTATCCAACTACGGGCGAATAGTTAGTTATGTGAAGAATCCAAAGGGGGAACTTCTCTCCGGCGGAAAAACAGCAGGTTACCTTTCATTTGTAGTGGTTTTAAAGAATGGTAAGAATAAGAGTTATTATTTTCACAGGGTTATTGCTGAATTATTTTTGGATAAAAAGGAGGATGACCAGTATGTGATCCATAAGAACTACGTGAAGCACGAGAACCAGGTTACCAATCTTGCCTGGGCCAACAGGGAAGAATGGACACAGCACCAGTTTAACAATCCGCAGGTGAAGGAGAATAAATTGAAGAGAAAATTACGCAAGGTTACCTCCTACTCTAAACTCACTTATGCCCAGGCTGTCATTTTAAAGAAAAAACTCCTGGACCCTAATAGAAAAACAAGGATACGGGTTCTCGCCAAGCAATTTGGAGTATCTGAAATGCAATTATACCGCATAAAATCGGGAGAGAATTGGGGCGATATTGAAGTATGAAGATTTTCAAAAAGATCCTAAATACCATCCCCCGGCCATTTCTTATTCGATTTAGTTATCTGGCAAAACCTTTCCTTCAGCTTTTTTTACGCGGAAGCAAATACGAAGACCCAATTGATGGCAGGACATTCAGGAAATTTCTTCCTTATGGATATGAGAAACAACGGGAGAACGTACTCTCCCCCTCTACCCTCTCCCTGGAGCGTCACCGTTTACTATGGCTATATTTAAGAACAGAAACAGATTTTTTCTCCCGGAAACTAAAGGTGCTTCATTTTGCACCGGAGCAGGCCTTCTACAAACGCTTCAGGAAACTTCAAAATTTAGATTACACCACTACAGACCTTAATTCGCCTCTTGCAGATGTAAAGGCCGATATTTGTGATCTTCCTTTTAAGGATAATTCCTATGACTTCATTTTGTGCAACCACGTACTGGAACATATTCCAGATGACAGCAGGGCAATGCAAGAGCTTTACAGGGTGCTTTCCCCCGGCGGCACAGCTATCCTGCAAATTCCCCAGGACCTGTCCAGGGAGATCACTTTCCAGGATGACAGCATCACTTCAAGAGAAGAAAGAGCCAGAATCTTCGGGCAATATGACCACGTAAGGGTATATGGCCGGGATTACTTTGAAAAGTTAAGAGCTATTGGTTTTGAAGTGGAGGAAGTGAATTACACAGCAAATTTAACTACTGCTCAAATAGATCGTTACAGGCTGGCAAAAGGAGAGATCATCCCTGTGTGTCGCAAACCTAATCCCTGAGCAGGGCTTCTTCAAATGCCGGGGTAGTAAAGACCTTCATCTCATTTTCTTTGCCTGCATATATAAAGTACACATCAATGTCTTCCACCCTCTCCAGCATATCCAATGAACCTTCAAATCCAAGGGACATAAAGGCTGTTGCATAACCATCGGCCAGGGCACAGGTTGGTGCCAGTACAGTGGCGCTTAAAAGATCACTTTTTTCAGATCTTCCCGTTAAAGGATTTATAGTATGAACATACTGCAGCCCGGTAAGGCTGTCTATACGAAACTTCCTGTAATTCCCAGATGTCGCCATCCCCCGGTCCTCCAGCCTTAAGGCGGCAGTAAGAATCCTTTGAGATGATGTTTGTGCAGGATCATCTATCCCAACTGTCCAGGGAACATCGTTCTTACGATTAATCCCCTTTGCCAGTAGTTCACCTCCCAGTTCGATCAAATAATCCTGTATTCCATTTTGGTCCAGAAATTCCCCCATGACATCAACGGCATAACCCTTAGCAATTGCATTAAAATCAACGTATATTTCAGGATGTTCTTTTTTAATTCTCCCATCAGCTGTAAGCTCGATTTTATTCAAACCAACATATTGCATCATGGAATCAATTACAAACTGCGAAAGCTCTTTATTCCCTCTCTCAGGGCCAAATCCATACGCATTCACCAAATTACCCACGGTAGGATCAAAATGACCTTTACTCTCCCGGTAAATTTTTCTTGAATCATTAAATACTTTCCTGAAATGCTCATCAACTGTTACAGTACTATCTCCTGCATTGATCCTGGAGATATCTGAGTTGTTCTGATAGGTACTCATAGAGGAATTTATCACCTCGAAAACAGAATCCAGCCCCTTTTTTAATGGAATTTCCTCCTCATGAAAAAATTTAACCTGATAGGTGGTTCCCAGGGCTTCCCCGGTGACTACCTGCTCATTTGTTTTAGGATTGCTACAGGACAGAAATAGCAGTCCCGAAATAAGGAATAAAATATTATTTGATTTCCAGAAGGCCTGCGTAATTGACAACATAGTCTTCCTCTTTATAGAGTGGCTTTTCATAATCATTGGAATTGGCGAGCCCTACTCCTGCATAGAACGTTCGCGCATTATATTTAACAGCGTGATCTCTTACTTTTTCTGCCAAAGCCGGGTCGTATATCGTGGGGTTATCTGGATACAGGACTGCACGTACTATTACAAAATGCAGCTTTTTATCCTTAAGGGCTACAAATTGAGGGTCTCTTTTGAATTCACTGTTTATCCCAAGGAATTCAAAGCCATCATCCTCAAGTTCCTTCCCTACAATATTCATAGCGAGGTTATGAAGTTCCTGCCTGTTAAGTTCGTTTTTCATTGCAAGTGCAAAATTACAATTATCATGTTAAACAGCCACTGCACGTAAACGGATTTTCAAACCCAAAGCAAAAACAGCTGCCCGGGGGCAGCTGTTTTTTTTTATAAATAGTTGATGGCAATCTATCCACCAAAATCATCAAATCTTACATTTTCCGGTGGTACTCCAAAATCTTCTGTCATTTTTTGTACTGCCTTGTTCATAAGGGGCGGTCCACAAAAGTAGAATTCTATATCTTCCGGCTCATCGTGGTGATTCAAATAATTATCAATTACCACCTGGTGAATGAATCCAACAAATCCATCTCCTTCCCCATCGAGGCCATCCTTCACCTTCCAGTTATCCTCTTCCATTGGCTCAGAAAGGGCCAGGTAGAATTTAAAGTTAGGAAAGTCTCTCTCCAATGCACGGAAGTGCTCTGTATAGAAAAGTTCTCTCTTGGAACGTCCACCGTACCAGTAAGTAACTTTTCTTCCTGTTTTAATAGTCCTGAATAATTCATACAGGTGAGAACGCATTGGTGCCATTCCGGCTCCACCTCCTACATATAACATTTCTGCATCACTCTCATTGATAAAGAACTCTCCATAAGGTCCGGAGATAATTACCTTATCACCTTTTTTCCTGGAGAAAATATAAGAAGACGCGATCCCGGGATTAACATCCATCCAACCATTCTTAGCCCTGTCCCATGGTGGAGTGGCAACACGAACATTTAGCATGATCTCTCTCCCTTCAGCAGGGTAGGAGGCCATGGAATATGCACGTTCAACAGTCTCTGTATTTTTCATTACCAGAGGCCAAAGGTTGAATTTATCCCACTCATCCTTGAACTTTTCCGGTTCCCCAGGGTGCTCGTCCGGGTGAGCTGTGATGTCTATATCTTCATATTTTATTTCACATTTTGGTATCTCTATCTGGATATAACCACCGGCTTTATAATCCATATCTTCAGGGATTTCAACTACAAACTCCTTGATAAAAGATGCTACGTTAAAGTTACGAACAACAGTAGCCTCCCATTTCTTGATACCAAATACCTCTTCAGGTATAGTGATCTTCATATCCTGTTTTACCTTAACCTGGCAACCAAGTCTCCAGCCCTGGGCAATCTCCTTACGTGTAAAGTGAGGTTCCTCTGTTGGAAGGATAGTACCTCCACCTTCAGAGACTATACATTTACACTGTACACAGGTTCCACCTCCCCCGCAGGCAGAGGGTAAAAAAAGTTTATTTTCACCCAGGGTTGAAAGAAGCGTTCCACCGGAGCCAACTTCAAGATCCTTCTCATTATTAATATTAATACTTACCGGACCAGAAGGAACGAGCTTGGATTTGGCTGTAAGTAAAACTGCAACCAAAATTAAGATCAATACTAAAAATACAATTACACTTGCTATAATAACTGTCATATCTCTATTTTATATTTTTATACCCATAAAACTCATGAACCCAAGGGCCATTAATCCGGTAATTATGAAAGTAATTCCCAGTCCTTTTAAAGGAGCCGGCACATTGGAATAAGTGATCTTTTCCCTAATGGCCGCAATTCCTATAATAGCAAGGAACCATCCTATCCCACTTCCAAAACCATAAGTCACAGCGTATGAGATCCCATCAAAATCCTTTTGTTGCATAAAAAGGGATCCACCAAGGATCGCACAGTTTACAGCAATAAGAGGAAGGAAAATACCCAGGGCACCATAAAGGGCCGGAGCAAATTTTTCAACGATCATCTCCACAAGCTGTACCATTGCTGCAATAACGGCAATGAACATTATGAAACTAAGGAAACTAAGGTCAATATTGGCATATTCTGCCCCTAGCCAGGACAAGGCTCCCGGACGAAGTAAATATGAATCAAGTAAAAAGTTAATTGGCACGGTGATGGTCAATACGAAAATAACCGCTGCACCTAACCCAACCGCTGTTTTTACCGTTTTGGAAACCGCCAGGTAAGAACACATTCCAAGGAAGTACGCGAAAACCATGTTTTCTACGAAAATACTCCTCACAAATAAATTTATAAATTCCATAATAGATTTTTTTATCTGGTTTTGATTAGGTTTCGATTAATTTTCTGTTGCGAGCTCTTTGTACCCAAATAATGATACCTACCACTATTAAAGCCATTGGCGACAGCAGCATTAAACCATTGTTCTCGTATCCAAGGGCATATAATCCTGTAGACTCGGCAAGGGTAACTCCTTTATGACCAAGGACCTCATAGCCAAACAGCTTTCCTGCTCCAAGTAATTCCCTAAAGAAAGCTACAATGATAAGTATAAGCCCATATCCTGCAGCGTTTCCTACCCCGTCAAGGAAGGATCTCCATACTCCATTTCCTAATGCGAACGCTTCAAGACGTCCCATTACGATACAGTTGGTAATAATAAGACCAATGAATACAGAAAGTTGTTTACTTACATCATAGGCATATGCTCTAAGGATCTGGTCTACCAAAGCCACCAGGGATGCTACCACTACAAGCTGCACGATAATACGAATCCTGCTTGGAATCATATTCCTTAAAAGGGATACGATCATATTTGAGAATGCCATTACGGCTACCACCGCAATAGACATAACTACTGCCGGTTCCAGCTGCACTGTAATCGCAAGGGCACTACATATACCAAGAACCTGTACGGTAATTGGGTTATCATCATCCAAAGGATCTGAAAGTAACTTCCTGTTCCTCTTGGAAAATAAACTTTCCTTCTCTTCGCCTCCGGCAAGGAAAAGAACAAGCTCTTTCTTTTTTTCTTCTTTTTGTTCTATTGTCCCCTCTGCAAATTGCACAGGTTTATTGTTTGTTTCCTTCGCCATAATATTAATTATTTGAAACATTCATATCTGTCTGACTCTCAAAATAAGGCAAATAATGTTGCAATCTTTCAGCAATCATATCACTTACCCCATCTGTAGTAATAGTAGCACCAGAAATTGCATCCACCCTGTTATCATCCTTTGATGTACTGGGATTACCTTTTACAACTGAAATCCCTACCAGGTTACCGCTACCGTCAAAAATCTTCTCATCTGTAAACCTTTCACGGAACCATTCTTTAGTGATCTCTGCTCCAAGACCCGGAGTTTCTCCAAGGTGGTCAAAAACAACCCCTTTTACTGTGTTCACATCATCCTGAAGTGATATGTATCCAAAGATTGCATTCCAAAGACCGGCACCTCTTAATGGAAGGATGTAATAAGTACCTCCATCAACTTCTGCTATATAAAGAGGGAAGTTTTGGTCTAGTGGTTCTCTCTTAAGTTCTTTCGCAAGATCTACATCAAAAGCTTCCACACCTTCTCTCACATCCCCATTTGAATCCAAAACGATCTCTTCAACAATATGCTGTCTATATAAAGCTTCAGCTCCTGCCCTGTCTGTTTCAATTCCAACAGTAGCAAGGATATTCTGCATCTTTTCCTGGCGGGCGTTCTCATACTGCCTTGGCTGCAAAGAAGTCGCGGCAAAGGCAAGAACGGTTCCCACAACTATCACCATTACTATCGAAAAGATAAAGGTGTAGGAGTTCTTGTTCGTTTTATTTACTGATTTCTGTTCCATTTTAAACTGCTGTATTAATTTGCTTGTTCAGGGATTCATTTTTTCTCTTCACCCTTTTCTTCACGCTGGCCTGGATCACATAATGATCTATCACCGGTGCAAACACGTTCATTAAAAGAATGGCCAACATAATTCCTTCCGGATAGGCAGGGTTGAAAATCCTTATCATCACTGCAAACAATCCAATGAGGAATCCATAGATCCACATTCCTTTTAAGGTTTGGGAGGCAGATACAGGATCTGTAGCCATAAAAACAATACCAAATGCAAGTCCACCAATTACAAGATGTTGATACCAGGGTAGATTGGTAAGGTCATTTCCTTCAATTCCCATAGAAGGAAGAGCATTAAAGATCAATGCCATAATGGCCGCTCCTATAAAGGCACTCACAATTATTCTCCAGTTCCCTACCTTGGTCAAAACAAGTAGTAATGCTCCCAGAAGGATCATTAAAGTGGAGGTCTCTGCAATAGAGCCCGGAATATATCCCATAAACATATCCATTGTACTGTAGCCAGCGCCTTCCCCGGCTGCAAGGCTACCAAGTATAGTTTCTCCGGTCACTGCATCCACTTGTGTGGCTTCACTTACCCAAACCTGGTTTCCAGACATATATGTAGGATATGCAAAAAAGGCAAATGCACGAGCAGTTAATGCCGGGTTTAAAATATTCATCCCGGTTCCTCCAAAAGCTTCTTTTCCTATTAACACTGCAAATACTACAGATATAGCTACCATCCATAGAGGGATATCTATAGGCATGATCATTGGGATCAATAACCCTGTAACCAGGTATCCCTCATTCACCTCGTGGCCTCGCTTAATAGCAAATAAAAATTCAATCCCCAGACCCACTGCATAGGAAACAGCGATCATTGGCACAATTTTTAGCGCTCCGTGACCCAAAGCTTCCCAAAATCCAACTTCTGTCTGGATTTGAGAAAGGTACTGGTAACCTCCATTCCACATTCCAAAAATAAGCGCAGGAATAAGGGCGATCACCACGGTGATCATGGTTCTTTTAAGATCTACGGCATCCCTTACGTGGGCTCCTTTTTGTGTAGTATGGTTAGGGGTAAAAAGAAAAGTATCCAATGCATTAATTGCAGGAGCATACTTCTCAAGTTTCTGTCCCTTTCCAAAAGGTTCTTTAAATTTATCTAATCGTTGTCTTATCCATTCCATAATTAAACTTTTTAACCTACTTCAGTAATCATTAAATCAAGGCCTAAGCGAATGATCTCCTGAGCTTCTATCTTTGATGTGTTAGTATAATCAACCAATGCAAAATCCTCAGGAGCTACTTCATAGATCCCTAAATTCTCCATTTTTTCAATATCTCCGGACATACAGGCTTTTATAAGCTGCATAGGGAAAATTTCCATTGGAAACACCTCTTCCATTTCTCCTGTTACTACAAGTGCACGTTCTTCCCCGTTCAAATTGGTTGTAGGTTCAAACTTTTTATTGGAAAACAAGAATGACAAAGAGGTTCTTGAATTGGAATGAATATTATTATATGTAAATGGCAACCAACCAAACATTCTGTACTGGTTACCTTCCGGTATCATCGAAAGGGTATTTGGGTAGAACCCAAGGTACTGGTTATTAGAGATCTTAGTCCCCGTAAGCACATCCCCGGAAATGATCCTGATGTTAGCTGTTACCTCTCCAATAATGTCAGCAGAATTGGCTCCAATAATGGTCTTATAGTATTTTCTGTTTTGAGCTTCACTACCTGTTACGGCTACAGTGCGCTCCGGGACATAATATCCTGTAAGAAAGAGGTTTCCTATTGTAGCCACATCTTCAGCTCCTATAGTCCAAACTCTCTCCCCCATATTAACAGGGTCTATATGATGAATTTGCACCCCAACATTACCGGCCGGGTGTGGTCCTTCTACATTATGTAATTCCACTCCTTTAATATCCTTAAGATACTGGTCAGAACTTTTGTCTACAGAAAGATGAACCTTCCCTGGGGTTAATTTTTGCAACGCATAGATCCCTTCCTGGAAAGCAGCCACTTTATCCTTGATAATGAAACCAAGATCTCCCGCCAGAGGAGCAGTTGTTACTGCAGAGATAAAAATCGCCTTTGGCGTATCCTTAGGATCTGCAACAATATCATAGGGCCTTTGTTTAATAAAGGCACCACAACCACTTTTAAGGATCTTTTCCTTTACAGATTCAGCATCGGCGGTGGCGGCATTCAGCTTTCCAAAATCTTTATAAGAATCTGTAGCATCTGCCTCGATAATGATTTCCACAATACGGCGCTTTTCAGCACGTTTTACTTCCAGCAAAGTACCGCTCACGGGAGCAGTAAACCTTACCTCATCTGTATACTTGGAATAGAATAACTCATCACCGGCAAGGAGTTTTGCTCCTTCTTTAACAACCATTTTGGGAATTACTGAGTGGAAGTCCGGAGGTTTGATGGCGTAAGTCTTTGACCTTGGGGCCTCAACAAGTTGCTTTTCCGCCTCCCCTTTTAATCGTAGAGATAATCCTCTTTTAATTCGAATGTCTTTTGACATAGGATGGAGTGTAAATTAAATATTAATTTTATAGGTGCGCAAATTTACTAATTTTAACCCCATATTACCCAAAGAAAAAGGAATATTTTCGTGGATATGACAATATTATCTTTAGTAATATTTTAAGGAATAAAAATTGTAATATCTTTATTCTAAATTTCTTTTTCTGAAAATGATAAGCGTCATATTTTGGTTTCTTTCCTCCAATTTACAGCTGAAATATTTTCTTTAAGGGATCCTATAAAACGCATATGAAATATTTTTTTGCCTGGGCTCTGCTCTTATTTTCCGGGATCATTGTTGCGCAGCCAAAATTGGATGTCCCTGCTCCCAATTATATAAAGACAATTGAGTTTACAGGAAATTCCGGGATCACCGGAAATCCCGTGATTGCCCTTGGAGAAACCCTCACCCTAAAGTTTGATGATATTATAGGAGATGAAGCAGACTATTATTACACCGTAGAGCATTTAAATTACGACTGGACCCCCTCTGCCCTTGTGAAATCTGAATATATGGACGGGCTGGACAACGTAAGGATCTTTAATTATGAGAATTCCTATAATACCCTGCAACCGTACACTCATTATGAATTGACAATTCCCAATAGGGATACCCAGCGTCTTAAGGTTACCGGAAATTATATTTTAAACGTCTTTAACAATGCAAAGGAACTTGTATTTTCAAGGCGTTTTATGGTGTACCAGCCCATTGCCAATGTCCAAACCCTCATCAAGCGGTCTCGTGACCTCCAGTTCCTGAACAGGAAACAGGTGGTTAATTTCACCATAAATTCACCGGATCTACTTCTTAGGAATCCTGAGAGAACAGTAAAGGTACTTTTAATGCAAAATCACAATTTAAAGAACGCCATAACCAATTTGGAACCTCAATACAGTCTTGGGAATGAACTCATCTACCGTTATGACCAGCCCACAGCTTTTTGGGGAGGAAATGAATTCCTGAAATTTGACAGTAAGGATGTGCGAGCCCCCACAGTTCAAATTAGCCGGGTAGAACTTAGGGACCTCTATCATCATTTTTTATTTACAGACAGGACCCGGGATAGCGAACCCTATACCTATAATCCCGATGTAAACGGCCAGTTTGTAGTGCGCACCCTGCAGGGGAGGAACCAGGATATTGAAGCAGAATATATCTGGACCCATTTTAGCCTTATGAATTATGAACCACTGGAAGGGGGAGAATTACATCTTTACGGAGCTTTTAACAACTTTGAACTGGATGAAAGCACCCGGCTTAATTATAATGCAGACACCGGGCTTTATGAAAACGCAAGCCTCTTCAAGCAGGGCTATTATGATTACACCTATGTACTCGTGCATCCAAATGGAAGTATAGACCCCGGGTTCATCAATGGAAATTTTGAAAAGACAGAAAATGAATACCAGGTTTTAGTTTATTTTAGAGACCTGGGAGCACGTTACGACCAGATCATTGGGGTGGGCAGCGCCAATTCCATCAACATATCTCATTAGGGTCAGGATAATTCATCCATCCTGCGTATGAAAAAGTTCAGGACTGCTTTAAAGTACAGGGGCACAGAGTGCTTAAACTGTGGCCATTCCCTGGATCGCAGTGAAAAATACTGCTCCAATTGCGGGCAATTGAATTCCACTAAAAAACTGGCGTTTGATGATTTTTTCAATGAGTTCTTCGCCGGGGTTTTCGCATATGATTCCCGGGTGAGGCGCACCTTTAAAGCATTGATGTTCTCCCCGGGGAAGGTCTCAAGGGATTATATACAGGGAAAAAGAATGCGGTATGCCAACCCCTTTCGCTTTTATTTGAGCGCATCTATCTTATTCTTCCTTATCTGGAGTTTAACAAGCGGCTTTGATGGATTTGATACAGGAAATCAAGCAAGAGAGGTAAAAGAGCTTAGCCCGGAGGAAATTGGGGAACTAAGGGGTAATCTTCAGAAAGTACCGGCACTTAATGATTCCCCTTTAAATGTAGATACCCTTCTAGCCAGGCAACAGAGACAGGGGACAGAAAGCTACAGGGATAAATATTATACCGGGGAAGAACTGGACAGTATGGGGTTCTTTAATTCCATCTCCTCAAAATTGATCTTATATGATGCATTCTATAAGGAAACCGAAATTATACGGCCGGGGGTTGCCATGGACAGTCTTGGCCATGTCCCTACTGCATATAATCGCTGGCTCTACAATAAGGCAACAGATTTTAATGACTTTAAAAAAAATCCCGAGGTATTTCTTAATTATTTTATCAACAAGCTCCCTTTTATAATCTTCTTTTTCCTACCCCTTTTTGCCCTCTTCATCTGGCTCTTATATATAAGAAGGCCTTTTAATTATATGGAGCACCTCATCTTTACCTTTCACGTGCAAACCACCTTCTTTATTATCATAGGCATCTCCCTCATCTTTGATTATATACTGGATACCGACATGGTTTCCGGCCTTATGCTGGCAGCATTTTTATTCTACCTTTATAAAGCAATGAGAAGATTCTACCTACAGGGAGGATTTAAAACCATTGTTAAATTTATCCTTCTCAACTTTATATTTCTTATTTTAGCTTTCGTGGCAGCGATATTCTCATTTATCGCTTCATTTGCTATCTATTGATTATGATACAACAAGTTACCAGTGGTATAAAGATCTCTGTAGAAACAAATTTCGAAGGGACCTTTTATAAAAATTATAAGATACATTTTGCCTTTGGTTACAAGATCACTATCGAGAACCAGAGCAAGGATTCCGTGCAATTAACTTCACGTTTCTGGAGCATTAAGGATGCCCTGAATAATACAGAGATCGTACAGGGGGAAGGGGTTATTGGTCAAAAACCGGTTTTAAAACCCGGAGAGTCACATACATATAACAGCGGCTGCCTGCTTACCGCACCTTTTGGAGCAATGAGCGGTCATTATAATATGATCAACTTTACCACTTCAAAGAAATTCAAGGTGATCATTCCTTCTTTTAAATTAAGCGCCCCCTTTGCTTTAAATTAGCTGAAGGTTTAAAATTCCAGTTTTAGTCTTTTTATACTTTTTTCTGAAAGATCCTCGTAGATGAGTATTGTGCCGGCACCGGATTTCTCAATTTGTGTGATACTCTGGGTTTTCACAAAGCCGCGGTCCATAACAAGATCTGTTTCAGGATCCCCTTCCCCTCCTGAATGATGGAACTCCCAGACTTCAGCAGGAGATAAAGCTGAAGAATTTTTCAGCTTATCAAACCAGGATCTTCTTTTGTCCCTCATTTCAGCATTATATAAAGGAGTGGAAGACCAAACATGCTCCTTAAGTGGAAGTTTGGAAATATGCCTTTTCTCACCGTCCCATACCAATTCCCAAAACCCAAGTTCCTCTTTCCAGTCTACCATGATCAATGTAAACGGTTCTATATTCTCGAGCAGGTAATCCTTCAGCATCATAGAGGCATTGGGGGTTGCCAGCATTTCCCTGACAACCACTCCCCTGCTTTTGCGGTAAGGCAGCTCTCTAATGTGATCTTCAAAAGCCCCATTTAAGAGGCATATAAGCCTTTTATGTTCACTCACCCCAATCCAGGTTCCCCCTGCGACTTTATCCTTTGGGAAAGCCATTTCCACTTCCTCTACCCGGTAGACCTGGGGAGGAATGGTTTCTCTATTGGCAGCTTCATCCCGATTTGAAGTGAGGACAAAGCCGGATTTAAGCGGAATTAGGGTTACTGTGCACAAAATTTTCAGAAAAAATTATTCCCTGCAAATTTACGTCAAACAGGTAAAATCCAGAGGGATATCTTCAAGTTTAAGTCGGTTAATTTTTTTACCTTTACGAACCTTAAAATTTCAAACTAAAAAAGTAAAAATATTATGGGAAAAGGATTTTTTCAAGTTCCTACGGCAGTGAATGAGCCTATTAAATCATACGCTCCCGGAACACCCGAAAGAGAAGAAGTATTAAAAACCTACAAAGAGCTATGGAACTCCACGGTAGAAGTTCCTTTATATATAGGATCTGAGGAAATTAAGACCGGGGACACCACGACCATGCACCCGCCTCATGACCACCAGCACAACCTGGGAACCTTTCATAAGGCCAACAAAAGCCATGTTGAAAAAGCGATCTCTACAGCTCTTGAAGCCCGCACCAAATGGGCAGATCTTGAATGGGAACAAAGAGCGGCTATATTTCTAAAGGCAGCCGATCTTATTGCCGGGCCTTACAGATCAAAGATCAATGCGGCCACAATGATTGGGCAGTCAAAGAATATTTTCCAGGCAGAGATCGATTCTGCCTGTGAGCTTATAGACTTCCTTACCTTTAATGTGGAATATATGGCCCAGATCTATGAAGAGCAGCCGGAATCACTACCGGGGACCTGGAACAGGCTGGAATACCGGCCACTTGAAGGATTCGTTTATGCCATCACTCCGTTCAATTTTACTGCCATCGCAGGAAACCTTCCTGCCAGTGCAGCTTTAATGGGCAATGTAGTGGTATGGAAGCCAAGTGACAGCCAGGTGTATTCTGCACAGGTCATTATGGAGATCTTCAAGGAAGCCGGGTTGCCAGATGGAGTGATTAACATGGTAATGGGAGATCCTGTGATGATCACCGATACTGTACTTGCCAGCCGGGACTTTAGCGGAGTGCATTTTACAGGAAGTACCGATGTCTTCAAAGGCATCTGGGAAAAAATTGGAAAGAATATCCATAATTACAAAACCTACCCTCGCATAGTTGGGGAAACAGGTGGAAAGGATTTCATCCTTGCCCACCCAAGCGCAAGGCCAAAGCAGGTGGCGACAGCCATTTCCAGGGGAGCTTTTGAATTCCAGGGACAGAAATGCAGTGCTGCATCCAGGGTTTACATTCCAAAAAGCATGTGGGAAGAAGTAAAAGGTTACGTGGTGGAAGATGTAAACTCATTTAAAATGGGATCACCGGAAGATATGAAGAACTTTATCACCGCCGTTATTCACGAAGGTTCATTTGACAAACTGGCTTCTTACATAGACCAGGCAAAAGAAGATAAGGATGCTGAAATAGTAGTGGGTGGAGATTATGATAAATCTAAAGGATATTTTATCCAACCAACGGTAATCTTAACCACCAATCCAAAATATAGCACAATGTGTACTGAATTATTTGGACCTGTAGTTACAATTTACGTTTACGAGGATAACCAGTGGGAAGAAACTCTCAAGCTGGTAGACGATAGTATTTATGGACTTACAGGAGCGATCCTTTCACAGGACCGGTATGCTGCCGCACAGGCAACAAAAGCCTTGCAGAACGCTGCCGGAAACTTCTATATCAATGACAAGCCTACCGGTGCGGTTGTAGGTCAGCAGCCATTTGGTGGTGCGAGAGCCAGCGGTACAAATGATAAGGCAGGATCCAAGCTTAATTTATTAAGATGGGTTTCGCCAAGAGTTATTAAGGAAACCTTTGTAACTCCTACAGATTACAGATATCCATTTATGGGAGAATAATTTTTAATAAAATTTTTAAAATAAGGGCTGCAGATGATGAATCTGCAGCCTTTTTTATTACAAGCCATTGAGAATTCCTACAATTTTTAATACAAATTAACATATAATTTGTAAGCTTTCCCTTTAAGCCTCTTTCATTTCATTGACCTGAAAGCCAGTCATCTAACTTTTGTCGATTATTAAGGCCGTTCACCGAAAACATCTAAAAATTCAGTTAAATTACTGTACTTTAGACTGTTAACCGCTCCTCCTCTAGATTAGTTGTTATCTCCCCACTAATGTTTTCATCCCCTCTTGATATCTTTATTCAGAACATAATCATCTTCAATTCTCCCCCACGTCAATTGGAAATATTAATGCAATACGACTATGGGAAAAAAATTACTTTCTGTATCCATTTTTGGACTTTTCTTTTTCCTTGGTGTGGGGAGTGGGTTTGGGCAGGGGTGCTCCGTGAAACCAACAGCCATTATTTCGGGCGCCACTACTATTTGTTCTGGTAATTCAGCGACATTAACAATTACAGGAACCGCAAATGCAATTGTAACATATAATGACGGTAGTGCAACCACTCAAACAACCTTAGACAGCTCAGGAAAGCGTTCAATTACTTTAAATAATATCACTGCTACCACTACTATAAATCTTGTTCAGGCTTGGATGAGTACATGTACAAGCAAAAAGGAAGACCTGAATAGTTCCGCTGTCATTACAGTAACTCCAAATCCAATCGTCACTAAACCTCCAGATCGAACAGTTTGTGCGGGAGAAACTGTTACAGCAATAAATTTCTCAGGAAGCAGCGTTTCTGGTACGACTTATCAATGGACCAATAATAATACAGCAATTGGACTTGCTGCAAGCGGTACCGGGAATATACCTGCCTTTTCTGCTACAAACACGACTAATGCATCAATTACAGCAAACATTACTGTTACCCCGGTCGCTAATAATTGCAGTGGAACTCCGCAGACCTTTAGCATTACGGTTAATCCAAGTGCTACGGTTACGAAACCCGCAGACAAATCCTTTTGTGCAGGAGAAAATGTTCCGACAATAAATTTCTCCGGAAGTAGTATTAGCGGGACGACTTATAATTGGACAAATAATAACACAGCTATTGGATTGGGAGCAAGTGGAACAGGAAATATTTCTTCCTTTTCAGCTTCAAACAATACCAATGCTCCCATAACTGCAAATATCACCGTTACCCCGGTAGCTAATAATTGTGATGGAACTCCGCAGACTTTCAGCATTACAGTCAATCCCACAGCAACAGTCACTAAACCTTCAGTTCAAACCATTTGTAATGAAGAAACCGTTTCCGCTATAAATTTCTCCGGAAGCAACGTTTCTGGAACATCTTATCAGTGGACTAATGACAATACGACAATAGGATTGGCTGGAAGTGGCACGGGAAATATTGCTTCTTTTACAGGAACAAACAATACTAATGCTCCAATAACTGCAAATATCACCGTTACCCCGGTAGCCAATAATTGCGATGGAACTCCGCAGACTTTTAGCATTACAGTCAATCCAACAGCAACAGTCACGAAGCCTTCAGATCAAATTGTGGGTAATGCAGGGACGGTATCAGCAAAAGATTTCACTGGAAGTAATGTAACAGGAACAACTTATAAATGGAGTAATGATAATACGTCTATAGGACTGGCTGCAAGTGGCACTGGAAATATTGAATCTTTTAATGGAACAAACAATACTAATGCTCCCATAACTGCAAATATCACCGTTACCCCGATAGCCAATAGTTGCGATGGAATTCCGCAGACTTTTAGCATTATAGTCAATCCAACAGCAACAGTCACGAAGCCTTCGGATCAAACAGTTTGTAATGGAGCAGCTGTTTCTGCTATAAACTTCTCCGGAAGTAACGTAACAGGAACAACTTATAAATGGAGTAATGACAATACGGCTATAGGACTTGCGGCAACTGGAACTGGGAATATTGCTTCCTTTACAGGAACAAACAATTCTAATGCTCCCATAACTGCAAATATCACCGTTACCCCGATAGCCAATAATTGCGATGGAACTCCGCAGACTTTCAGCATTACAGTCAATCCAACAGCAACGGTCACGAAGCCTTCAGAACAAATTGTGTGTAATGCAGGGACGGTATCAGCAATAAATTTTACCGGAAGTAATGTGACAGGAACAACTTATAAATGGAGAAATGACAATACGGCTATAGGATTGGCTGCAAGTGGTACTGGAAATATTTCTTCTTTTATAGGAACTAACAGCAATAATACTCCCATAACCGCAAATATCACTGTTACTCCGGTAGCTAATAATTGTGATGGAACTCCGCAGACTTTCAGCATAACGATTAATCCTTCGACTACAGTAGATGCCGGCGCCCCTCAAATAATTTGCTCCAACGGCACTATTTCTTTGGCTGGCTCTATAACCGGGGGAACTACCTCTGGTACCTGGAGTGCACCTTCGGGAACTTTCTCCAATGCAAACTCTTTAACTACTACCTATACTCCCGGCATCACCTCCGGAACAGTGACCCTAACTCTCACTTCTGAAGATTCTGATGGCGCAGGTCCTTGTACAGTTGTCACAGATACGGTAGAAATTACTGTATTTGAAAAAGTTGAAATACTGCAGGATCCAATTGATGTTACCATTTGCTCCGCTAACCGGGTTGAATTTACCGTTGATGCCACTGGTGATGGTTTGACATACCAATGGTTTAAACGTGCACGAGATGGAGCAGAAATTATTCCGGGAGCCACTTCAGAAAAATTATTTTTTGCAAGTGTAGCCTATGAAGATCAGGGAACTTATTTCGTAGAAGTAAGTGGTACGTCTCCTTGTACAAAGGTTGTATCAGAGGATGCAAAATTAATTGTTGACCTGAATATCGTTGTTAATACTCATCCCCAAAGTAAGGAAGTGTGTATAGGAGAGAATGTCACTCTTACAGTGGATGCTAATTACCAAAAATGGTTCTCCTAATTATCAATGGAGGTTCAGGCCGCCAAATGGAAACTGGACTCCAATTGAAGGGGAAGTGGGCACCAATCTCTTATTAGAAAATGTTCAATTGAGCCAATTGGGTGATTATGATGTGGAAATTAACCCTACCTACTTTGAATGTCAAAAAGGATTTTCCGGTATAGCGACAATTAATGTTTACAATCCTCCTACTGTTGTCACTGCAAATGATTTTTCGATTTGTAGCACAGCGGCAGAAATACCCTTAAGCGCAGAAGCTGACAATTATTCCTCACTGGAATGGACAGTTATTTCCGGTTCAGGATCTTTTACAGACGCTACAGTTTTAAATGCGACATACGTCCCCGGGGCTGCTGAATCTGGTGATGTCGTACTGCAACTGCAAGCCAATGGATATGGCACCTGCGGCTCTGTAACAGATCAAATTACAATAAATATTATACCTATACCTGAAATTACCATTCATCCACTAGCAACCGTGTTAACCTGTGAGAGTGATGATGACCCGATCGTATTATCTATTAATGCTACCGGTCCTATTGCTGAGTATCGCTGGAGAAAAAATGGTGTTCCACTTTCTGATGGTGGCAATATTTCTGGGGCTACTACAGCTGAGCTAACTATTTCAAATCAAACTCCTGATGATTCGGGTAGCTATGATGTGGTAATTAGCAGCCCGGCGGAAACATGCTCACAGATTATTTCCACTCCGTCAGCAGTCAGTGTAAATCCAGCACCAGTAATAGACTCAATAGGTGCAGACATTGAAATCTGCTCGGTAGGTGAAGAGGTAAATATTACAACCGGAGTAGCAGTTTCAAACGAGTCTTCAATTGAATGGTCTGTTCCCGCAGGGCAAGGAACAATTTCGAATGCTACCCAATTAACGGGTGCAACATACACCCCGAATGGTGCAAGCGGTAACATAACCCTTATACTTAAGGTTCAGGGCCTAGACGGCTGTTCAGAAATTTCGTCAACTAAAACTATCACCATTATCCCACAACCGGTAATTACTGAATTCAGCTATATTACAGGTAATAACACGGCGGTTTCCGGTGAATTTTGCGAAACCGACAATACCACCTATATGCCTCATATAAATGGAGACAATCTGGGAAATAATGGTAACGGTAATTTTACTGTAGATAAAAATGATTTTACATTAAATGCTTCAAACGGATCCTTTTCTCCTGAAGGTAAAGTGCCCGGTGATTACATCATCACCTATACTTTTACTGCAAATTCCAGTTCGGGGGTTTGCCAGGTGGCTTCACGCAATTTTACCGTAACTATTGGTGAAAAACCAATAGCAGATTTCTCCTATGAGAATACCACATTTTGCAATGATTCTGGCAATCCCCTGCCTATAATGGCTACCAATGCTGTTAAAGGCACCTTCAGTTCTACACTATCTGGATTGGTTTTCGCTAGTACCTCTACCGGGGAAATTGATATAGCAGGCAGTACTCCTGGGACTTATACGATTACAAACACTATAGCCCCTGCTGAAGGATGTGCTGAGGTTAAAGCCACTACTGAAATCAAAATTAATGCTAAACCGTCGGCTCCACAAATCGCAAATTTGGTTTACTGCCTTAATGAAGAGAATGCAGCCGGTTTTTTTGCAACTCCAGTTAACGGAGGTTCAATTAATTGGTATGCAACTGTGGATGCAACAACAGCCATGGGTGCTGCTCCTGTGATAAATACCGGGGAAGCAAAAGTAACTTCATATTGGACAAGTCAAACTTCAGCTGAAGGATGTGAGAGTGAGCGAGCAGCAATTACTGTAACTATTAATGAATTACCTGAAGTAACAATTACCACTGAAGAAAACCCGGAAGGGGAGAATGTTTCAATTTGTCAAGGTACTGCAATTAATCTTGTTGGAAATGGTGCGACAACATATAGCTGGAGAGCTGGCTCCCTTGAATCTGCTATTTTAGGTGAAGAATCTACTTTAAACGTGATCCCGACGGAAACAACTACATATTTTGTTGTAGGGAAAAATAATTTTGAATGTGAGGATATATCCCAAATAACAATTGAAGTAGACGAACCGACTCTGGGAGGAGTTGCAAGTGAGGATGCCAATGTTTGTTATGGCACCAATTCTGGTCTTCTTAATTTAACAAGTCATCGTGGCAATGTAATACGGTGGGAATCTTCAATTGATGATTGGGAAACGATTATAAAATTCCCGGAGAACAACAGCACCTCATTTGCTTATAATAACTTGACAGAAACAACAAAATTTCGCGCGGTTGTTCAAAATGGAGTTTGCGGTGAGAAATTTTCGGAAGAAGCTACGATAACTGTAGATGCTTTAAGTGTGGGTGGAACAATAACCTTTGGAAACTCCAGTGATACTAATATATTGTTATGCCATATGGCCAATGATGATTCTGTTGTCGCTATGAACCTAAGTGGAATAACTGGCGAGGTTGTTAGATGGGAGTACCGTACCCATTCAAGCACTCAATGGACTGAAGCACCTAATTCTGATGGAAAAACAACTTATTCAGATTATAGCGGAATTGACATAACGAGAATTTATCGTGCCATTATTAAAAATGGTAGTTGTAATGAAGCCTCCTCAGAAATAGCAATAGTTAGTATTATTCCGAATATTGCCCCCTCAGTAGATCAGGATAAAACTGTAGTCTGCTTAGGGAAAAGTGTCCGCCTTGAAGCTACTAGTAATTTTACCTGGCAAGCTAATATGATCAGGGATGGGGGATTTCCAAGTGCAAATCCAAAAAATGGATGGAATGCAGATGGGTGTGAAAATTGTTTAAATACAGGAGGCAGTTCTACAAGCCCTACATCTTTCGTGCTAACTCAATCCACTCCAAATAACAGAACTTTTTCGAATGTTGATTATTATGGTGGTCCTGGTAATAGATTCGCAATAGTTCACGGAATTACCGATGATAGCTATCTAGAAACTCCAATTTTTAACACATTAGGATTAGCAACTACCTTTTTAACTTTCAATCATGCTTATCGGTTATTGGAAGGCGCCTCTGCGCGAGTAGAGCTGTCTTTAGATGAAGGAGCCACTTATACCATTGTTTTAGCCGAATATTCTGGAACTCTAAGCCCTTTTGCTTCATCTTTTCCAGAAGAGAGAATTAATTTAAGTGAATATTTTGGTATGACAGGCCTTCGTTTACGATTTTATTATGTGGGAAAAGGAGGAAGTTCTTGGGCTATTGATAATATTGCTGTTCCCGATGCGCCAATTGAAGAAGAAATTGCTTGGGTTGATCCTAATACAGGCGTAGTTATTAGTAACAATCAAAATGAAACATTCACACCTACTCATCTTGGATGGAATAGATACGCGGTAGTATCTATGATCAATGGTTGCATAAGCACAGGCGAGGGGGGTACTACATATGTAGATGTATATGCTTATGACAGTTTCATTGCAGAGATTAATATTAGTCCTGAACAGAATATCGATGAGGAAGGAAATCTCCAATGCGGAAATACCTCCATCAATCTAGAAGGAAAAATCTTTTCTCAATACCAGAAGGATCAAGGAGAGGTTGGAGAAATTTCAACCTTACCTCACCCCGGAGTTTCGAATGGAAAGTGGACTGTAGATGGGTTAAGTGATGAAGCTTCTAGACAACTCCTCGGAGATGATCTCACAAAACGAAATATCATATTTAACGCGCCCGCAGGCACATATACAATAAATTGGACAATAACACCGGCTAATATTAGCGCTGCAGAAGGAGAACCTGCGATACCACTTAATAATTGTGAACCATTTGTTGATAGCTTTACTGTTACTATTAAAGGTTGTGAGAATCTCATCTTTGATGGTGTAGATGACTTAGTAGACCTAGGTGATGTAAACGTTAAAAATAGCTTTAGTTATGAAGCCTGGATTAAAGCAGAAAAATTAAATGGAACAATTTTAAGTGGGCCAGGATTTGAACTTTCACTTGATGAAGGTAAACCAAGATTCAATTCTGTTATTTCCAGTCATTCTATTGATACTGTTAGGTGGTATCACATTGCAGCCAGTTCAAGTGGCAATTTATATATTGATGGAATAAAAGTAGCCACGGGCACTATTAGCAGCAGCGGTGTTGGCAAATCATTTATTGGAGCAAAAGTCGCAGATAGTGCCAGCAATCATTTTAAAGGCTGGATTGAGGAGGTGAGATTCTGGGATAAAAGTCTAAAGGTAGAGCAAATTCGATTTATGATGAATCAGCGTCTTCAGGACAATGTACATTTAGGGGTGGAAATTCCAATGCCTCTAAATGATTTAAGTTTTAATAATTTAGCAGGATACTATCAATTAATCGTTGCAAATATTAACCCGGTAGATGGTACTACCCCTAATGAGGCTGATAATTCAAAACCAGGTCGACTTATAAACATGACCCATGATCAAGAAAATACTGCTCCCCTGCCCTATACATCTTTTGAAAATGGAAGTTGGTGTAATAATCAAGGCACCTGGACTCATCATACTGTTTGGGATCCACCTTACAGTAAAGGAATTAAAGATTCTTTGATCACCTGGAACATAGTTAGAACCTCCCATAATATCTTATCCGGTATGAAGGACATTAAAGTATTAGGTTTAATTTCTGAAACCGGAATTCTTGATATGGAAGGTTATAACCCAACCAGTTGGATAAATGGAACAGGAGGTACAGGAAATGAATTATTTATATCACATTATTTAAAATTAAATGGCATTATTAATTTAAATGGTGAATCCCAACTTCTGCAACCCGAAGGCAGTATTGTAGATGATGCTAGTATGGGAATATTGTATAGAGATCAACAAGGAACAGCTAACAGTTTTAATTATAACTATTGGTCATCTCCTGTAAGTCCTGGTACGAAGAATGCTGCCTACCAAGTAAAATTAGTGATGAAAGATGGAACTAATTTTAATAGTGACGGCACTCCAAAAGATATTGAGTTTGAAGATAGTTACGCTTTCGCAGATGGAGGGCTATCTAATCCAAGGAAGATAAGTAATTATTGGATAAATACATTTAATGGAAATGCTGATGATTACGGTTCTTGGAATTTTAGACACGGTAGTGAAAAGGATATCCAAGTGGGAGAAGGTTATACAATGAAAGGTACATCAGGAGGAGTAGGCCTTGCTGCAGCACAAAATTATACTTTTGCAGGAATTCCAAATAATGGAACAATTAGGCTGGTAAGTTCTCCTGAGCGTAATTATTTAATTGGAAATCCTTACCCATCTGCATTAGATGCAAGAGAATTCATAAAAGATAATATTAAAAGTATAAAAGATTCGACTGGAACAACTGTAGGCAGGGGCGATTATGATTTATTCGATGGAAATCTATATTTCTGGGATCATTTTGGTGAAAAAAACTCCCATTATCTCGAAGATTACGTTGGAGGTTATGCTTCACTAAATTTAACAGGTGGTGTAGGTGGCATCTCCAACGATAACAGAATTGATAGTACAGATCAAAAAAGTAATAGAAAACCTGGATACTATATTCCTGTGGGTCAGTCCTTTTTTATTAATTCAGCAAATAAGGGAAATGGAAATTATAGTATTATAAGTGGGGTAATTCAATTCAAAAATAGTCAAAGAGGATATGAAAAAGAGGGAACAGAATCAATCTTTCTGAGACCAGAGGTTCATACAAAAAGACCTAAAAATGAGAATATAGAAAAAATAAGAATTTCCTATCGATCCCCTTTAGGATATAACCGCCAAATTTTGGTTGGAGCTACCCCAGCGGCCTCCAATGATTTTGACCTCGGTTATGATGCACCTATTTTTGATTATCAAGAAGAAGACATGTACTGGCTACAGGGAAATAATTGGCTTGTCATACAAGGAGTTGGTCATTTTAATGAAGATCAGGTACTACCTTTAGGTGTAGTATTAAAAGAAGAAGGTAAGTTTACCATACAAATTGATTCCCTCGAAAATTTTGCTGAATTACCAAATGTCTACATCAACGTATCCACCCCACAAAGTGCATATTGCTAAAAACCTAGCCTGAATATAGCTTTGCTCAAAAACAAATAAAATGAGTAAAGAACAAGAAATGTTTGCCTTGATCGATGAATTTGAAAGTGGTTCTCTAAACGGGAGAGAATTTTGTGAAACTAAAGGGTTGGTACTCTCCACATTTTATTACTGGAAAAAAAAGAAAGCCCGCAATGAATCACCCGGGAGTGGAGGATTTATAGTTATCAGTCCTAACACTGTTAAGGATGGAAACCTGGAACTTATTTATCCTAATGGGATCCGGCTAATACTTGAGGTCTCACAACTTCCACTGATCAGTAAACTTCTCAGGCTTTATTAATGTTTGCCCTAAGCTCGTTCCATAAATATCACTTTTATCCCAAAGCCTGTGATATGCGAAAATCTTTTAATGGCCTGAGCGGACTGGTAAAAAATGAACTTGGCAGGGAACCAACCAGTGGCGATGTGTTTATTTTTTTGAACCGTAACCGCACGCACCTTAAACTCCTGCACTGGGAAGCCGGGGGTTTTGTATTGTACTACAAACGCTTGGAACAGGGCAGTTTTACCCCGCCGGTTTTTAAAGGAAATAACCATGGTATGACCTGGTCAGAACTGGTGCTTATGGTGGAAGGCCTGCAGGTAAAAAAAGCCCATCAGAAACTGAGGTATCCCAGATAAAAAAGTAACAAAAACCCAGTAAAAACAAGGGTTGACAATAGGTTTAAAAGTGTGGTTTTCGTATCTTTAACCCATGCAAAAACCCATAGAAAATCTTACTAAAGATGAGCTTTTGGCACTCCTTGATAAGGAGACTGAGAGAAGGGCGAAAGCAGAAAAAGAAAATATCGATCTTAAATTCCAATTAGCTTATTATAAGCGCCTGGCTTTTGGTCAAAAAAGGGAACGCTTCGAAGGGGATAAAAACCAGATGAGTCTTCCCTTTGAGATGGAGCCGGAAAAAGCGGAAAAACAAGAAGCCGAGTTAAAAGAGAAGCTCAGCTATGAGCGTCGCAAAAGAACTTCCGTCCATAAAGGGCGAATGGCCCTGCCTGAGCATCTTCCGGTAGAAGAAATTGAAATCTATCCCCAGGAAGATATCACCGATATGATCTGTATCGGCAAGGAAGTGACCAATGAGCTGGAATACGAGCCAGCTAAATACTACATCAAACGTTACATCCGCTATAAGTATGCTCCTAAAAATAAAGAAGGAGTAATCATTGGAGAATTGCCCGAGCGGGTGATTGAAAAAGGCATTCCGGGAGCCGGACTCCTGGCTTCCATTCTGGTCGATAAGTATGAGGATCATCTCCCGCTTTACCGGCAACTGCAACGCTTTAAAAGAGCAGATATCCCCATTGCCTCTTCCACTTTAGAAGGCTGGACCAGGCAAAGTCTTAAAATATTAGATATCCTTTATCAACATCTATTGGAGGACACCAGGTCAATGGGGTACCTCCAGGCGGATGAGTCCCCGATAAAAGTAATCGACAAGAATAAAAAAGGCACCACCCACCAGGGCTACTATTGGGTGTACCATAACCCTATGGATGGAAGCGTACTCTTTGATTATCACCGGGGACGAAGCCGAGAGGCTGCCGACCATGTACTGGCTGATTTTAAAGGCTACCTCCAAAGTGATGGCTATGCTGCCTATGACAAGATTGGCAAGCGGGAGGGGGTTACCCACCTGAACTGCTGGGCCCATGCCAGAAGAGAATTTGATAAAGCAAAGGATAATGACAGGGAACGTGCCGAAATAGCCCTGAGCTTCATCCAAAAACTCTACGCGGTGGAAGCTCAAGCGCGAGAACACAACTTAAGCCCGGAACAGCGTAAATCCCTGCGCCTGGAAAATGCATTACCCATTATTAATGAATTTGCCAAATGGATGTTCCAACAGATGAAGCATCAGTTGATTCTTCCCAAGAGTCCTATCGGAAAAGCCTTCCGATATTCCATGGATCGCTGGGATCAGCTCAGCGCTTACCTCTATGATGGAATCCTGGAAATAGATAACAACCTTATTGAAAATGCCATTAGAAAACTGGCACTAGGCCGAAAAAACTACCTGTTTGCAGGTTCTGATGATGCAGCTCAACGTGGTGCAATAATGTACTCCTTCTTTGCGATCTGCAAAAAACACGAGGTAAACCCATATGAATGGCTCAAGTACACCCTGGAGAATATTATGTCCATCAACCATAAAGACATCCGGAATCTGTACCCGCAGAATTACAAGAAATTACAGCAAGGATAAATCAAATTTACCAAAAAGAGCATCCTGTAAATAAAATCATGCTAAGTTAAAAGATGCAGTTGGTGGGCCGGATACACATCAACGATAAACTCAATGATTCGGTACACAATCTTACAAAACGAGCTTATACCACCACTGCAAAGGGTGGTTACATCCATGACCGCTTCGAAATCATCTTCTACTACGAAGAGCAGCTTCCGGTTGATCCGGGTGGTGGTGACGGGGACATTGTGGATGCAATAGAACTCAATGTTAGGCATGGACATAATGTGAGAGAGCTCCAGATCCTTAATCCGGACCAGATCCCACTTAATGACCTGCACCTGTTTGACGTTAATGGCAATCTTATAACTACTTACAGGAATGTATCTCACGAAAAAGAAGTGAGGTTACCGGTGAGAAGTTACAGTTCAGGCGTATATATTATCAAACTTTACGGGGAAAATACAGTGATAACGAAAAAGATTATTATAAGTAATTAAATTTTCGAGTTTTTGAACTTTTATAAATGCATTCAAAATAGAGAAAGTTTAGAACTGGATGACTTCAGTTATTTGTAAAAAATTAAATCTGTAAGAACTTCTTCACCGAGATCTAGTTGACAATCGTCGAAAGTCATACTTAATAGAAAATAACGATATGAATAGCGAAAAAGAATGCCTTCCAAATGTCGCGAAATATTATATATTATTAAACCTTTTATGATTTTATAGAATACTTCTTTAAACGAGAGTATCTATTGACTCCTACAAATATTAAAAATGTAATTCTTCAACGAATAAATGAACCCCTGGTCGAATTAATTTTTTCACCCAGATAATATAAGGTACTTTTAAAAAACAATAAAAAGCCCCCCGGTTTTTAAAGAACATACCTACCAGTTTCCTATATCCTTGAGAAACTTGCTATAGCAACAATCGACGGCTATTAAAGCTTAAGATTAATTTACTAAAATTTATTTATAAATAATTTCAACAGTAAAAGCTATAGTAACTAATCAGTTTGTAAATCTAAATGTATCTTAGCTAATAGATTCAGGCTTTCTAGAACGTTTAATCCGCTTTTGATTGTAGTGTCTATAACAGATCTTATTTTTGCAAAGTTCTGTGCTGCCTTTTCTGTTTTGAATTGCCCCGATATTTTTTGTTTTACCTTCACATTACGTATTGCACGCTCGGATGCATTGTTGTCCGAAGGCACATCGTCCAGGAAGAGGAATGTGAACAGGTATTGTTTTTCCCTGCACATTCTTTTATAAAAAGTATAGAGTTCTTTGTTTTTCCTCTCGGGTGGCCTCTCCAATAAATAATCAAGATTCTGTATAATGGAAGTCCTTTCCAATTGATGTTCCCGGTTTTGAAGTTCTAATTTATCTTTGAGTTTCAAGGAGCGGGAAAGTAAGTTTTTAAAATCTTTACCCCAATTATCGTTGGGGTACCGCTGGTCAAGATAATTTAAAGCACGTTGTAAATGTGCCAAACAGCTTTGATGGTTTTGGGAAGTGGTTTTAAGTTGTGCCTTCCACCCGTCGTGCACTAACGTGCTTTGGGGAAATCCCAGAGGGAATTCCCTGTTGATGGTCTCACTTCCCCTATTATTAGAATGGGTTATGAAAGTAAGTTTAGAGGTTTGCCAGGTCCAAAACCAGTGCTTTTTGCCATTGACCTTCACCCCGGTCTCATCGGTACCAACTACATAGCTTTGCTGTACACGTTGTTTGATAATTTCATATACAGGAGTAGTCTTTTGCCCGAACTTATTGAGTAAATAATGAATACCGCCTTCACTGATATTAACACCGAAAATATTGTTGAAAGTTTCTTTCATTCTAGCAAAGGGCAAATGTTGGCGGGCATGGAAATAAGCAATAAGTGCTTCGATATTTTCCCCATAACTTACAGGAGCATTGACCCTCTGTGGGAAATCTGCAGTATTCTGGCATCCACATTTACATATTTTACTGAATCTCTGGTACTCTGTATATACCGCTTTAATGGGCGGGATATCCACTACTTGTCGGGAATTCCCTTTTATAGACAGCCTATCTTGAAGGGATGCCCCACAATTATTGCAATAATCGGGTTGTAGTTCAATAACAACATCCGGAAAGGCTTTCATTTCAAGAGTCTTGCCCTCTCGTCCTTTTTGACCTCCGGGTTTTTTGCCAGAGGGTGTGCGCAAACTCTGATTCTTTGCAGGACGATTCTCATCCTTAGAAGGAGGAATGGAACTGTTACGGCTGTTCTTGGGGTTCTCGTATTTAGCCAGCCGCTCCTTTAGAGAAGCGTTCTCCTTTTCAAGGGTTTCTACTTTTTTCTCCAAAGCTTCAAGTCGCCTTATAAGCACTTCTATATCCACACCATGAAAATACGAAACAAACAAGCTTTGAACAAAAATAACAACAGACTATGTGGCATGAAGACAAAACTTTTTAAAGCCTTTTTGTCATGCTTCAAAAACAACTATATTAGATACTGATTAGTTACAAGCTATACTATGTCAAATATCTACTTATTCTCTACGAAAAACAGAATTAACTACTTTACCATCACTGCCCTCATAATATGTTTGGCATTTTTCACTTCTTGTTCAAAAGAAGATATCCCATATAGAACTCATATAGTTTTAATCGATACAAATGAACCTGAAGTTTACACCTGGTCAGATTGGGATAGGCCAAATATGGGTTGGGAAACAGTAGATAATGGTACTGGAAATTATTCTTTCATGATTTCCGGTGACAAGATCATGCTTACCAGTCAAAAACCTATGGAAAATGTAAGTTTCTTAAGTGGAACTATGGATACGGAAGGGGAACCTTTAAAAATTACCTCCAAAAATATGGTGGAAATGGAGAAAACAGAAAACCCAATTTTTAAAATAAAATTTAAATAAAGTTTGGATAGTTCAAACGGCTAGACTAGTCTCTTCCAAAAGGAAATTCCTGGTTAAATTTGCGTAGAAAAAATCCTTATTGAATTTAAGGATTTTTTTATATAATTAACTTGAATGGTTATAAAGTGTGATCATGGTATTAAAATGTAACTTCTAAAAAATCTTAAAGATTTTAACGCGTATTTTCTCTCAATCCACCTCGTTATCCTGCATTTTGACGATTAAAAACGTATTTAAACCTTAAAAATTATTTGTAAACATCTTATTTCTAAATTTTTATATCTAATTTTAGCAAATATTTATAAAGGTTTAGCGTATGGGCAAAATTACCCCCGGGTGAAAGCCATTTTTGTTCTTATAACATTTTTTGGTTTTACCAATTTTATCTTATCGGAAACCACTAACCTTAACTTAAGGGAGATCGTTCAGAAAAAGATCTTTTCAGAAAAAGTTGAGGAGGCCATACCTGTTGTTGAAATAAACAGTAAAGCTGTAATTATTAGCAGAAGCAAGATCAGCCCCATTCCTCTTCCGGCAGTTAGCGGTATAAAGATGTCACCAACAACTAAAGCTGCACAACCAATAGTCACCTTTGGAGAAATAACTCCAGCCACCTGTGAAGGAAATAACGACGGGGCCATTGCAATAAATGTAACTGGTGGAACAGGAGATTTAAAATATGAATGGACCGGCCCTGGAACTTTCTCAAGTACAGAAAAAAATATCAGCAATTTATTGCCTGGCTCCTATACCATCATCGTTATAGATGCTGAAGGAATCTCTTCTTCTCCAGAGACTACTTCTATAACTATAGAGGATAAACAACATCCTACTATCACTGCACCTGCAACAGTAACTGTTAATACGAATAATAATACATGTAAAGCTTCAGGGGTCACCCTAGGCACACCCACTACCAATGATAATTGCGGAATTAAAAATACTACTAATGATGCCCCTGCAGATTTCCCAGTGGGAAGTACAACCGTTACCTGGACAGTAACTGATAATTCTGATAATACTGCTACAGCCACTCAAATTGTGACCGTGACCGATAATGAAAAACCCGTTATCACTCACAACGGTGATCAAAATGTAAATAGCGATGCAGGAACTTGTAGCGCAGCAGTCACTGTCAGTGCTACGGCAACTGATAATTGTAGCGTGGGTGATCCTTCAGGAACCAGAAGTGATGGGTTGGCTTTGAATGCAGCCTACTCCGTAGGTTCAACGACTATCACCTGGAGTGTTACAGATGCAAAGGGAGTTGACGCAACACCGGTTACTCAAACCATTGTTGTAACTGATAATGAAAAACCCGTAATTACCCACAACGGTGACCTGAATGTAAATAGCGATGCAGGAACCTGTGGCGCAGTTGTGAGCGTGAGTGCTACGGCAACCGATAATTGCAGCGTGGGCAATCCTTCAGGAACCAGAAGTGATGGGTTGGCTTTGAATGCAGCCTACCCCGTAGGTTCAACGACAATCACCTGGAATATAACTGATAGCAACGGCGTTGACGCAACACCGGTTACTCAAACCATTGTTGTAACTGATAATGAAAAACCCGTAATTACTCACAACGGTGACCTGAATGTAAATAGCGATGCAGGAACCTGTGGCGCAGTTGTGACCGTGAGTGCTACGGCAACCGATAATTGCAGCGTGGGTAATCCTTCAGGAACAAGAAGTGATGGGCTCGCTTTGACTGCAGCTTATCCCGTAGGTTCAACTACAATCAGCTGGAATGTAACTGATATTAACGGCGTTGACGCAACACCGGTTACTCAAACCATTGTCGTAACTGATAATGAAAAACCCGTAATTACTCACAACGGTGACCTGAATGTAAATAGCGATGCAGGAACCTGTGGCGCAGTTGTAACCGTGAGTGCTACGGCAACCGATAATTGCAGCGTGGGCAATCCTTCAGGAACCAGAAGTGATGGGTTGGCTTTGAATGCAGCCTACCCCGTAGGTTCAACGACAATCACCTGGAATGTAACTGATATTAACGGCGTTGAAGCAACACCGGTTACTCAAACCATTGTTGTAACTGATAATGAGGCTCCAATCAAACCTACTATACCCGATCTCACCTGGAGTTGTGGCAAAGAAATCACAGATTTTCCCACAACCACTGATAATTGTGATGGTACCATTACAGGAACTACCTCCGATCCTTTAGAATTTGATAGTTTTGGAACTTATACTATAACCTGGACTTTTACCGATTCTTCCAACAATTCGGTTACTGCAGAACAAAAAGTTATTATTCCGGAGCCCACTGTTGATGTACCTTCAATTAACGGTAATTCCTACTGCCATCTCGAGCAAATAGACGCAATTGATTTTTCAGGTAATGACCTGGATAATAAAAATTACGAATGGTTTTACAAGGATATAAATGGAAATAATCTGGATATTGGAATTTCCGCAAGTGGTACCGGGAACATACCCCAGTTTCAGGCAAAAAACATTACTAATAAATCTGTTACTGCAAATTTTACTGTAATCCCAATAGGAAATGATTGTAAAGGTACCCCGGTTAATTTTACAATAACCATAGACCCTATTCCATCTCTTACAATACCACAAAACATTGTAGTTTGTGCCGGAGAAGATGTAAATATACCTGTTTTTGTATCTAATGTAGAAGGCACAGAATTTACATGGGAAAACTCAAATGCTAACATAGGTTTAGCTACCACCGGTCAGGGTACTATTCCGGTCTTCAAAGCCATTAATGAATCCAATTCACCTATTACGGCCACAATTACAACAACCCCAATGGCGAGCGGTTGTGAAGGAAATTCTGAAACTTTTACTATTACAATAAATCCATTCCCAAAAGTCACCGCTCCGGCAGATCAAATTTATTGTAATGGGGTTTCTGCACCACCCCTTCCTTTAGAAGGCTTTCCTACAGGATTAAAATATGACATAACAGGAGGTGCGGCAATTGGTTTATCAAATAAGACCAGTGTAACAGAAATTCCAACATTTACTCCCTTAACCGGAAATGCTACCATAACTATAACTCCTAAAGCAAATGGTTGTACAGGAACCCCGGTAACATATAATGTAACAGTTAATCCAACCCCCAATGTTTCCGTTTCTCCTGCTTCTCAGGCTATTTGTTCAGGGGGTCTACAAACATTAATCTAACAGGTACAGTTTCTGGAACCTCCTTTAAATGGACTGTTACCTCAACAGGTGGAATTACAGGTGCAAGTGAGGGCACCGGGAACAAAATCCAGCAAATCCTTTTAAATCCCGGAACAACACCAGGAACTGTTACCTACAAAGTGATTCCTGTAGCAAAAGGCTGCGAAGGGGCGCCGGTAAATGTTATTGTAACTGTGAATCCTACACCAGAACTTGTTATTACCAATCCTGATACGGTATGTTCTCCTGCTCAAGTAGATCTCACAAATGCTGATATCACCGCTGGATCCACCACAGGCCTTGCATTAACTTACTGGAATAATGAAGCAGCTACTAGTAGTGTACAGAATCCTCAAAATGTAGGCCCTGGCACATATTATATCAAAGCAACAACAAATAGTGGTTGTGCGGTGATAAAGCCTGTAACGGTTGTTGAAAACCCTTTACCACAATTGACAAGTGCATTACAAGTTCCAGGTTTTTGTTCAGAAACCGCTTTTGAATATATCTTTAGCAGTAATATTCCCGGAACAGAATTTAATTGGAGCAGAGCTGAAATTTCGGGTATTTCGACTCCACCAAATAGCGGATCAGGGAATATTAATGAAGTATTAGTAAACTTTACAACAAACCCAATTGAAGTTGTTTACGATGTTAATTTAGTAAGTCCTACAGGCTGTTTTTATAGCACTCAAATTAAAACAACAGTTACACCAACCCCACTTTTAAACAGCGCATTGAATGCCGGGTCTATTTGCAGTGGACTTCCTTTTGAATATACCCCAACCAGTTTGACGGGTGGGACAATTTTCAAATGGTCGAGAGCAGCTGTAGAAGGAATTAGTAATAATGCAACTTCAGGTACAGGAGGTATAAATGAAACTTTGGTTAATACCACCAATCAAATTTTGGGTGTGACATATAGATATATTTTAGCTTCAAATAATTGTGAAAATCCCCAGGTTTATAATGTTACCGTTACAGTAACCCCCTCTCCTGACACAGAAGTTTTAGTTGCCAAAGCCGGAGAAAACCCAGTGAGTAACGAAATAGAAATATGTCCGGGAGGAAGTGTAAATTTATTTTCGAATACGTCATTTCCTAATGAATCCAATGTCCCATCCGTTCTAATAAATTCAAATTTCAACAATAACAGTCATGGCTGGACTACAGAACAACAATACAGCAATAGACGTTGGCGTTTAGGTAATAGCCAAGAAGAAGTTGCTTCCGCTACAACTTGTACTTTGTTACAGCTTTTTTTTGGCTGCCAACCACAGACTACATATTTTCAATCAAATGACAATTCTCAATTTTTTCTAGTAAACAGTAATACAAGCTCTGGAACTTTTAGTAATGTAAATTTAGTTAGTCCAACATTTAATACCCAGAATTATAATTCCCTCGAATTAAGTTTTTGGCATGTTTATAAGGACGGAGGCGGAGGAACTCTTGATGACAGGGGTTATTTAGAATTTAGAACACAAAGAAATAGTGGAACCTGGAATGGATGGCTGGAATTAGATGATTTTAGATCTAGTGATGGTGAGGCGAATAATTTTATGAAAAGGACCTATTCCATTAATAATTTAATTGGATTCAGAAATGTTCAAATTAGATTTAGATACCACAATGCAAATAATGATTGGTATTGGGCAATTGATAATTTTTCTATTACCGGAACCGGAACTGCGGCACCAGAAGTTGAATGGACGGCTGACGTTAGTGAATGGACCTCTACTGAAATAAATCCTACAAATATTTCACCTTCCCAAACTACCGTTTATACAGCCACTTATACTGATCCAGGAACTGGATGTCCTGGTAGTGATTCAGTTAAAGTAATTGTAAGGCAACCTCCAGCGGTGACAATTACCCCTAATTATTGTGGAGATTCAAGATTTATTGAATTGATATCCGATAATGAATATGTTTCCTATATGTGGGAGTCTGGGGGTGAGATTTTGGGCAGAGGAAGAAAATTGGAAGTAGAAATTGCGTCAACCTACTCTCTTACCGTTATTGATGAGTTTGGTTGTACAGGATCAGGTTCCATAAATATTTCAGATGAATTAATTGTTAATGGAGATTTTGAAGCCGGTGCTTCAGGATTTTATACGGAATATAGAAACAGGACAGGTTCGGGTGATCTATATCCGGAAGGTGATTTTGCTGTAGATAGAGATGCGAGGGCTTATCATAATGATTTTAATGGAAAAGATCATACAACTGGCAATGGTAGATTTATGATTATAAATGGAGCTCCCGGCACAGGAAAGGTGATCTGGAGACAAACCATTGAAAATATCCAGCCCAATACCAATTATTATTTTAATGCCTGGGGGATGAATGTTAACCCAAAAACCCCTGCAAGATTACAATTCCGTGTTAATGGTCAAGCCACTGGTTCTATTGCCGATCTTCGGGGAAGGCCTGTCGGCGAATGGGTTAAATTTTACAGCAACCCTTTTTGGAATTCTGGAAATGCAACCTCGGCTGTACTTGAAATTATAAATTTAGAAACTATAAGAGATGGAAACGATTTCGGCCTAGATGATATATCATTTGGAACCCTGGAGCCTATTGTATTTTCCATAGATCCTGATAGTAATTCACCTCACTGTAGTGGAGGAACTTTAGAATTATATGCAAATATTACAGGGGGCGGCAACCAATACAATTTACCTGGACAAATGGAAATGGGGAAGTAGTATCTACAGAAGAAAATCCTATTATAGAAAATGTTAATGAAGAAGACTCCGGAATTTATACACTAACCGTAACCGATGCCTATGGTTGTGATCCTACCATCGGAACCACAGCAGTAACTATATTTTCAGAAAGTATCATAAATGCTGGAGAAGATTTTTCAATTTGTGCTGAGGCTGGTGAAATAGAATTACAAGGAGTAATTACAGGATCTGTAACATCGGGAACCTGGATTGGAGGAACAGGTTCCTTTGCACCCCATAATGCGGCGCTTAATGCCGTATACACTCCGAGCTCCGAGGAAATAATTCGTGGATTCGTCACTTTAACTTTAACATCAGATCTTCCACAAGATGATAACCCATGTCCGCAAATTTCAGATGAGATTACGATTCAAATAAACTCCTCACCAGTAATAACCCTTGAGAAAACAGATCTTTCCTGTTTTGAAAGTAATGATGGTACCATACGCATAAACCACACAGAAAATACCGGGACAGCGCCGTTTACATACCTTTGGAGCAACGGCCAAACCACACAAACTGCAACGGGATTAAGCGAAGGTGAATATTCTGTAATTGTAACAGATGCTAATGGGTGTTCTGCCCAGGAGAGCATGATCTTACTGCAACCCACTCCTCTTGAAATAATTGAAACCACCTTAAGTCATCCTATTTGTTTTGGAGGCGAAGATGGAAATGCCAGTATAACCGTGGCTGGGGGATTTATTCCCGAGGTGACCTCTCCTGATTATACTTATTTTGTGACAGATTCTAATGGAAATGAAATTCAACGATTGGAAAATTCAGAAAATATTACCTTTCTCGCTGAAGGTTTATCAGCAGGAAATTATTCTTTTACGGTTAGTATTGCAAATGGTTGTTCTTCTACTGCTGTTTCCATTACAATTATCAATCCTGATCCTATTAATATTAATGCCGGGGAAGACATAGTTTTTGATCAATGCGGTATTTTATCTACGAGATTAGCAGCAGAGCCAGTGGCTCAAGGAGAGACTGGGGTTTGGACTATTGTTGAAGGTGAAAACGGAAATCTTTCAGATACTTCAGATCCCTCTAGCCAGTTCACAGGAGATGCATCAACTACTTACAAACTACTTTGGACCATAACCAATTCGGATGGCTGCGTAAACAGTGACGAACTAATCGTAATTTTCCCTGAAGCTTGTAGCACACTGGATTTTGATGGAGTTGATGATCACATTACTTTTGAAAATAATTATAATCTCAATGGAGCTTTTACTGTAGAAGCATGGGTTAAACCCCATAGTATTAATGGTGTAAAAACCATACTCTCAAAAAGAGATTCCGAGAATTTAAATTCTGGCGGGTATGATATTATAGTGAATAATGGGGTACCAACATTCCGTATCAATGGAACTACACTAAACACTACCCATAAAATACAAACCAACCGCTGGTACCATATAGCCGGTACTTTTGACGGGACAAATGCTAAATTGTATGTTGATGGTATAGAACTAAATAGTTCTGGAGTGAGCAGCTCAATACCTGTAGCATCTCCATTTGTCATTGGAGCCATGTATAAAAATTCAACTCCCTTAGTTCCAATAAATTATTTCCATGGATGGATAGAAGAAGTAAGACTATGGAAAACAGCGCTAACTGCAGAACAGTTGCGCTTTATGATGAATCAAAGGTTGACGAATAATAATGGAAACGTAAGAGGAGTGGAGATTCCCATTGACATTCGAGAAAACAACAAAGATAATGATAATCCCGAGGATGATATTATGTTAAGCTGGAGCAATCTTTTAGGCTATTATCACATGAATAAAGTGGAAAACGGTTATGTAATTGGAGAAAGAACAGGAGATATTAAGGGGAAGCTTATTAATATTACAACTCTACAAAAGAATTCAGCTCCATTACCTTATGAATCGGACAGCGAGGGCCCGTGGAAATCTAATGCTACGTGGGATATCAATTCCGGAAACCAAGACCTTAAAAAATGGTGGACATATCCTAATGATGTTGGAATAAATGGAGCTCCCATCCTTTGGAACATTGCAAAGATCAACCATGATATCACTTCAGGAGGACACGACATCAATGTTTTGGGACTGCTTTCTGAAGGTGGGACCTTAAAAATTGCAAATCCAAGTGATACTGAAGACTGGCAAAATTCCGGGCAGGCATTAAGGGTTTCCCATTACCTGAAGCTCAATGGAAATATTAACCTGGTAGGGGAATCACAACTTATCCAAACCGATATAAAGACTACGGCTGAGATAACCGATGCCACAGTAGAATTTCCGCAAAGTATTACAAGTGTCCTGGAAGAGTTAAGTAAGGGGTATATCGTACGGGCCCAACAGGGTACTGCCAATAGTTTCAACTATAACTACTGGTCTTCACCTGTATCCCTCCAGGATGCGGCGAATAATTCCACTTACACTATTGGAGGAGTAATGATGGATGGTTCTTCCACATCTAATTACGGAAAGCCGCTAAGTTTTGGTGCCTGGCATGAGTTTGCAGATGGTGCTCCTGCAACCCCAAGAAAGATTTCCAATTACTGGTTACACAAATTTAGGGGAACTGCCAACGTATATAGCGAGTGGGTGCACATTGGAAGCACAGGAACTCTCCTTGCAGGTGAAGGCTATACCATGAAAGGTACTGCCGGGAATGCTGCTATAGAGGACAGGCAGAATTATGTCTTTAAAGGAAAACCAAATAATGGAACGATAGCCCTCACAATTGGAACAGATCAAAATTACCTTTTAGGAAATCCATACCCATCTGCCATAGATGTGAATGCATTTATCCTGGAAAACCTGAAGGATGTTACCGGCGGAAAGAATGATAAGAATGTATTCAACGGTGCAGTCTATTTCTGGGATCATTTCGCGGGAAAATCTCATATACTTCTGGAGTACATTGGGGGTTACGCTACCAGGAATCTTCTAGACGGGGTACCGGCAATTTCCAATGATCAAAGAGTGAATGCCAACGATCAAAAGAGCAACAAGATCCCGGGAAGGTATATTCCTGTTGCCCAGGGCTTCTTTATTAATACTACACTTGATGAGGAGATTGCAGGCAATATTACAATTCATGGAGGGGATGTGAAATTCAAGAACAGCCAGCGGGCATTTGTTCGTGAAAGCACCGGCAATACAGGAAATGCCCTGTTCTTAAGGCCGGAACAGAATTCAAAGTCATCAGAAAAAACAGATGACCGTTCAAAAATACGTTTGGACTTTAAGTCCCCAATGAAATTTAACAGGCAAATTCTGGTAGGGGTAGATCCTAATACCACAGACGGTTTTGACCTGGGCTATGACGCACCCCTCAATGATAATTCGCCGGAGGATATGTTCTGGATGATTGGAAAAAGGGAGTTCGTAATCCAGGGAGTGCCGGACTTTAACCCGGACAGAATCTTACCTCTTGGGATTTACACTCAGGAAAAAGGTGACATTTCCATTAGCATCAATAAACTTGAAAATATAGAAGATGATTTTGACATTTTCTTATATGACAAAGAAGGCGACATATATTCTGACCTAAGAGGAGGAAATTATGAAATTGAAATAGAACCCGGATATTATTCTGATAGGTTTGCTATAGTCTTCCAAATTAAAACGGAACAAGAATTACCAGATGAAGGCGAGGAGAATGAAGAGGAAGAGGAAGAAGAAGAAACCGACAAACCTGGTAGCGGCGAAAATCCGGATCAAACAGAACCCGAAAAACTGGATCCTGAAAAAGATTATGGAAAGGTGGATATTTTCTATCTCTCTACCAACCAGGAGTTGGTCTTAAAGAACCCGGATCTTCTGAAAATTGAAAGCGTCCTTCTTTATAGCCTTTCAGGACAGGTGATCGAAGAATTCTATAACCTTCCGGTTCAAAAGGAGACGAGATTACCAATACGCAGCTATAATTCAGCTGTGTATACCGTAAAACTTTACACGGAAAGAGGTTTGGTGCAGAAGAAGATCATTATCAATAACTAACCCTCGCCAAACAGGAATAAGAAAGGGGCATCCAACGAAGGCTGCCCCTTTTTTTTATTCTAAATCTTTGCCGCCTGATTATATAAAGCAACCTGCCCGGGAGCATGTCCCGGCACGTGGATCCATTGCCATTCAGGAAGCCTGTGAACTGTATTATCTTTGGGTAATTCCTGTAAAACCCCGGAAATATCTATAGATCATTCACCCAGGAAATACACCAGCCCTCCCACGTGGTCAAAATGCCCAAGGGTTAAAATGATGGCTGCAGGTTTATTTCCCTTTCCGAACCTCTTTTCTGCCACCTTTATAATCCCCTCCCCACTTTTGGCCATACCGGCATCTACCAGGACCCGGCTTTCGCCGGCGGGTTCCCCTATCATAATAATATTTACTATTTGATTGGTATAGTAATATATATCGTTCCTAACCTCTTTCCCTTTTCCACTGTGAACCGATCTTCACTTTGCTGCATCTCCCTTTCCAATTTTTTTAAAAAACTATTCTTTTATTCGGGGCAATGGCTCAAATGCCGGCCCCTCCAGCACCTCGCCATCCATATCAAATCTGGTCCCATGACAAGGACAGTCCCAGGACTTTTCTGCATTGTTCCAGTTAACTACACACCCCATATGGGTACATACTGCTGAAAATGCTTTCAGCTCTCCTGAAGTGGTTCTATGTACTGCTACTTTCTTATTATCCCTTACAAGTACTTTGGACTCGCCTGGTTGAATAGAGCTTAACTCTGCATCTTCTCCTTTGAAAAGCCAATCCTTCAACATTTGTGAGGCCACGTCCAAATTCTCCTTCGCAAACTTCCCGGCCGCCTTACCCGGTTGGTGGCGCGAAGCTTTGAACATTTCCTCCCATCGGTTTTCTTTCCCTACAATAATATCTGTATTTATTATTGCTGAAAGGGTACCGTACACAAGGCCATCTGTAGAAAAACCGGTAGCTAAAAGCTCCTTGGAATTGGATGTTTTTCTTCCTATATATGGCAGAAGATCTGCAGGTTTATAATTTTGACCTCCCCATTTACAAATGATCTCTTTTATGGCAAAGTGGTTTTGGGCAAAGCTTGTGAGCTCCTTTATATGCTCCCTGTTATCTACCGCCTGGCCTACCTTATGCGGCCTGCCTACACACAGAAGGTAACTTTCCCCATTGCGGGTATAAGACCTAAAGGAATATTTATCGCCATTGAAGTAACCCCAAAAAATACCTTCCGGATAATTATCATTGTCAAGCTTTGCGGCGATACCATATTCCCGGTACGGGCCAAGGACGGTATGATATTGTAGTTCTACACCTTTAGGTGTATGCGTTGCCTGTACAACATATTTTGCCCTTACAACTCCTGAAGTGGTATGAAGCAGGTAATGCCCCTCCTTTTCTTCAATTTTCCTAACCCTGGTATTTTCATAAATATTACAATTTCCACCCTCGATCTCGGCAGCCAGTCCCTGGATGTAAAGCAACGGATTAAACTGCGCCTGGCCCTGGATACTAAAACCTTCTTTTGCTTCTACCGGAAAATCATCCGGCAGACTTAATATTTCCAAACCGGCATCGCGGGCAATCTCCCGCTCCTGTCCAATATCTTTCTTATCATCTGTATTGAATAAATACAGCGGCTGCTTTTTATAATCACAATCAATTTTATATTTTACAATGCTCTGCTCAATTAGGCCGGCGGCACTTTTTCTGGCCTCTACTACTTCCCGTACGGTATCTATATCATACTTTGATTTAAGCGGACTTAAAAGCTCGTCTGTTATTGAGTAGAGATTCCCTGTACTGTGGGAGGAAGTTCCTTTACCCACTTCCCTTGCTTCAAAAACGGCAACTTCCCGGCCCTGTTCCTTAAGCAGCATAGCCGTGGTAATACCGGTTATCCCCCCTCCTACTATGGCCACCTCTACCTCGATATCTTTCTTAAGCTCAAAAAAGTCCTGCTGTACCCCGTAGGCATTCCAAATTGATTGTGTAAACATATTTTCTGATTTTAATTCAACAAAAAAACCTGAAAAATTCATTTTCAGGTTTATCTTTATTTATAGCATTATTTCACCCTTCGGGAACCCAGGTCATACCGGAAGTTTTCATCCTTCTCATCGTATATACGTAGCCCCAGGGCTTCGATCTCATTTATTATAAGCTGAAGTGAATGCTTCTGAAAAAGCAACATTTCCCGTATCTGGCCCATGCTTATTTTTGAAAGCATGTTATTATACATTCCAACATTTTGCTTCTCTCTCCTATAACATTCCTTAATTAACCCATCAAGCTCAGACCGAAAGACCGGTAGTATGGGGGAGTTCTTATCTTTCCAGTTATTTCTAACCGGGGCCTCTTCTCCTAAAAAATGTATTTCCTGCTGCAGTTTTTCAATTTCTTTTTTTATTCTCTTGCAAAATGATTTTTTCTGCAATGCAAGTTTTTGAAAAAAATTCTTGTGATGTAATTTCCTGGAATTCTCAGCAGCATTTTTATACACTCTGCCATCCTGATAATTTTTAGCCAATATCCTGTATAAATGCTCAATGGTTTTTTCCCTGTACCCCATTTTTCATCCTCCTTTCCTGTTTGATTTATAACTTATACAATTTAACCCCTAACTCACTTAAAAACACGGGATTTAACTTATTTAACTTTGCTTTAGATTTTAAATAACAAGTTGTGGAGCACAGTGTTTATTAGCTATAGCAGCCAGTAGGTAGACATAAGTTTTATTAAAACTAAACTCAATTTTAAATTTTCACAAATAAATTTTGGCGCAAAAAAAAAACACCTGAAAAAACTTCAGGTGTTTTAAATATTAAAAATTAGAAAAGATCTATTTGGCTTTTTTATTTAGACGGGATTCTGCCATCTTTGTGAGGTTCTCATCAGTTTTATATTCCTCATCCAGGGTCTTTTGAAGTTTTTTGGCGATGTCATCATAGCCTAATTCCTTAGCATATCTCACAGCGGTTCCATAACCTGATATCTCATAATGCTCTACCCGCTGGGCCTCTGCAATTATTCCGGCATCACGAACTTCCTTTTCAGCATCTTCTTCGAGGAAATGTTCTGCCTCTTCAATAAGGCCTTTCATTGCTTTACACTCCTCTCCTGTAGGCTTAATTCCCAGTTCCTCGCATACTTCCTTGATACGTTCTTTTTGTTCCCTGGTTTCCTCAAGGTGCTTTTCAATAGCTTTTTTTAGTTTTTCATCATTTGCCTTTTTCTGCATCTTCGGTAAGGCTTTGATCAATTGGCTTTCTGCACTGTACAGGTCTTTCAATTGGTGTTCAAATAAATCTTTCAGGTTCTTCATCACTCTTTTCTTTTAATTAGGTTATACCCAAAGCTAAAGAGTAGCCGTCTCATTTACAGTTAAATGAATAATAATAATTTGTTGTAGTTCTATTAAAAACCTGAAATGATCAACTTGATGCTAAAGGCCTTATCCCCTGTACTTTACAGGGAGATAAACCACCTTCTTGGTTTCAAAGAATTCTTCATCAAAGAAATTGGAAAGAGGATAAATTTGAGCATTGCGGTAAGGCCGCAGCTCTTCTGTAAGATCCCCTCCTTTTAAATATAAGATCCCGTTCTTTAGTTCATGCCTGCTAGACTTTGCGATCTTGCCCTTAACCCAGTGAACAAAAGTTGGCATAGCTGCCACTGCCCTGCTTACTATGAAATCATATTCCCCGGGGATCTCCTCTACCCGGGAATTTGTAGTTTTAACATTCTTAAGTTCCAGCCCTGCCACCACCTCATCTACTACTTTGATCTTCTTGCCAATTGAATCTACCAGGTGGAAATTCGTCTCCGGGTATAAAATAGCAAGCGGAATTCCCGGAAACCCACCCCCGGTACCAACATCCAGAATATTAGTGCCTTCAAGGAATTCCTGCACCTTTGAAATTCCCAGGGAGTGCAAAACATGTCTTAGATACAACTCATCAATATCCTTACGGGAAACCACGTTGATCTTTAAATTCCAGTCCTTATAAAGCTCCTGCAGCCTGCTGAACTGATCCTTTTGAAGTGCAGTAAGATGAGAGAAGTATTTTTCTATTAATTCCAAAATATCTTATTTGCAGGCAAAAGTAAGGAAAAAGACAGGTTAATTTTTAATAGAATCTGGTGTCGGCACAATTAATGTTTTACCTTTGATTAATAATACCCTCATGATGAATTTGAATAACGACGCAATACGCTTTTCCAGAATTGATTCTCAAAAATTCTTCCGCACTCTCAACAAAAGAGTTAATAGCTATTTTAAAGACAATAACATCGCAAAGACAGGAAACTGGAAGCTACACCTTAAGGCCGTAGTGATGTTTTCCTTATTTCTTGCACCATATTTCTTGATCCTAAGCCTTGACATCTCACAATGGTGGATGCTCCTGCTCACCATTGTTATGGGTGCTGGTATGGCCGGAGTAGGTATGAATATAATGCATGATGGAAACCATGGTTCTTATTCCAGTAAAAAATGGGTAAACAATTTTATGGGTGGTACCATATATGTACTGGCCGGCAATGTTTATAACTGGCAGGTACAGCATAATGTGCTTCACCATACCTATACCAATATTCACGGTCACGATGAAGACCTGGATGCCGGGCGTATAATACGTTTTTCTGAACACGCCAAATGGGCAAAATTCCACCGATTCCAACAATATTATTCTGTTTTCCTCTATGGCCTCCTTACTTTTAACTGGGCGCTGACTACAGATTTTAAACAAACTAAGAGATATCTTGCCCGTAAGCTTTCTTATGGTAAACTCCCCTCACCTGTGAAGCAATGGAGCATAATTGCAATTACCAAGCTTATTTATGTAAGCATATGGATCGTGATCCCAATGCTTATTTTATCAATTTCCTGGTGGAAGATCCTTATTGGATTCTTTATAATGCATTATACTGCAGGGCTTATATTAAGTATAGTTTTCCAGTTGGCACACGTGGTAAAACAAACAGAGATGCCCCTGCCGGATGAGACAGGATCTATGAAAAACACCTGGGCCATCCACCAATTGTACACTACAGTGAATTTTGCGACGAATAACAAGATCGTCAACTGGTTTACCGGAGGTCTTAACCACCAGGTAGAGCATCATATTTTTCCGAATATAAGTCATATTCATTATTCCAGGATCGCAAAGATCGTAAAGCAAACTGCTGCAGAATGCAACCTGCCGTACAATGAATACAAAACCACCAGGGCCGCGATCATTGCCCATTTCACCCACCTAAAGGAAATGGGGAGAAAACCCGCAATTACAGCTTAAGTCTTATTATAACCAACTATTTCTATGCAACAAAAATTATCTGACAGGATCAACAATCTCGCTACTTCCCAAACATTGGCCATGGCGGCAAAAACAAGGGAATTAAGAGAAGAAGGAAAAGATATTATTGGCCTTAGCCTTGGAGAACCGGACTTTAATACGCCAGATTTCATTAAGGAAGCAGCCATCCAGGCCATTAAGGATAATTACAATTCCTATACCCCGGTTGATGGATATGTGGAGTTGAAGGATGCGATAATCAATAAGTTTAAAAGGGATAATAACCTTACCTACAACAGGGCCCAGATCGTTGTTTCCACCGGCGCCAAACAATCGCTTGCAAATACCGCGATGGTAATTCTAAATCCCGGGGATGAGGTTATTTTACCCTGCCCTTACTGGGTAAGTTATGCTGAAATTGTTAAACTGGCAGAAGGTGTACCTGTAGAGATCCCCACTACTGTTGAAAGTGACTTTAAGATCACCCCACAACAACTGGAAGATGCAATTACACCAAAGACAAGAATGATTTGGTACAGCTCCCCCTCCAATCCCAGCGGGATGGTTTACAGCAGGGAAGAATTGCGTGCCCTTGCAGATGTTCTTGCAAAATATCCCGATATTATCGTGCTAAGCGATGAGATCTACGAACATATTAACTTCGTTGGTGAGCATGCCTCTATGGCAGAATTTGATGACATGTATGACCGCGTTGTAACGGTAAACGGGGTTTCCAAAGCTTTTGCTATGACTGGCTGGCGTATTGGCTATATTGGAGCACCAGAGTGGATAGCCCGGGCCTGCAACAAGATGCAGGGGCAAATTACCAGTGGCGCCAACTGTATCGCCCAAAGAGCAGTAATAACAGCCCTGCAAGCACCTGTGAGCAGCATAAAATATATGGTGGACACTTTTAAAGAGCGCAGGAAATTGATCATCTCCCTCCTTGACGAGATAGAGGGATTCAAGACCACAGAACCAGATGGAGCCTTTTATGTTTTCCCGGATGTTTCTTACTTCTTCGGGAAAACCTTAAAAGGACATCATATTAAGGATGCTACAGATTTTTCTATGTTCCTACTTGAAGAAGCCCTTGTGGCTACAGTTACCGGGGATGCCTTTGGCAATCCAGACTGTATTAGGTTCTCCTATGCCGCAAGTGAGGCACAAATAGAGGAAGCTATGAAAAGGATAAAGGCTGCTGTGAGCTCCTAGAAAATATTTGAAATCATAAATTTATAAATGAGCCTCCGGGCTCATTTTTTTTATCTGTTACGCCAGAAAAATGGTGTAAAAAGGATCAAAACAGTAAAAAGTTCGAGCCTGCCAATCAACATTAGGAATGCAGCCCACCATTTACCGGCATCTGGAAGGATATCATAATTATTAATAGGCCCCAGGCTGCCAAAGGCAGGACCAATATTGGCCAGGGAAGAGGCAGAAGCTCCTATGGAAGTGACATAATCCAGCCCGATAAATCCAAATACCAGGGAGCCAATAATAAAAGACAACATATAAAGAATAAAGAACCCAAGAATATTAAAAACGATCTCTTTACTTATGGCTTTCCCATTATACCGTACAGGGAGAACCGCATTTGGATGCAGGGTTCTTCTAAATTCGGTTACTCCATTCCTTATCATGATAACATGCCTCATCACCTTTACCCCACCGGCTGTAGAACCTGCAGATCCTCCCAGGAAAAACAATCCGAAGAAAAAGACGCTCAGGAAGGGAGTCCACATCGTATAGTCTGCGGTAATAAATCCAGTTGTGGAAATAATGGAGACAACCTGGAAGAGGGCGTGCCTAAAGGCACTCTCTGCTTCCCCATAAAGCATTGGATGCTCTATGGCAGAGAGGCGCACATTAGCCTGAAAGTATATTATCAAGGCCACTACTGCCGTAAAAGATGCTATAAAAATAAAATACCATTTAAACTCAGTATCTACCAAAACCTTCTGAACCCTGCCTTTAAAACTAAAGTAGCTCAACACGAAATTGGTCCCTGCTAAAAACATGAATAATATGGTGATATATTGAATAACCGGCTGATCATTCCAATAGGCCAGGCTTACATTTTTCGTAGAAAATCCTCCGGTGGCTATAGTGCTCATCGCATGATTTACCGCATCAAAAATGCCCATTCCTGCTACCCATAAGAGGATTGATTGTGCCACGGTGTATGAGATATAGATAAGCCATAACCTTTTAGCAGTATCAGCTATCCGGGGTTTTAATTTATCTGTGTTTGGTCCCGGGGCTTCAGCTGCAAAAAGCTGCATCCCCCCAATTCCCAGCAAAGGCAGGATTGCTATGGTGAGTACAATAATACCCATCCCCCCAATCCAGTGAGTAAGACTTCGCCAGAAGAGGATGCTCCTGGGCATTACTTCGATATCATTTAAAATTGATGCCCCGGTAGTGGTATAACCGGAAATGGTTTCAAAAAATGCGTTTGTAAAAGTTGGAATAGCTTCAGTAATAAAGTAAGGAAGTGTACCACTAAGAGAGATAAAGACCCATCCCAAACTTACTATAATATAGCCTTCCCGCTTCTTTAATTCCCGGCGGTGACTTCTTGTGAAATACATTAACAGTATCCCGGAAATCGTGGCAATAAGGGACGAGGAAAGGATTTGCAGGGTCACGCCATCTTTATAATACCAGCTTACCAGGACTGCCGCAAGCATAAACCCTCCATTAAATAACAGGAGCAATCCCATTATATGGAGTATAAGCTTGAAATTCATTCTAGGCATTAGAGAAAAAGTCTTTCAACTTTATTTATAGAACGCGGCAGGCAACAAACCACAATCCGGTCCCCTGCCCTTATCATAAAATCCCCCAGGGCTATTAAACCCTCTCCATTCCTGATAATACCTCCAATAATAGCCGACCGGGGAAAATCCAGATCTTTTATCTTCTTATTGGTAACCTGCGAAGTTGGTTTAACAATAAACTCCAGCAACTCTGCATTCATATTATTGAGCTTGGTCATCGCAACCACCTCTCCCTTTCTTATATACCTGAAGATATTATTGGCAGCCAGCAGTTTTTTATTGATAAGCGTATCAATTCCTATGGAATGGCTTAATTGAAAGTAATCCATATTCTCCACCAGGGCGATAGTTTTTTTTACACTCTTGGACTTGGCTACCAGGCAGGACATTATGTTTGTTTCAGAATTACCGGTAACAGCAATGAATGCATCCATATCGTGTATATTCTCCTCTTCAAGCAGCTCTACATTTCGGCCATCACTATTTATTACCAGGGTTTGCGGTAACTCATCAGCTAGATCAAAGGCTTTCTCCCTGTTACTTTCAATAAGTTTTACATTGAAATTATTCCTGCAAAGGTCGCGAGCTGTTTTTTTACCAATTTTGCTTCCCCCCAGGATCATAATATTCTTTATGGTGTGTTTTACTTTTCCGGTAAGTTTATAAAGCTCTTCCACCCCACTGCTCACGGTGATGAAATAAACCTGGTCCCCCTCCTTGAATTGGGTATCCCCACGAGGTATGAGGGTATATTGGGTCCCAAACCTTTGGATGGCTATGGGTACAAAATGCAACTTCGGGAAGATCCTCGCAGCCTCTTTTACCGTTTTCCCCACGAAGGTTGCTGTTCTTGAAAGATCCAATCCAATCATTGTGAGCGCCCCATCCTCAAATTCATAACTGTCATTAAAGGCAGACTGGTTAAGGAGCAGGGCAATTTCCCTTGCTGCCAGGGCTTCAGGAGAGATCAACTCGTCAATTCCAAACTGCTTAAAACCTATCTCATCCTTATTTTCAAGAAATTCTGTATTAGAAATACGCGCGATGGTCCTCTTTGCTCCCAGTTGTTTGGCTAGTACACAAACTGTAATATTGGTGGATTCACTGGAGGTGACCCCAATAACCAGATCCACATGCTTCACATGGGCATCCTTAAGGATTGCAATAGAAGTTGCATCCCCTTTAATAGTACGAATATCCAGGTGGGTATCTGCATAAATTAGATTATCCCGGTTATTGTCTATTAAGGTTATATCCTGTGATTCAAAGGAAAGTAATTTAGCCAAATGAAAGCCAACTTCACCAGCACCGGCGATTATTATCTTCATATAAAGCGTTCAAATTGAAAGAGTTTTCAAAGGTACATTATTTTAATGCAATTCAGAAATTCCTCATTTTTAATAAAGTTTGGATCCGGTAAACACAATTATTACATATCTCTTATCTTTGAACCAAATTTTGCAGATGGAAAAGAAAGTAACACCCTATAAAGATTCCCAACTCAATAAAAAGGAGCAGGTGGAACAAATGTTTGACAAGATCTCCGGAAATTATGACGGACTCAACAGGGTGATCTCTTTTGGGATTGATGTTAAGTGGCGTAAAAAAGTAATAGAACATGTTGCAGCTACTGCACCCAGGACTGTTCTGGATATTGCCACAGGCACCGGTGACCTTGCTATAAGCATGGCAAATACTTCAGCAAAAAGAATTGTAGGTCTGGATATTTCTGAGGGGATGCTGGAGGTAGGTCGAAAGAAGATAGCCGCAAAAAATCTTTCAGAAAAGATTGAGATGGTGCAGGCAGATGGTGAAGCCCTGCCCTTTGAAGATAATACCTTTGATGCCATAACAGTTGCCTTTGGGGTTCGTAATTTTGAACACCTGGAAAAAGGATTATCTGAAATCCTCAGGGTATTAAAACCAAACGGAATATTTGTAGTACTGGAAACATCTGTTCCAACGAAATTCCCCTTTCGCCAGGGGTATTATTTCCATACAAAAGTGCTGCTTCCCATTATAGGTAAACTCTTTTCCAAAGATAAAGTAGCTTACTCCTATCTTAGTGAAAGCGCTGCCTCCTTTCCCTATGGAAAGAGGTTCAACAATATTTTAAAGAAAATTGGGTTTACTAATGTGGAGGATAAGCCTCAAACTTTTGGTGTTGCGACCATTTATACAGCTTCTAAAGAATAGTATGAAAAAATATTTTGTCCTAACAGCTTTATTATTCTGTTATTTCCAGGGTAATGCCCAGCTTTTTTCCGGGGAACGCTTGTTAAATCAACCGGATATTGACAATAAAAGGTGGTCCTGGGGATATTTCCTGGGGTTCAATACTTATGATTATAATTACACCTATAAAGAATATATAGC